>NZ_CP091740.1:2515560-2830005 GCF_022014595.1 Solitalea lacus | reverse complement strand
TCAAATGTTGTTTTACCTTATTAGATTAATAATATTGATACTAAACATTATAAAATCCATTATTGATTAATAGGGTTTCCAATTGCTGTTCCTTAATACCGTAAGCTAATTTTAGTTGATCTATTTGAGCTTTAACTGTCCTTTGATTTTTATTATCCTTCATCTTACTACCCACAATCATAACATTTTTACGTGTATGCTCATTAGAGATAAACTCAAATACTTTTGATTTATATCCCTGTGATTCAAGTAATAAAGAGCGCAGTCCATCGGTAAGCATTTCGGCCTGTCGTTCTTCAAAAATTCCATGCTTTAAAACAGGGGTAAGTTCTGTTGAGCAATGAAGTTGTTTGCGGATTTGTTTATGACAACATGGTGCGCAAACAATAAGCTGGGCCCCTGCACTAATACCCTTATACAAGGCATCATCAGTTGCTGTATCGCAGGCGTGCAAAGCAATCAACAGGTCAATTTTTTCAGTTTTGTAATTCTCTATTCGTTCCGAAACAAAATGCAAATTTTTAAAGCCGCACTTTTGAGCGATGGAATTACAAAGGTCAACCAATTCTTTTCTTAATTCAATGCCGATAACTGTTGCATTTATACCCAGATTATTCACTAAATAATCATACAAGGCAAAGGTTAAATAGCCCTTTCCCGATCCCATGTCTATAACTTGGAAATCCTCTTTACTTATTGCTGCATTCTTAACCAAACCTTCAATAATCTCAATGTATTTATTGATTTGACGGTATTTATCAGCCATTGATTTTATAACCTGGCCCTTTTCATCAACAATGCCCAAATGCATGAGGTAATTAGCTTTGTCAGCTTCGATTAAGCGTTTTTTAGGTTGATCATGCGTTTGAGCCACCGATTGGGTAAAGGTTGGTTTTGATTCAATTATAGTAGCAACACGCTTTTTATTCAGTTTCAATGCAATGTCAGCCTGGGTGGTAAATAATATAGCCGATAGAAACGGATTGTTGATATATGACTTCAGAACCTCTATCCCCTCTTCAATATCATAGTTTTCAACCTTATCTTGAGTTTGAAAATGATAAGTGAGGGAAAGTTTTAGTTCTTGTTTAAGTTTAACCGGTTTAACGTATATGTTTAATAACTGGGTATTCCCAATAGTTTTAGCCAAAGTAAGCTTAGCAAACGTTTCGTTAGATAAACTTGTACGTAAATGATCAAAAAATGTATTGTAAACTACTGAATTATCCATCATCTGTAAAAAAGCAAAGTTAAGGTAAAATGAGTGAAATCGCTTTAATCTGCTATATATTGATTTTATACCTCAACTTAGGGGGCAAAATTAGCTTATCCCCCATTTTCTTGTAAAAGGAGCTCAACTAATAGTGGTAAACCGACACTAGCCTTTTCTTTAATGGTTTTGATATTTCCTGAAACATAAGGTGTATTAGGGTCGACCAAAAACTTAGGGCTTTCATATGGAACAAAGTCAATTAGTCCAGCAGCCGGATAAACTTGTAAGGAAGTCCCAACGACTGCAAACAAATCTGCCTCTGAACATTCACGGGCGGCAGGTTCAATCATCGGAACGGCTTCACCAAACCATACCACATGCGGCCGTAGCTGGGAGCCTTTTTCGCACTTCTCTCCCATTTTAATTTCATAACCTTCTATGTCATAAGTAAGGTTCGGGTCCAAACTGCTTTGTGATTTGGTAATGATGCCGTGTAAATGAATCACCTTGTTTGAACCTGCTTTTTCATGTAGATTATCAATGTTTTGAGTAATAATTACTACATCAAAATATTGTTGCAACTCGGCAAGAGCATAATGTGCAGCGTTGGGTTCTGCTTCAACAACCGCCTTTCGGCGCATATTGTAAAACTCTTGCACCAAAGCAGGGTTCTTACGCCAACCTTCAGGAGTAGCTACTTCATTGATGTCGTAACCTTCCCATAAACCATCACTATCCCTGAATGTTTTTAAACCACTTTCGGCACTTATGCCGGCACCTGTAAGTACAACTAGTTTTTTCATAATATGCTAAAATCACGACAATTTATTATTGATAAATTGAACTGACCAATGATTGTAATTGAATGACAATTTACTAACTGAACCGTAATCAATTGCCAATTTAAAAGCATTTTTTAATGGTATTCCCAAAACTTCACATAACCAGCTTCTGATTACTCCTGCATGAGTTATTATTACGATCTGTTTTTCTTGATTATTAATCAGTTCGTTAATGAAATCAACTGTTCGCCCATGTAATTGAACAAAACTTTCACCGTTTGGCACCTGAATGTTTACAAAATCTTCCATCCATGGATTTAATTCGGCTTGATTTATATTATTCCAGTCCTGAAGTTCCCAGTCTCCGAAGTTCATTTCCATTAAACGATCGTCAAATAAGACTTGGTTGGTAAGGTGGCTGGCTAAGGTTTTGCAACGTTTCAGTGGACTGGAATACAGAGTTTTATTTTGAGGGAGCAGTAAAGATAATTGCTCGCTCGTTTGTTGTACAGAATCCTGTAAAACATCCAGATCACTTTGCCCGTAACATATACCTTTGGCAATGTTTACCTCTGTATGACGGATTAAATAGATGTCCATAAGGTTGAAGCAAAAAACAAATAAATAATTACTTCAGCTAGCTGTTGGGTTGCCCCTAAGCAATCACCGGTATAACCATTAATCCATTTATTAAAATATCTACCCAGGTAATACTTTAACAATACTAAAGGCACAAATACAGCTAAGTACAACCAGTTGTTAAAATAATAACATACAATTAGTAATGGTAAAATACCCCAAAACATGGCAAGTAAAAGACTTCTAAATGGTAGCTTTTTAGCAATGGGTTTTGCCTTTGAGTCTTCGTTTTCTCGTGAATATTCGTGGGAATAAATGAATGACAAAGCTGTTGCACGACTTAATGAATGGGCCACAACTATTACAAAAGGCAAAATTGTAAGGTTTATTGCAGTTAAGCCAAAAAACTTGATGCTTAACATAAGGACAATTCCAATTACACCATAAGCTCCTACCCTGCTATCTTTCATTATTTCAAGGATACGCTGTTTAGTCCAGCCACCTCCAAAGCCATCACAAACATCCCCAAAGCCATCCTCATGAAAGGCTCCTGTAATTAAAATACTGCTGATTATGCTTATTATTACAGCAAGAGCGGGATTAAATAGCTGGGAAGAAAGCCAAAACGTAATTGCTGCTACCATACCCACCAGCCAACCGATAATTGGAAAATAAACAGTTGCCCGGTTTAAATATTCTTGCTGATGAGTAATCCATTTAGGGCAAGGAATTCGCGTGTAAAACATTATTGCTGTAAAAAACAAGTTAAGCTGAATAATCAATGCCCTTTTAAATGACGACTTGTCTGGGGTTGAATTAACTTGCTGTGAAAGCATTTGCTCAGTTTCTTGCATATGGGGTTTATGAGTTTGTCTAAAAATACTTTTAGCGTAATGCTTTATTGTCTGCCACTAAGTGGTAACATTGCTCACTCCTGCACTTTCAAAAGAAGCCATTTCGTTCATAAAGTTTACTGCTGATTGGATAATTGGATAGGCCAGTGCGGCGCCAGTTCCTTCGCCTAAACGCATATTGAGCTTTAAAATCGGCTCAGCATTTAAAAACTCCAGCATTAGTTTATGACCGCTTTCATCACTTTGATGGCAGAAAATGCAATATTCAAGTACAGCTGGATTAATAGCCTGTGCAATTAATAAAGCCGATGTAGCAATAAAACCATCAATTAAAATCACCATTCTTTCTTCAGCTGCTTGTAACATGGCTCCTGTAATTTGAGCAATTTCAAAGCCTCCAAAAGTGCTTAAAACCTCCATCGGCTGTTGAGGTTGATATTTACTAGCTGCCGCCTCCAGGACTTTGCATTTTTCAACAAGCTTTTCATCATCAAGTCCGGTACCTCTGCCTACGCATAAATTCAATGGGATTTCGGTTATTTTATGCATAATTACAGCCGCTGATGAAGTATTGGCAATACCCATTTCGCCAAAGCCAATAATATTACAGTTTGTTTGCGCAATTTCTTTAACCAATGCAGCGCCCCTGTTAATTGCCAATTCTGCCTCTTTTATTGACATTGCTGGTTCATTTGCAAAGTTTCTGGTTCCTTCAGCAATTTTCATATCTATCACCGAAGGACAATCATTAAAACATCCTTTTACGCCCGCATCAACAATCTTTAATTCAATATTATGCTGGCCTGAAAACACATTAATTGCTGCTCCGCCGTTGATAAAATTGAGCACCATTTGATATGTTACCTCTTGGGGGTATTTACTCACCCCTGATTGAGCAATGCCATGATCGGCGGCAAAAACTACAATATGGGGATTGATAAGTTCTGGATTAAGCGTTTGTTGTATGGCAGAAACTCTACAAGCTATAGTTTCTAGATTGCCTAATGCACCCAACGGTTTGGTTTTAAAATCAATTTTATGCTGAATTTCTTTATGCAAATCGTGATTAGGTTTATTAATAGTAAAGCTTTTCATGTTAAAAAATTAGTGAACAGGAATTAAATCGGTGAACCAAAAGCCATGTTGAAAAGTTCCTTCGGTTGTTTTTGTGCTGTAGGGTTTAAAAATCGTTTCGCCTATTTCAAAATTTATTGGTTTAGTAAAGATGGGGCCATCAAAACAAAAACTGTGGAATTCACCATTCTCACCGCAAGGGTCTACTGTTTCTGGCAACGAGTTTATATAAGTGGTATCAATCTCCTTGCCTGACTGTTCTTTATTTAGCAGTTCTGATTTTACGCAACAGATAATGGTTCGAAAACCTTTGTCAATAAAGTCTTTAACTAATGTACTTGTGTTCTTTTTCCAAAGCGGAAAACAACCTTGAAGGTCTGCTTTTTCTAATAGCTTCTCCCTGTAAATTTTCAGATCATCTAAGAAGATATCTCCATAAATAATGGTAGTAATACCTTCTTGTTTTAGCTGTTTAAATAAGCCAAGTAGTACAGTTTCATAATCTTCATTAGTACAGGTAGCCGGCACGTACATTTTTTTTAACGGAATGCCAATGCTCTGGGCTTGTTGGTCAAGTAGATCCTCTCGAACTCCATGCATTGAAATTCGTTTATATTCTTCATTGATAGTGGTAACTAAACAAGACAATTCAATTTGAGGATGATCATTCAGGATTTTGTAAAGGGAAAAAGCCGAATCTTTTCCTCCACTCCAGAATAAGGCTGCTTTCGTTTTTATCATTGCTATTCTTTTACCGTTAATGGTATGCCTGAAACCATTAATATTACTTTTTGCGCTTTTTGAGCAACATACTGATTGGCCAAGCCTTGTAAATCGGTAAACCTGCGTCCAATGGCAGTTTCTGCATGAACACCCATGCCTATTTCATTGGATACTAAAATAAACGTTCCGGCTTTTTCCATTAGTTGGTCAATTTCAAATTTGAACTGTGTAAGGCATGAATCAATGTTTTGCTTATGATCGATAAAAAAGTTGGTGAGCCATAGGGTTAAACAATCCACTACAACTGTTTTATTGTCAATTGGCAAGGAGCTTACAGCATGTGTTTCTTCAAAGTTTTCCCATTCTGGTCCGCGATCAGACTGATGGCGCTGAACTCTTTCTTTAAATTCATCATCCCAAATTTTGGCGGTAGCCACATAAACAGGATTATCGCTTAAGTTTTTTGCCAGATTATGAGCATACCTGCTTTTACCTGATTTAACACCTCCTGTTACGAAAATAATCATGCTGTTAATAACGAATTATATTTAAAATGAATACTGCGTCTTTGCACCTCGGCGGTAATGATAGATTAGGCCGTAGAGATGCGAAGACGCAGAGAAAATAATTTATCAGCCGAACTGACAAGTTATGCTTGATGAGCCAATACTGGAAAACGGTATTTTACCAGCTCAAACCCACCAAATAATAGAGCACAATAAATGAAGTTAGCCAAAATTGATGTGTTTAAATATGGTAAACCGGCAATGTAGCAGGTGGTAAGTCCTGTTAGATTCATAGGATACATAGTTCCTCCCGCCCAAACACCAAAATTGGTAATAATGAAGAACAATAACCCTGATGCAACTGCACATGCTGCAATGTTTAAAGCTTTTGGTTTTTTAATAGCTATTGAGGCTATAATAACCATTAATATATAGCATCCGTATTGCCAGTAGAAACCATCATAAAAGGGAACGATTTTGTGGTAAAACTGAAGGTTTACAATTTGGTCGCTAATCCAAACAGCAATTAACGGACTGATAAACCCAAGCCAATTGCGGCCAAAATATGCGCCACTGAAAATGGCTATAGCATCAATTGGAGCAAAACCATGGGTCGGGAATAGATAAATTCTGCTAATCAGCGCCAAAGCAATAAAGCTAAGCAGTGCAAAAATGCGTGGTTTGTTGTTCATAATATACAGATTTAGATTATTATAGACTTAGACTTAAACCGGTGCTAAAGTTAAATCCGCGAGTGTTGTATCCTGTTATTTCAACATACTTCTCATCGGTTATATTTTTTATGTCAGCAAAAAGTTTAAGCTTTTTTAACAGTTTATATTCTGCGTAAGCATCCAATAATGCATAACTTTTTAGTGTAAGATTGGTTGACTGATAAGTATTTGAATCGAAATACGGATCAATACGTTCACCGGTAATTTTTAAGTTAGTTGAGACAAAAAAGTTATCGTTAACCTTGTAACCTAAATTTAATCCAAAACTGTTACGTGGACGACGGTAAAGGTTATTAAAAGTAGCATTTTGTGTGGTAACTTTTCCATAAACTAAAGAATAAAAAGCCTTTAAAGTTAAGTCTTTAACAGGTATAACTTCAGTTTCAACTTCCATACCACGATCCTTTTGTTTGTTGTAATTCACATATTTATTTGTAAAGGCTATCACATCTTTACCATCACGTCTGAATGCGTTTAACCCAACTTTAACCGTTCCATCAGAAAATACAGTTTGGAAACCAGCTTCATAGGTAGTTGCCTTTTCAGGACTCAGATTTTTATCCCCATAAATTGAATACAGTTGGTAAAGAGAAGGTGCTTTAAAGGCTGACGAAATATTTACAAAAAGCTTGGTGTTTTCATCAACCAAAAAAGATGGATTTATGGTGTAAGTAAAGTTATTTCCGTAAATAGAATGATGGTTAAATCGAGCCCCGCCTTCAAAATTAAAACCATATAGATTTTTCAGGAAAAATGAAGCGTATACACTGGCAATAGAGTTTTTTGCTGAATCACCATTTAGCTCTGACGTAGATTGCCAGTAAGGGCTTATGTATTTGCTAATCTGATTGGTGTTAGCAAAATGGTAGCTAGTTCCTGTTAAAAGCTCAATATAATTAGAAAGGTTAAACTTACTATAAACTTCTGCATTATGAAGCTGACCTTTCATATCGCTTAAACTATATTCTTGTGGGCCTGTAATGCTATCGTTCAGGAAATAACGCTTTACATTATTGTAGCTATAATTGAAAAACAGGTCGGCTGAATTGAGTTTTAAATTACTTGTAAAACCACTAGCAAGTTCAGAGGATTTCCCTTTATAATCTTTATCATCGGTAAATGCGCCATAATCGATCATCGTTTTTGAGTCACTGTATCGTACAAATGGTCTTATCATTAAATTTGATGTAGCAGCCCATCCTAAATTTGCATTAATTGCTTTTAGATGAAAATCATCATTGTCAAATTCTCCGGTATCTCCAAATTTTTGAGCGCTTGAAAAACCTTTGGAATCTTCGTTAGTAAGAGAAAAGTTGTAATCTACTTTTTTAAAGCGTCCATTTACACCTAAGTTTTGTTTAAAAGTATTGTAACTGCCCCCTGTTAAGAGTGCATTTAAACTTACAGGCTTATCTCCACCTTTTTTTGTAATAATATTTATTACACCTGCCATTGCATCCGAACCGTATAAGGTTGAATGTCCGCCGCGTAAAATCTCAATATGGTCAATCATTTCCAAGCTGATTAAATTCAGATCATAATCATTTGAAATTTGGGAAGGATCATTCACCGGAATTCCGTCAATTAAAATCAGCACGTAACCGCTTGGGGCTCCACGAAGAAAAGTTGAAATATTTATGCCACGGTTAGAGTTAGCTCCATTAAGAGTTAAAGAGGACTGAATATTCAGTAGGTCGTTAATGTTTTTACCTCCGCTACGTTCTAACTCTTCTCTGGAAATGATAGAAACTACTTTTCCGGTCTCAGATGATTGTTTGGCAAATTTAGTAGCTGTAACGTTAACTTCGTCCAGGCTTAACTTCTTGTCCTGGCCAAATGCTGTTAATGAAACGGCAGTAAGCGTCAGTAAAGTAATTGTTTTTTTCAATTTTGATAGTTTATGAGTTGAAGAAGCTCATAACTAACAAGGAAAGTAAATGGAAATACGCTAGCAGTATTCACATTCCAGCTTTGGTCCCCGAAAGCTATGAAATAATTATCGAGCATTGGCAGGTCTTCTGACTTACTCTTTTCTTGCAGCGCCTTCCCGTTGTTGTGTGTTCAACAGTGGCTTGTAGGCCGAAGAAATTTTTACTCTTTAATTCAATGAATACTATTTAAACAATGAACTATAAGTAATTGAGTTTACAGCAGCGGGCCTGTTCAGGATTTTCACCTGATTCCCTTTTAATTGCGTTTCTGAGTAGGGTAAAACGCAAACCAAATGCAATGCAAAATTAGGATTTGCTTTTATAAATTGCAAAAGTTGAAATTGAAACGCTTTAAGAGTTATTATATGAAGAAAGTTTTAGTGCTCTTGCTTATTATTTTATTTAATAAAGTTGCCACAGCGCAAGCAGATAAAAATTTCATTGAAAAGCTGCTTAAATCTAAACCGGAACTGTTTAAAGAAATATTCAATGATCCGGATAAACATGAAGTACAAGTGGTTTACACGCAAATTAATCGTGATAAAAACAACCGTCCCTCTTTTAAAACGTATACTTTTAATGTAGATAGAAACCGTTTTTTCTATGCAGCAAGCACTGTAAAGCTCCCTTTGGCACTTCTTTCTCTTGAAAAGATCAATAAGCTAAATATTAATGGACTAAACAAGGAAGCTGCGCTGAAGATTGACAGTGCTTCCCGCAAGCAAATCGCTGTGAGTGTTGATACTTCGGCTTCAAACGGACTTCCATCGATTTCTAATTATATAAAAAAGATTCTTCTTGTAAGCGATAATGATGCCTATAACCGTTTGTATGAGTTTTTAGGACAGCAATATATCGATGAAAGGTTGAAGGAAAAGGGTTTTCGAGATGTTAGAATTTTAAACAGGTATGTGGTGGGCGATGATACGATTACAGCCAGATATACCAATCCTATGCAGTTTTATTCTGGTGGTAAAATGGTTTATAGTCAGCCCCAGGTTTATAACTCAAACAATATTTATAAAGGACTAAAGCCCATTTTTAAGGGTAAAGGGTATCTTAATGCTAAGGACTCTCTCATAAATAAACCGTACAATCTTCAGTATAAAAACTTTTATCCGCTGCAAGAGCAACAAAAACTACTGAAAACCTTATTATTCCCTGAATCTGTTGCGGCCTCTCAGCGTTTTGGTCTCACTGATGATGATTATAATTTTGTATACTAGTACATGTCGATGTTGCCACAGGAAAGCAAACACCCCAATTATAGCAATACCAAAGAGTATCACCCTTCCTATGTTAAGTTCTTGATGTTTGGTGATAAAAAAGACCAGTTGCCTGCCAATATTCGCATATTCAATAAAGTGGGCGATTCTTACGGTTATATGCTTGATAATGCTTATATAGTTGACTTTGATAATAAAGTAGAGTTTTTGCTTTCGGCGGTGGTTTTCAGTAATAAAGATGAAATTTTTAACGATAGCAAATACGAATATGAAAGTATTTGCCTTCCGTTCCTGGGTAATTTAGGTAGGGTTATTTATGATTTTGAGTTGAAACGGAAGAAAGCTTATTTACCGGACTTAAGTAAGTTTAGGTTTGAGTATACAAATTAGAAGAGTAGTCCATAGTGCTTAATTGAATATAATTTTATATTGGCTATCGAATTTGGTCTTTTAAGTTTTATTCAAACCAACTAAATAATTGATTTAGTTCCAGTTCCTGTTTTGTTTCAGCGGATAAATCCCTTATAATTTTTCCTTCCGAAAACTGGATAATCCGGTTGCCATAGGTGTAGGCATCTTTAAGATTATGTGTAACTAAAATGGCTGTAAGTTGATAGTCGGAAATTAGTTGGTTGGCAGTTTGCATTACAAAATTAGCCGACCGCGGATCAAGAGCTGCCGTTGGTTCATCCAGTAATAGAATCCTGGCTTCATCCATTACACTCATTAATAAGGTAAGTGCCTGTCGCTGTCCTCCAGAGAGAGACCCCATTGGTTGATCTAATTTGTTTTCCAAGCCCATTTTTAAGGTAGATACCTTTTCTTTTACCTTCTGAATAAATGCTTTGGAAGTGCCTATTTTAAGTTTCTTGGACTGTGTTCTAATGGCAGCAAGTCTGAAATTGTCGAGAATATTCAATTCGGAAGCCGTTCCACTTAACGGGTTTTGAAAAACACGTGCAATCCATTTGCTACGCTTGTAATCGGGTAAATTAGTGACGTTTTGCTGCTGAATCTCAATCGTTCCTGAACTTGGAAACAGATTTCCGGCAATTAAATTTAAAAAAGTAGACTTTCCTGAGCCATTGGCCCCAATTACTACAGCAAATTCGCCCCTGTTGATTGTTAAATTGATGTCAAGCAGCGCATTAACCTCATTGGCCTTTCCTTTATTAAAATTCTTCGAAATGTTCTTTACCTTAATCATGATTGCTTACGGAAACGGATTTGAGGAATGCTTACAATTATCAGTACAAAAACAGCAGTAATTAACTTTAACAAATTAGGATCTATACCTAAGGATAATGTAAAGGCCAGAACCAGTTGAAAAGCAATTGCTCCTAAAATAACCAGTAAGAGCTGCATCCAGATGCTTTGGATATGGAACCAATGATTTAGCGCCTCTCCTATCATTACCGAACCTAAGCCAACAATCACAATCCCTATACCCATATTAATATCTGCAAAACCTTGGTATTGAGTCACTAAAAAACCGGCGGTAGCAACCAATCCATTTGAGATTGCTATGCCAATAATTTTCATCCGGTTGGTATTTACCCCTAAAGCCCTTATCATGCTTTCACTGTTGCCAGTAGCACGCATGGCCAAGCCAAAGTCGGTTTTTAGTAAAAGTGTTAACCCGGTAAACAACAAGCCAATAAACAGTAAGAGTAGCATTAAACTATTAAGAGTGTCATTTGAGCTTAGCTGCAACGTTTGGAATAGATTTCTAACGTTTACTAAAGGCAAATTAGAGCGCCCTAAGATGCTTAGGTTGACAGAATACAAAGCCGTCATTGTTAAAATGCCCGCTAAAAGGGCATTTACCTTTAATTTGGTGTGAATGAAGCCAGTTATGCTGCCAGCAACGGCCCCGCTCAATACCGTAAACAAAAAAGTTGGTACCATTGAAATACCATTGGTTAAACAAATAGCCGTAATTACTGCGCCAAGTGTATAACTTCCATCAGTAGTAATATCAGGAATATTAAAAATTTTCATTGAGATGAAAATTCCCAAGGCAATGGCAGATAAACTTAAGCCCAATAAGATTGCAGATATGTAAAAATTCATTGGGTCTAATTTATCCTTTTTGAGGGAAAGATTAATGGTTTTGCTATTTCCTAGTTTCACGCCGCACTCAAAAGAATCTCATGATGAATGTGAGCTTTGGTGGCAGATTTTGTTCAAGTTTACACTCGTGAAAAATAAAATTCTTAGGAACAAAACCCTTTCAGCTAGTGCTTGCCGAATGTGCATTGAATGCATTTTTTAAATTTTAGAACGTTTTTTCAACTCCCAATAACACTTAGCTGTTGCTTTAATATCAACAAATGCATTGTGAGCTTCTTCAAATGTTTCTCCAAAAAGCTTAAAATACAATTCCGAAAGCTTGGGCCATTTATATCCATAAGGTCCATTAATAGCACAAAAAATTGTTGTTTTTTCCATGGTACAGATCTTCCTTTTGGTTCCGACTCCATTTGTCATTTGGTTTCTCAAAAACTCAGCTCCAATGACTTTTTCATCGAAGCTCATGTTATGCGCAACAAGGCATTCTGCCTTATTAAGTAATATTTGAAAATCCTTTAAGACATTAATCAATTCTTTTCCTTCTCTATTAGCTCTATCAGTAGTAATTCCATGAACTCTTGAAGCTTCTAATGGAATGGTAAACCTATCAGGCTTAATTATATGGTTTCCTTCGGTAATTTTGTTTCCGTTATTGTCATATAGTAGATATGCCAATTGAACAAGCCGAGGCCAATTATTTAAATCCGTGACTGGAGCCTTCAGTTAGAAGGAAGTCCTGTTGTTTCAGTATCAAAAAAGAGCAGCATAGAGTGGATAGTTATAGGGTATAAAAAATTATAACTCAATATAATTTTTTATAACAGCTAATTAATATTAATATTTAATTATTTAATAATATTATTAATATGGTACTAGAACGCGCGAGTCGTTACAAGCTGAGAGAAGATGTAGCAACACGTTATGGGTCAGGTTGTGTAGGTCATGATGTTCTTTACCATGCCAAAAATTTCACCTATCATTAGTTCCAAGACACTTGCGAATGGTGTGTAGTAGCGAACCCAAATCATGGGTAAGCACTTTTTTTACCTTTTTTGCCTTAGGTTTTGGCTAAATTATTGGTGATTTAAAACAAATTCTAGATAATAAAAATGAGGAAATTGAATAATCAATTTGTTTTTTCTGCATCTGATTTATCCAATCATGTGCATTGCAAACACTTGTCAAAACTTAACAAAGACGTTGCCGAAGGTTTATTGGAAAAGCCTGTAAATACAAACAGAGTTTTGGATTTATTAAGAGAAAGAGGCCTCGATTTTGAAAATTCATTTTTGACAACTCTTGAACAGCAAGGTCACAGTATTTTAAAAATTGGCCAATATGAATCAGGTGCTCAACAAAAGACGATTGATGCCATGAGAGAGGGAATAGATTATATTTATCAGGCAAGGCTGTGTAATGAAAAATGGCAGGGTTGGGCAGACTTTTTAATGAAAGTGCCAGTGCCAAGTGAATTGGGCGATTGGTCTTATGAAGTTATAGATACTAAATTGTCGACAGAAACAAGAGCAGGTACAATTTTGCAAATTGCCCTTTATTCTGAAATTTTAAAAGAAATACAAGGCGTGTTGCCGGAATATATGCGTGTAAGGACCCCTGAAGATGAAATGAAATACAGGGTAAATGACTACATTTCTTATCTACGCTTAATGAAAAGGAGACTGGATGAAGCTGTTCAAACTCCGGTTTTCACTTATCCTGACCCTTGTTCACATTGTGAAATTTGTAATTGGTGGGAACATTGCAATAAGATAAGAAGGGACGATGATCATTTAAGTTTTATAGCCGGTATGGGAAATTCTCAAATTAAGGAAGTAAAACTTCATGGAGTTGAAACATTGGATGCGATGTCGAAACTGCCTCTCCCGTTACCATTTAAACCAACAAAAGGTTCCATTGAAACATTTGTAAAGTTGAGGGAACAGGCACGTCTTCAGAATGAAGCTAGGACTACAAACAAACCTACATATGAAATTTTAGAAAGAGTTGAGAATACAGGCTTTTACAATTTGCCTGAACCTACTGGTGGAGATATTTACTTAGATTTTGAAGGAGATCCTTTGGTTGAACCGACTGGATTGGAGTATTTATTTGGATGGGTTTATCAAAATGATTATCATAAGATCTGGGTAACCAATATAGAGCAGGAAAAAGCCGCTCTGGAGGAATTTGTTGATTTTGTATTTAAAAAAAGAAAGGAATACCCGAAACTTCATATTTATCATTTTGCTCCATATGAAACCGCAGCACTGAAAAGAATGATGGGAAAATATGCGACAAAAGAAAATGAAATAGATATTCTTTTGCGTACTCAATCATTTGTTGATTTGCACCGTATTTTAAGGCAATCCATCAGGGCGGGAATCGAAAAGTATTCATTGAAAGATTTGGAAAAATATCATGGTTATACCAGGGAAATGGATTTACGCTCACTTTCGAAATTCAAGTCAATGTTTGAATTTTTATTGGAATCTAATAGGTTGGAAGAAGTGACAGAAGAAGTGATGAATGAAATGAAAGAGGCCATTGAACTTTACAATCGGGATGATTGTTTTTCAACTCAAAATCTTCACAAGTGGCTTGAAAAAGAACGGGAAATTCTAATCATTAATTCTGAAAACATACCAAGACCTGTTCTAAATGAAGTAGAAGTGTCTGAAAATATAATTGCCCATTTAGAACGTATTGAGCCTATATATAAAGCCCTGATGCACGACGTATCTCCTTTATCTGAAGAACGGTCTTCAACCGAACAAGCTAAATATCTCCTTGCCAATATGCTTGATTGGTATCGTCGGGAAGAAAAATCTTTTTGGTGGGAGTATTTCAGAATCAAAGAGTTGCAACTAGACGAATTATTGGATGAAAAGGCTGCACTTACCTGTTTACAATTTAAAGGAGAAAGAGTTACCGACAAGCGTAGTGTAATAGATTCTTATACTTTTCCTAATCAGGAATGTGAACTAAAAGTAGGAAATCAGATAAAAAATGAAAGCGATATTACTTTTGGTGATATTGTTGAATTTGATGAAACTAAAAACATAATTAAATTAAGAAAAGGTCCTAAAATTAAGGATATACATCCTGAAACATTGTTCAAATTTGAAAGATTCCCAACTAAAGATAAAGAGAATGCTTTAATACGGTTCGCAGAATGGATCGTGGAGAACGGATTCGATAGCACTAGCTCTGAATACAAGACTGCTCGCGATTTATTATTAAATAATATTCCAAGGGTTTCCGACACTGTTATGAGCAGTAATAATACTGTAGAAAAAAGTATCGATTGGGCGACAAAATTGGATAACAGTTATTTACCGATTCAGGGACCTCCAGGAGCCGGAAAAAGTTATACTGCAAGTCATATGATTTTTGAATTGCTTAAAAACGGGAAAAGGATTGGAATTACTGCTCTAAGCCATAAAGTTATTGTCAATATTCTTTATAAAGTAAAGCAAATTGCAGACAGTGAAAATTTTGACTTAAAAATACAATATAAAGGCTCCTCATCCGATGAAAAGGAATACCCGTGGGATATTGCTAAGAATGTGGATCAGGTAGTTTCTAAACTTTCTGATAATCATATTATAGCCGGGACTAGTTTTATGTGGTGTAACGAAAAATTAATTGGTTCAGTGGATTATCTGTTTATAGATGAGGCAGGTCAATTTGCCTTGATTGATACAATTGTTGTATCGCATTCTGCAAAGAACATCATATTATTGGGTGACCATCAACAGCTTAAACAACCTATCAAGGGAGTCCACCCCGAAGGAACTGATGTGTCTGCATTGGAACATTTGCTTGAAGGAAGAAAAACAATTCCTGAAACAAAAGGAATCTTTTTAGACAAAACATGGAGAATGCATCCGAGTATCTGTTCTTTTGATTCTGAAATGTTTTATGAGTCAAGACTTCATTCTGTTGACGGTCTTGATGAAAATCAAAAAATTGAAGGCAATACCTGTTACAAAGGTTCAGGCCTGTTTTACAAGCCGGTAGAGCATGAAGGCAATACGAATTTGAGCATTGAAGAAATTGATGAAATTGTACAAATCATTCAGGAACTGACAAAAGGAGATGTTTTTTGGGTAGATGAAAAAAATAACAGCCGTCTTTTACAATTTGGTGATATAAAAATTATTACGCCATATAACAGTAATGTTTTTGAATTGCAAAAAAGAATACCGAATGTAGAGGTTGGGACAGTTGATAAATTTCAGGGACAGGAAGCCCCTGTGATTATTTACAGCTTGGCAAGTTCATCACCTGAAGATGCCCCTCGGGGAATGGACTTTTTGTATAGCCCCAATAGATTCAACGTAGCTGTCTCAAGAGCAAAAGCGATTTTTATTATGGTTGGGAGCCCAAGATTATTTGAACCTGATTGTAAATCACCCGAACAAATTAAGCTTGCCAATCCATTTTGTAGGTTTATGGAATTAGCGACAATTGAACGATTGATAAAACAAACAGAAACGAATTAGAATTCTTGGGAATAGGTGATTTAGATGAAGGCAAATAATAAAAAATATCGGTACAAATTTGATTGAGTGATTTCAACAAGACATTCCGACAGGAAGATTTGAAGCTTTCGGATTTATACTTTTTTTGCTTGATTTCTTTTGTGTAAGCAAAAGAAATGAAGGGAAAGTTTATATATGAGCATAAATTGACTTATTGAGGTATTAATATGGTGCTTTCATTGCATCTTTTTAAATTGCATGCTCAATACACAACCTTAATGAACACTATAGAGGCCTTTTTAGCCAGTCAGTTAACCAACCTACAATCAAAGCATTTACTTAGGGCACTTAAGCCCGATTCTGATTTGGTTGATTTTTCATCGAATGATTATTTAGGCTTAGCCCACTGTGCAGAGCTTAAACAACTTATTGATGAAGAATTGAACAAGTATCCCGATTATTTGATTGGTTCTACTGGCTCAAGATTAATTTCAGGCAATACCAATTACGCGACAGAATTGGAGCAATGGTTAAGCGCTCAACATAATGCTCAGGCGGGTTTATTGTTTAATTCGGGCTATGATGCCAATTTGGGCGTTTTTTCCTCCATTCCGCAAAAAGGCGATACAATTATTTTAGATGAAAAGGTTCACGCCTGTATTATTGATGGGGCAAGATTGAGTTATGCAACCAGGTATAAATTCATGCATAATGATTTAGGCAGTCTGGAGCAGAAACTAAAAGTAGCAAGGGGCAACATTTTTATAGGTATTGAAAGCATTTATTCAATGGATGGTGATTCGCCTGATTTAAAAGCCATGGTTGAATTGGCAGCCAAATACAATGCAAATATCATTATTGACGAAGCGCATGGAGCCGGCGTGTTAGGGTATTGTGGTAAGGGTTTGGTTTCCGAATTAGGACTTGAAAGTAAAGTGTTTGTGCGCATTCACACCTTTGGGAAAGCCATTGGTTCTCACGGGGCCATTGTTTTAGGCTCAACTAACCTGCGGGATTTCTTAATTAATACAGCACGCAGTTTCATTTTTACAACAGCAGCGCCCTTTCATTCGTTGGTTGCCGTTAAAATGGCTTATCATTATTTAAATGTGCATCCAGAACTTCAAAAATTATTAAGGGATAAGATTGACTTGTTCAAGTCGAAACTGAGTAGCAGAATTCAGTTGTTAGAGAGTAGTGCTCCTATTCAGTCTATTATTGTGGAGGGAAATGAGACGGTGGTTGCTGCAGCAGAAAGTTTGAAAAAAAACGGGTTTAGTGTAGGAGCGGTTCGCTCGCCAACCGTTGAAAAAGGCAAAGAAAGATTACGCATTTGCCTTCACTTGTTTAATAGTGATGAAGATGTAGCTAGATTGGCAAATGAAATCAATCAAAACTTATAAAAAATAACTATTGGTAGTTGGTAATCAAGAATCTATTTACTCTATTTATCCCTTGTAAAACCAAACCTTTTAGTATGTATGCGATAACAAATTCTACCATTTACACCGGAACCGGTCTCGAGTATCGTAAGGCTATTTTAATTGATGAAAACAGTATCATTGATATTATTAACGAAAAAGATCTGCCAAGTGATATACGGACCTTTAATTTAAACGGATTAAATCTTGCTCCGGGTTTTATTGACTTACAGGTTTACGGGGGCGATGCCATTTTATTTTCTACCAATGCAAGCAAACAAGGGCTTTATCGAATTGCCGAAAGTTTTCAAAAAGTAGGTACCACCAGCTTTTTGATCACCATTCCAACCAGTTCACCAGAAACCATCTCTAAATGTATTAAAGCAACCAGAGAGTACCTGGACGAAGGCGGACCGGGTTTAATTGGTTTGCATTTAGAAGGACCTTTCATAAATGCGGAGAAAAAAGGAGCTCATATTGAACGGTTTATACAGCCCTTAACAATCAAACACCTGAAAAAACTGGTTGACGAAAGTGCAGGAGCTGTAAAAATGATTACAGTGGCTCCGGAACAGTGTACTGAAGAGTGTGTTGAGTTCTTACATGAAAATAATATTATTGTTTCTGTAGGGCACAGTAATGCTACTTATGATCAGGCTAATGGTGTATTCAATATGGGGGTAAAAGTAGCTACTCATCTGTTCAATGCCATGTCAGGGTTTAATCATAGGGAACCAGGTTTGGTTGGTGCCATTTATGATTCAGAATCGGTTTATTCAAGTATTATTCCTGATGGTGTTCATACTGATTTTGCTTCAGTAAGAATCAGTAAAAAAATTATGAAAGACCGCTTGTTCATCATTACTGATGCAGTGGTTGAAAACCTGAAAGGAGATTATGTATATAAGGCTGAAACAGATAGGTTTGTGGATGTAAACGGGACTTTAGCAGGTTCGGCTCTCACTATGATGAAAGCAGTTAAAAACTGTATTGAAAAAGCGGGTATTGATGTTGAAGAAGCGCTTCGCATGGCTTCTACTGGTCCTGCAAAGGTGATTAATCTGGATCATTATTTGGGTAAAGTTGCGCCAGGTTATGCGGCTGATTTTGTGGTTTTTGATGATAATTACAATGTTCATTATACAATTGCCAATGGTGAAATAATTACTAATGATTAATTAATAAGATTGTATAGAAGGTTTAAACGTAAATCTTCTATACAATGAATTGTACACTAAGTATTCCAAGTCTCTCTGGGGTCACAATTAACGCCATTAATCATTGTATTAATGACGTTTTTAATAGCTTGGTATATAATTTTCTTCCTCGTCCTTTACCTATCATTTGAGCTCTTTTTTATATTTTTCTTATTGATCGGCAGTATCAGAGAAGGTGTATTTGAGAAACCTGAGGGAGAAAATATGTTAACGAATAATTCGTCGCTTCAAATATATGCCTGAATAGAGGCCCCTACTTATAGTTAGTAGTTACTTATTTGAAAGAGATTTTTCAAACCTCCTCTAGCGTTATTAAATAGTAGATAGCAACTATTATCTACATCGAAGCGGTGAGAGAAAGTTATACGACCAAATTTATTCCAAACTAAATAAGAATAAATCCTAAATCTTCTAGTATCACTTTTACTTTCCCCTTTTGACGGAGAACCGGTAAAAACAAATGATACATTTGGGTTAGTTTGATAAATTTTAAACATTATTAAAACACATGTTGCCATTATTCTTGTTGGGAAATGCGTTTTTTTTAGCGGTAAATGATTTGTAAGATTAAATTTGTTTGATGATAATGAATGATTTTTATCAAAATATTTTATTGCATAAAGATCATTGTCAAATTGTTTTAATTCGATTAGCCAATCGAAAATCATAGGAAGAGTCAAACATTCAAAAAACTAAGGCAATAGAAGGGTATAACCAGTAACACGATTCTTATCAATAAGTTCTTTTGGGACCTTTCTGAAATTAAGTACGTGACTGATCTGTGTATTAGTTTTAGGATCCATTGCTATTTTAGCATCTTTAGAAACAACTATAACACCACCTACATTATTATTAATAAACTTATTTTTCCCCATGACAATAACCGGTTTATAACTATAACTATAAACTTGTATCAATACAAATATATAATATTATAATATATTATATAATTATTGAAAATCCCTATACATTTGAGTTTTTTAGATTTCAGTATTTCATCCACTTTATACCCTTCGGAATGTTTTTTAGCTTATTTCGTTAACTCATAAATTAACTAAAACTATAACTTTGGCCCCTGAAGTTATGTTCCCCCATAAATGAGCCATAGTCAAAAAAAACCTTATTTTATTACAGGAATTGGTACCGGAATTGGAAAAACATTGGTATCGGCAATAGTAGTTGAAAAGCTACATGCTGATTATTGGAAACCGGTACAATCAGGTGATTTGGATACTGCTGATACCCTAACCGTACAATCATTGGTTAGTAATCAAACATCAATTTTTCATCCTGAAACATACCGATTAACCCAACCATTTTCACCACATAAATCTGCTGAAATTGATGGTGTAACTATTGAACTGAATAAGTTTAAGCTACCTCAAACCAGCAATCAATTAATTATTGAAGGTGCTGGCGGTTTAATGGTTCCCTTGAATGACAAGGATTTGATTGTTGACCTTATCCAAAAGTTAGGTGCTGAAGTGATTTTGGTTTCCAAAAACTATTTGGGAAGCATCAATCATACCCTGTTATCCATAGAATTATTAAAAAGCAGATTGATACCTATAAAGGGAATCGTTTTTAATGGTGAAACTAATGCCAATTCTGAAGAGTATATCCTTAATTACTCAAAATTGAATTGCTTAGGCAGAATTCCAGAAATTTCTGACATATCTAAGGAGACTATTTCAGCCTTAGGAAATTTAATTAATTTAACAGCTTAGTTATTAGCAAAAAAAATTACATGAAAGCTTTTTATCTTATTGGAGCTTCGCTTTTCGTTAGCGGAGTTGCTTGTTCCCAATCTTTAGATGGTATTTTTAATGAAAAAGAAATAACCAGAGTAGAGACGATTCTGGCTCACGACAATATGAAAGGAAGGGCTACATTTACTCCTTCTATTGATAAAGCTGCAGAGTTTATAAGTACTGAATTTAAAAAGGCTGGTCTGGAGCCTTTAGATAAAAACGGCTCTTATTTGCAGACTTTTTCAATGGTACAGCCTAAATTTATTAGTACTAGTGCAACTATAAATAACAAAAATTTTGAGTCGAAAAACGTATTGGTGTTTACTGCTCAGCCGAAGGTTAAAATTACTGAACAATTAAACTATGAAAAAGGATATATAAAAGCCGGGCAGAATTTATTTGGTGCTGCTCAATCCTTTATTCAAGCAGATAAAAATTATATTGTTCAGGTTGATTTATCTTTTGCAAAAAACTTTAACAGGCTCATTTTTCTTAAGAAGTATCTGTTTAAAACCGATAAAAACGTAGTGTTTGTTCTTTCAAATGAAGAGATAAAGGGTTACACAATTGAAGCCGAACACGAAATCCAGGACTTAAAATTATCTAACGTTGTTGGGGTGTTGCCTGGAAGGAAACTCAAAAATGAATATGTAATCTTCTCTTCGCATTATGATCATATTGGAATTGAGAATTCAGGAAAACCGGATTCTATTTATAATGGAGCAAATGATGATGCGGCCGGAACAACTGCTGTGATTTCTTTGGCTAAGTATTTCAAATCACTAAAAAATAACGAACGCTCGATAATTTTTGTAGCTTTTACAGCTGAAGAAGTCGGCGGATTTGGTTCCCAGTATTTTTCAAACCAGTTAAATCCTGCAAAGGTTGCAGCCATGTTTAATATTGAAATGATTGGTACCGAAAGTAAATGGGGCGAAAACGCAGCTTATATTACCGGTTTTGATAAATCAAATATGGGTGAGATTATGCAGAAAAACCTTGATGGAACTCAGTTCAAGTTTTATCCGGATCCTTATCTAGAGCAAAGTTTGTTTTACCGAAGCGATAACGCTACCCTAGCCCGTAAAGGTGTGCCTGCGCATACTATCTCAACCTCTAAGATGGATGTTGAGCCAAATTATCACAAAGTTTCTGACGAAGTAAGTACGTTGAATTTAACCAATATGGCTAATATAATTAAAGCTATTGCTTTAAGCTCTACTTCAATTATCAGCGGAAAAGATACTCCTAGCAGAGTAGATACTACTCAGTTGCAATAACAAAACTTTAACAATATTATTTTAAGAGATGATGCAAGAAATTGTGTCATCTCTTTTAGTTTTCAGGCAGTTCGTCACAAATAAAATACAACTAAGCACTTATAAAATTCACATAAAGTGAATAGAATCAATAATTTTGGCGCTTTAGCAAATCCAACTAGTAGAATGAAGTTTAATTACAAGTTTATTGCCTTTGCGTTTCTGTTGATTTCAGGGTCGCAGACTGTTTTTGCACAAAGCAAAGAAATTACCTTGCAAGATGCTATCCTGGGGCGTTTTACAAAATTCGGAGAAGACCGCCTTCGTGGTTTGCAATGGGTTGGTGGTTCCACTAATTACAGCTATGTAGATGGTAAGAATTTAATGGTTGCTTCTGTAATTAATACGAAAGCATCGGTATTGGTTACTATTGATGATGTTCAAGCTGCCACCGGTGCAAAGTTCAGAAGCTGGCCACAGCTAACTTGGGTTGATGCTGACCATTTTCGTTTCAGTGCTGAAGGAAAGTTGTTTTTATTTGATGTAAAGGCTAAGTCGGCAAAAACACTGAACTCCTTCCCTGCTGATGCAGAGAATGTGGATATAGAATATACAGATTCAAAAGCTGCTTATACTAAGGGTGATAATCTATTTGTAAGTATCAATGGTGCTGAAGTTCAGGTAACCAATGATACCCAATGGGGAATTAAAAACGGAAAGAGTACTCACCGTGAAGAATTTGGAATTTCTAAAGGAACGTTTTGGTCGCCAAATGGCAGTCTGCTTGCATTTTACCGTGAGGATGCAACCATGGTAACAGACTATCCATTAGTGAACACCGATGTTCGTCCGGCTAAGTTGGAGAATATTAAGTATCCGATGGCAGGCATGAAAAGTCACGAAGTGACGGTTGGAGTTTATAATCCTGCGACTAAGAAAACCGTATTCCTTCAAACCGGAGAACCAAAAGAACAATACTTGACCAATATTCATTGGGGCAACGATGACAAATCAATTTACATTGCAGTTGTTAATCGTGAGCAGAATGAGTTGAAGTATAATCAATACGATGCTGCTACAGGTCAGTTTGTTAAAACCTTGTTTACAGAAACTCATCCTAAGTATGTACATCCTGAGCATGAGGCAATCAACCTGAAAAACTCATTCTTATGGCAAAGTGAAACCAAGGGTTATAACCAGTTTTATCAATATGATTTCAATGGAAAGCTGATTAAGCATATTAATACAGGTAAAATCATTGTACGCAAGTATTTAGGTGTTGATGCAACTGAAACGAAGTTGTTCTTTACAGGCAATCATGCTGATAGTATTGATATGCAGGTTTATGTGGTTGATCTTAAGAAAAAGCCAGGAAAGCTTGGTGTGTATGCTGCGTCTCGTTTAACCAATGAAAGCGGTTATCATGATCAGGCAAGCTTATCTGCAGATGCTAAATATATACTTGATCCGTTTAGCAGTCCAGCTGTTCCTCAAAAGGTAAACTTATTGTCGGTTGATGGCAAAACATCAGTAGCACTTTTAAACTCGAAGAATCCAATTGCTGATTATAAATTCGGGTCAAATACCTTAGTTCAATTAAAAGCTAATGATGGAACGTTGTTACATGGTCGTATGATTAAGCCTTTCGACTTTGATCCATCAAAAAAATATCCGGTAGTAGTTTATGTATACAATGGTCCTAACGTTCAAATGGTAACAAATACCTGGACAACTGGTGCTTCTTACTGGATGTACTATTTGGCAAATAAAGGCTATATCGTATTTACAGTAGATGGAAGAGGCAGTAAAAACCGTGGGCAAGCTTTTGAGCAAGCTACTTTCCGTCATTTAGGTCAGGAAGAAATGAAAGACCAGCTTGTTGGTGTTAACTACCTGAAATCATTGCCATTTGTAAATGCAGATAAAATGGCTGTGCACGGCTGGAGTTATGGAGGTTTTATGACCACTAGTTTGATGACACAATATCCTGATGTATTTAAAGTTGGTGTTGCAGGTGGGCCTGTTATTGATTGGAGCTATTACGAAATAATGTACACCGAGCGATACATGGATACTCCTCAGGCCAATCCTGAAGGTTTTGCACAAGCATCATTACTTGATAAAGCTAAGAACTTGAAAGGTAATTTGATGTTAATCCATGGAACAATAGATCCTGTAGTAGTTTGGCAGCATAGCCAGGATTTTATCAAAAAATGTGTTGAAAGCGGTGTGGAGGTTGATTATTTTGTTTACCCTGGTCATGAACACAATGTCGGAGGTAAAGACAGGGTTCATTTGTATAATAAAGTGATAGAATATATCGACCAAAAGCTGAAAGCTTCTGATAACAGCAGTGCTAAAGCGAATTAATAAAGTTAAAAAGGCCATCATCATAACAATGAGATGGCCTTTACACTTAAACTAACACTCTACAACTATTTTTATGAGACTTTGATCTGTTTAGCTTTCAACTGTGCTTCCTCTTTTTTAGGAATAGTTAAGCTTAAAACTCCGTCTTTGTACTCTGCTCCAATTTTTTCTACATCCACTGTTTCTGGTAAGTTAAATGAACGTTTGAATGAAGTATAGCTAAACTCTCTGCGATGATAGTTTTTGCCTTCTTCTTTGCTTTCATTTTCTTTTTCAACCGAAACAGTAAGGGTGTTTTTCTCTAAATCGATGTTAAAGTCATCTTTCTTTAAGCCCGGAACTGCAAGTTCAATTGCATAGCCATCAGCGTTTTCAACCACATTTACAGCAGGTGTCTTAAAGCTTGTATCAGGCATGGTATTGTTGTTAAACATGCTTTCTAAAAAGTCATTAAACATTGGTGCAAATGGGTTAACGCGTTCAATGTTTCTAACCGGGTAGCTTCTTTTAATTAGTGTCATGATTATATCCTCCTACTAAATTTTTCAAGTTTTGATTTCTGTACTGTGTTAATCAACTTATATGCCGCTCGGTTTTTCAAGCATAATTGATAAAATTATAAGACATATTGTCATTTTATACTTATTTTTAAATGCCAATATGTCATTTTTGAATAAAAAAGAGCTGCAATCATTGATTGCAGCTCTTGAACTATAGGCTTATTAAGATCCGTTAATTGAAGATCTTTCCTGGATTTAGAATTCCTTTAGGGTCGAAAACTTGTTTAATATTGCGCATCAGTTGAAGGTGAGCTTCACTGAATTTAATATTCATGTAAGGCTGTTGAATTAAGCCTATACCATGTTCTCCCGATAAAGTGCCTTGTAAACTAACGGTCAGTTCCATTATTTCTTTAATACCCAATGGGAGTTTTGTTTTCCAATCATGCTCACTCATCGAATCCTTAATAATGTTTACATGTAAATTACCGTCGCCTGCATGGCCATAACAAACCGATTTGAAGCCATATTTATTGCCAATGCTTTTAATTCCCTTTAGGAGTGTGGGTAATTCTGCTCTTGGAACAACAGTGTCTTCTTCTTTGTAAACAGAATTTGCTTTTACAGATAACGGCATTTTTCGACGGATTTTCCAAAGTTCATCCTTTTCATTGGCTGATTCTCCCAGAAGTATATCCTCGCATTTATGATGATATAACACCTCTCCTATTTTTTCACAATCAGTGCGTAATACATCAAGGTTATTGCCATCAACCTCAATTAATAAATAAGCTTCAATGTGATTCTTAACTTCAAACTTTATATCATCATATTTAATAACCCACTCTATGCCTGATCGCTCCATGAATTCAAGCGCCGAAGGAGTCATGCCGGCTCTGAAAATTGCTGAAACGGCCTGGCAAGCAAGCTCTGCCGAAGGAAATGAGGCCATCATTAACAAATTGTAACAGGGTTTAGGAATTAGTTTTACAACTGCTTTGGTAATTACACCCAGTGTTCCTTCACTTCCGATCATTAATTGAGTAAGGTTATAACCGGATGCGTACTTTAAAGTATTGGCTCCTGTCCACATTATTTCACCATTTGGTAAAACTACTTCCAGGTTTAAAATATAGTCACGTAATGTTCCGTATTTCAACACTCTTGGTCCTCCTGAACCATGAGCAATGTTTCCACCTATAAAACAGGATCCCTTGCTTGACGGATCAATCGGATATAATAAATTTAGCTTTGCAACTTCGTCAATCAGCACCTCAGTAATTACACCTGCCTCAACATGCGCCTGCAAATTACGTTCATCAATTTGAAGGATTTTATTCATCCTTTCCATTGATAATGAAACTCCCCCATAAATTGGCAGGGCTCCGCCACTTAAACCTGTTCCTGCACCTCGCGGTGTTACGGGGATGTTGCGTTCATTGCAAAACCTCATGAGCCTTGCAACCTGCTCGGTTGTGCTGGGTTTTACTACTAATTCGGGTAAATAATAAAGATCTTCAGTTTCGTCGTGAGCATATTCTTTTAGCGTTTCAGGTTCGGTAAATACTGATTCAGTTCCTAGTAAGTTTTTTAACTGTTCAATAATTTCTGTATCAACGGCTTTAAAGCGCATGGTTGGGTTTGGTGTAAACAATACTTATGGATGAGCTTTCAATTTTTGCGGTAAAAGGAGGATTTAACTTCTCGAGCAATAATTCAATACGTTGAATTTTAACGGATAATGAGGCTATGCTGTCCACTATTCGTTGTCCAACGTGTTCCAAAAGCTTAGAGGGAATCTTCATTTCCGTCTTTACAATGCTAAAAAGTGCCTCATAATTCAATGTCTGACTTAATTCGTCGGTTTCAGTTGCTTTTGAAAAATCGGTATCTACCTTAACTGTAATCCTGAATTTTCCGCCAATTAATTGTTCTTCAGGGTAATAGCCATGGTTGGCAAATAATTCTAAGCCATTAAGTGCTATCGTATGAATCTTTTGAAATGACATAATACAAAAATAGCGTCAATTTTCTATTTTTGATAGATCAACACCAATCAATATGTCATTACTCACCACTGAAGATCAAATTAAACGATCGTCTAAACAAGATTTGTACGAATCACCTGATTATTATTTGCTCGATGAATTGTTAACCGAGGAGCAAAAACTTATTCGTAGTTCAGTTAGAGAATTCGTTAAGAAAGAAATATCCCCAATTATTGAGGAATATGCCCAACAAGCCAAATTTCCAAGGCATTTGGTAAAGAAACTGGGAGAAATAGGTGCCTTTGGTCCGACCATTCCGGTTGAGTATGGTGGAGGCGGATTAGATTATATTTCCTACGGCATCATTATGCAAGAATTGGAGCGTGGTGATTCAGGCATACGTTCTACTGCTTCTGTTCAAGGATCGTTGGTAATGTATCCGATTTATGCCTATGGATCCGAGGAACAACGTCGTAAATATTTACCAAAATTAGGTTCTGGTGAATGGTTAGGCTGCTTTGGCTTAACAGAACCGGATTTTGGCTCCAATCCGTCAGGAATGATAACCAACATTAAGGATGCAGGTGATCATTATATTCTAAACGGAGCTAAAATGTGGATTTCCAATGCTCCTTTTGCTGATCTGGCAGTTGTTTGGGCAAAAGACGAACAAGGTATTATCAGAGGAATGGTGGTTGAACGTGGTATGGAAGGATTCAGTACTCCTGAAACACATAATAAATGGTCGTTACGTGCTTCTGCAACCGGTGAGTTGGTATTTGACAACGTGAAGGTGCCTAAAGAAAATGTTTTTCCAAATGTACAAGGACTAAAAGGTCCATTGGGTTGTTTGAATCAAGCACGTTATGGTATTGCCTGGGGAGCACTGGGTGCTGCAATGGATTGTTATGATACGGCATTGCGTTATTCAAAAGAACGCGTTCAGTTTGACAAGCCAATTGGCGCATTTCAGCTTCAACAAAAGAAATTAGCTGAAATGATTACTGAAATTACTAAAGGACAGTTGTTGGTTTGGCGTTTAGGAGTATTAAAAAGTGAAAACCGCGCAACTGCAGCGCAAATATCAATGGCTAAGCGAAATAGTGTGGAAACAGCCCTGAACATTGCCCGGGATGCTCGTCAAATGCTTGGAGGGATGGGTATTACGGGAGAATATCCGATTATGCGCCATATGATGAACCTTGAGTCGGTTGTTACCTACGAGGGAACACATGATATTCATTTACTGGTTACAGGTATGGATGTAACAGGATTCAATGCATTTAAATAAAAAACGATAGAACGTTTTGGTTGTATTTTATTACCATCAAAACGTTTTCTTTTTCTTATTACACTCCCCTGAAAGTCGACTTATTTTTATTATATTAAATAAGTGATAAGTTCTCGATTTTTAACATTTACTACAAACGTCTGTTAAATCTATCCGGTTAAATGAGCAGTCAAGCAGGTTACATTTTAACTCAATTTACTCCCTTTACCTTTGTAGGGAAATCAATTCGGACATCAAATGAAACTGCTGAAGCAGATATCGGTAATCTGTGGAGACAATTTTTAGAGCAAAAATGGTATGATGCAATCGAGCATAAGTCAGGTGATAGAATCATTGGATTGTATTATAATTATGAAGGTGATTTTACCAAACCTTATTCATTTGCAATCGGATGCAGAGTTGAAAATACTGAATCAGTTCCTGAAGGGATGATAGTAATAGAAATTCCGGAATCGAATTATGCCGAATTCATCTCAAAAGGTACTATTCCTGATTGTATCGCTGATACTTGGATTAAAATCTGGAATTCGGATATTGAACGCAGTTACACGTTCGACATTGAAGTATATTCCTTGGATGATTTACAATCGGATAATGCCCAGGTTCCGATATTTATCTCTGTGAAATAAGTGACGGTTGTTTCCTTACAACATATGTTTTAGAAATAGAATCATGCCAACCTATGGGTGTAAACAGAAATGATAAAGCTTCAAGGGGAATGGCTCTGCACAAAGTTCTTGCTAGTATTCTTAAAAACCCGGGTTTGTTTCCATAATCATCCACAACATGCGTTCGTGTAACAAACTTGCCTACGGTTTGACCAAAAACACTTTCGCATACCAAATAGTATAATAGCGTGACTGCAAAGTTTATTATACTAAACTTTATAAATATTGGATCAGACAGAAAATCCTGAATGGTTTGGTATTTATTGAAATCAAGTTCGGCATTGGGCATAAAAAACGACATGGCTGTACTCAGAAATAAGTAGTCGATAACGTAGTTTATAAACCTTGTATATGAGGGTACAATGTGTAACTCCCCTGCTCCACTTTGTTTCTCGCTATTTTCTAGAACTTCATTCATTTTCTAAAATAATACTAATTTAAAGCTGCAAGTTTAAGCAGCAAAACTGAAAGAACATAACCCTCCTGAAGAAATAAAGGCAATTTTCTTATAATCAGTATTTTGCCGATGTTGAGGACATTGGGTTTTGCATTTATTTTATTCAAACCAGCCCAAAGTACCTCCACAAAGCCAGGTCGCATTATAGCCAGCTTGTTTCAGTTTTTCTGCTCCAGCTTCCGATCTCCCTCCTCCTTTTTTGCAAACGGTTATATAAAGCTTGCCTTTGTCTAAATTTGGCAATGCGCTCTCCACCGTGTCCAGCGGAATATTGATTGCCCCTGGAATATGCCTTTCGGTATATTCTTCTGGACTTCTTACATCAAAAATCACAATATTACTTTCATTGTCCAGTGCTTCTTTTAAACTTTCAAGAGCAATGCATTTGTTTGAGGTTTCCATCTTTATTAGTATTAGTGTTTTTTCCTAAAACCCATGATAGCATCTTTACCGACTCTTTTCCATCACATTTCATTCTTAATAAGATAATTAAGGATGAAAACAAAGTTAAGCACCCTATAAACAGAATGGCTGCATTTATGCTTACTAAATCAGCAATTATTCCTGTTAAAATTGCACCAATAGCATAGCCTAAGTCTCTCCACAGCCTGAATATACCAATGCTTTTTGCTCTGTCTTGGGGATGCGTGTTCTCAGCAACGGTAGCTAAAAAGGTTGGATAAACCATTGCTGTTCCCCAGCCTAAAATTGATGACAAGATCACAAAGTGAAGTATCGAATTTGCCTGAATTAAAAAGATCAGCGCTATTGCTTGTAAAAACATCCCGAGAAAGAGCATATCCTTTTTACAAAATTTGTCGGCCATTTTACCAGTAAATAGTTGCCCAATACCCCAAACAGCCGGATACAAAGCAGTTACCACCCCAATTTGTTCAAGTGTATAATTTTTACCTGCCAGCATAATAGGGAAAATGCCCCAAGCCATTCCGTCATTTAAGTTGTTGATTAGACCGGCCTGAGTAACCGAACCTAAATTTTTATTTTTCCATGTGGTGTCCCAGAAAATTTTTTTTAACCGGGGAATTCTATTGGAGGACGTTTCTTTGGTCACATGGTGCTTCGTATCTTTTACCCAAAAGATACTGCCAATTAATCCTAGTAACACCAAAATAATCCCCAAATAAAACGGGTAAGGCCTAATTCCATAATTTCCTGCAATCCATCCGGTTAAAAAAGCAACAAGTGCAACGGAAAGATAGCCGGCAAATTCATTTAAGCCCATTGCAAAGCCCCTTTGTTTTTCGCCCACAAGGTCAATTTTCATTACCACTGTACTTGACCATGTTAGTCCTTGGTTTATCCCTAACAATACATTAGCGCCTATTATCCAATTCCAATCGGGAGCATACATTAATATAAAAGGAATTGGAATTCCAATGAACCAGCCCGCAACCAGTAGATTTTTCCTTCCAAATTTATTGGCTAATGTACCGGCGAAATAATTTGTAATAGCTTTTATAATACCGAATACAATAATGAATGAAAGAATGGCTGTTTTTGCAGCAATTGCAAACTCTTTTTCGGCAATTTGTGGAAGAATAGATCGCTCTAATCCTACCATTCCGCCTACAAATCCGTTAATGATAACCAGTATTGTAAACTGTTGCCAGTTTTCCTTTAAACCTAGTTTGATGTTATCCATGAATTAAAATTAGAGATGAATATTAAAGCTTTTCTAAGAGTTCCTTTTGATTTTTGAGGTTTTCTATTAAAACTTCACGCATTAACCTGCATGCCTGGGCTACTTTTAATGAAGCTAATGAATAGTAATTGCACTGCCCTTCTCTCCTGACTTTTAAAATGCCCTTCTTGGTCATAACTGAAAGATGTTGTGAGAGATTAGACTTAAGTCCTCCGGTTATTTCTAATAGATCAGTAAAACACAGCTCTTTATTCTCAAGCAAATTAATAACCTCAATACGCAAAGGGTTGCCTAATGCTTTGCAGACATCAGCATGGAGTTGAAATATCTTTTTATCCATCTTTATTTTAATAGTTCATAAAACTATGAACTACTAAACATTTAAACAAGTTATAATGCGATCTTATTGTTTTTCTTAAATATTTATAGATGAGTGATTTATGTTTCTTTTAGCTATTAACCTACGTGCTTTCATATTAATGAATGATTTCAGCGATTTTTAACTGTTACATTTTATTGAAAAAAAATTTGGGTAGACTATAAATCAGAAAGTAATAAAAATAAAACTAGTTTTTCTTGCTGAAAATTAGGACCTTTGCGCCATGATTGAAGTATCGAATTTATCACTGAAATACGGAAAACGTGTTCTATTTGAGGAAGTAAATGTTAAATTCTCGCATGGAAACTGCTATGGCGTAATTGGAGCCAATGGCGCCGGTAAGTCAACTTTCATGAAAATCCTTTCTGGAGAGATTGATCCTACTACCGGAAAAGTGTTCATTACTCCCGGCGAACGCATGTCGGTTTTAAAACAAAATCACTTTGAGTTTGATGAGTGTCAGGTGTTGCACACTGTATTGATGGGTAACAAAAAGCTTTGGGATATTATGCATGAGAAAGATGCAATTTATGCGAAAGCTGATTTTACCGAAGAAGACGGTATCCGCGCCTCAGAACTTGAAGGAGAATTTGCTGAAATGGAAGGCTGGAACGCTGAAAGTGATGCTGGTTCGTTATTAAGTTCATTAGGCATTAAAGAAGAACTTCATTTTAAATTAATGAACGAGCTAAACGGTAACGAAAAAGTTCGTGTATTGTTGGCTCAGGCTTTGTTTGGCAATCCTGATATTTTATTACTCGATGAGCCTACCAACGACCTTGATGTTGAAACCATTGGGTGGTTAGAAAACTTCTTGGCCGATTTTCAAAATACAGTTATTGTAATTTCCCACGACCGTCACTTCTTGGATGCGGTATGTACACACGTTGCTGATATCGATTTTAGTAAAATTCAATTGTACACCGGTAACTATTCATTCTGGTATGAGTCAAGTCAGTTAGCATTACGCCAACGTTCTGATCAGAATAAAAAGATTGAAGATAAACGTAAAGAGTTGCAAGAGTTTATTGAGCGATTCAGTGCTAATGCTTCAAAATCAAAACAAGCAACCAGCCGTAAGAAATTGTTGGAAAAACTTACCATTGATGAGATTAAACCATCAACCCGTAAGTACCCTGCAATTATCTTTAAACCAGAGCGTGAAGTTGGCGACCAAATTTTAACGGTTGAGCACCTATCTGGTTCTCATGAAGGACAAACTTTATTTGCCGATATCAGCTTTATGGTGAACAAAGGCGATAAGATTGCTGTCCTTTCTAAAGACAGTTTGGCGATTACCAACTTCTTTGAAGTATTGACGGGTAATAAAAAAGCTGATTCTGGTGAGTTTAAATGGGGTGTTACAACAACACAAGCCTATCTTCCACTTGATAACTCATCGGAGTTTAAAGACGAAATCAATCTGATAGACTGGTTACGCCAATATTCAAAAGAAAAAGATGAAACTTATATCCGTGGATTCTTAGGAAAAATGTTGTTCACTGGTGAAGAAACTTTGAAAAGCTGTAAAGTGCTTTCAGGAGGAGAAAAAGTACGATGTATGGTTTCGAAAATGATGTTGCAGAGCTCAAACGTACTTGTGTTAGATGAACCTACCAACCACTTGGACCTTGAGTCAATCACTGCATTTAACAACTCACTAAAAGATTATAAGGGTAATGTGCTGTTCCACTCACATGACCATGAGTTTATGCAAACGGTAGCAAATCGTATTATCGAAATTACTCCTAATGGTGTAATTGATAAGCTGATGACTTATGATGAATACCTTGAGAATCCTGATGTAAAAGCCTTACGTGAGGAGTTGTATTCGGTTAGCGTTTAATCTATATGGAATTAGTAATGTTGGATTATGAGTTATAAAATGAATCCATTGATAACTCATAATTCAACATTCATTACTCTTTACTACAAATGAAGGATATAAAAAAATATTACCTCATTCATGCTGCTCCGGAAGATGTTTACCTGGCTATTACCAATCCATTAACCATTGAGTTGTGGAGTGGTTATCCTGCCGAGATGAGTACTGAACCGGGTTCTGAATTTTCACTTTGGGATGGAAGCATTGTAGGTAAGAATATTGAATTTGAAGAGAATAAGAAAATTGTTCAGCAATGGTATTTTGGTGATCAGCCTGAAGAATCAATTGTTACCATTAAATTACATCCCGATAAACACGGTACTTCAGTTGAATTGCGTCATATAAACGTACCTGACACAGAACTGGAGGATATGCTTTATGGCTGGAATAACTATTATTTTGGTGCCATTGAGGATTACTTTGATGAATAGACTTTAATCTTAAGATAAAACATAAAACAGGAAATTGATTTAAATTGATTTCCTGTTTTTTTTGGTGGTTATTTGACAGCTGTTGGACATCATCTTTTTTATTCCCAATTAATACTTTTGATCGTTTAGAAATTACTTATAAGTGAAGTCTAAAGCCAATTAATAGGCATTGTGGAATTTGATTCAGTTCATGTTGTCCCATTCCTATATTTAAAGTTGTGTTTGGGCATCATAATATTACTACCTTTGGGATATTGCTCCTCGATATCAAGTTCTACCTTGCAAGTATTGTATTTGGTTTAAATTCGATGTTTTTGAACTATAAACTAAAATAGTATTCTGTGTTTGTTCAAACTTTTAAACTAGAGCAATTAAGCAAGTATCAACATGCAAGTACCAAAGAGTGTTATTACCGGAACCGGTTCATTTATTCCTTCCCTTGTTAAAACTAACAGAGATTTTGCAGCTCATGATTTTTATGATGAAAAGCAGCAGTTGATTAATCAACCGCCTACTTTAATTGCTGATAAATTTCAACAAATAACCGGTATTGCTGAACGTCGTTATGCCACTTGTGAACTCAATACGTCAGATATGGCAGTTATTGCTGCTCAGATAGCCATTGCTGATGCAGGCATTGATCCAGAAACAATTGATCAGCTGATTGTAGCCCATAACGTTGGTAATGTTATAAAACACACCATTCAAACAGATTTAATACCAACTCTGGCCAGCAGGGTAAAGCATGGCTTAGGAATTAAAAACCCTGCCTGCGTGCCCTATGATTTGTTATTTGGTTGCCCCGGTTGGTTGCAAGGAGTTATTCAGGCGGATGCTTTTATTAAAGCAGGAGTTGCCAAACGATGCTTAGTTATTGGCGCGGAAACCCTTAGCAGGGTTATTGATGTATATGATCGCGATAGCATGATTTTTTCTGATGGTGCTGGAGCCTGTATTGTTGAAGCAGAGACTTCTTCAACTTCCGGTGCTGGTATTTTAGCAAGCAGTGTGCTCAGTCATTGTAATGAAGAAGTTGATTATTTGTTTATGGGGAAAGGTAATTTCCCAGGAAGTGATCCTCGGGTTCGTTATATTAAAATGAAAGGTCGAAAAGTATTCGAATATGCCATGAAGCATGTTCCTTCGGCAATGAAAGCTTGTTTAGATAAGGCTGGTGTTGATGTTAGGGACGTAAAAAAGATATTCTTACATCAGGCTAATGAAAAAATGGATGAGGGATTCACTAAAGAGTTATACAAGCTTTATGATATTAAGGATATTCCTGAGAACATTATGCCAATGAGCATTCATAAACTAGGTAATAGTTCGGTTGCTACCATCCCCACACTGTATGATTTGGTTAGAAAAGGAGAATTGGGTGATGAGCATGAAATAAATAGTGGAGATATTATATTATTTGCCTCAGTTGGTGCCGGTATGAATATAAATGCTGTTTGCTATAAGGTGTAATTGTTTTAAAGCACATTGAGCATTGCAGGTTTTTTGTGTAAATTATAACATGTTAATTTACAGCTATGAAACGGTATGCTTTTTATGTTTTGATTTTACTGTTTTTGGTCACCAATAGTGCAAATGCACAAATTGCAGGTAAGATCATCGACCTTACCTATCCTTTTAATAATGAAACTATCTACTGGCCTACCGAGAGTGGGTTTCAATTAAAAACTGGTTTTAAAGGAACCACCGAAAAGGGATATCACTATGAAGCCAATTCGTTTTGCGCAGCCGAACATGGAGGCACTCACCTTGACGCTCCTGCCCACTTTTATGCAAACAAGGCAACTGTTGACCAAGTTGCTTTGGAAAAATTAATCGGAGAGGCTGTTGTTATTGATATTAGTAAGGTAGCGGCAAAGACTCCGGATTATCTGGTTAAAAAGGAAGATTTTATCAATTGGGAATCTGCAAATGGGAAAATTAAGCCTGGTATGATTGTACTGCTTAATACCGGATATGGAAATTATTGGCCTGATAGAAGTAAGTATATGGGTACCGATTTACGTGGACAGGAAGGCGTTAAAGCACTTCACTTTCCTGGTTTAGATCCTGCTGCTGCCAAATGGTTAATTGAGCAGCGGAACATAAAAGCTGTTGGCATTGATACGCCTAGCATTGATTTTGGCCAATCACAAACATTCCAAACTCACATTGTACTGGCTCAAAGTGAAGTCCCCATCTTTGAAAATGTCGCCAATCTTCATTTATTGCCACCCAAAGGTTTTAGCATAGTAGCCTTACCCATGAAAATAGGTGGAGGCAGTGGAGCCCCGCTGCGTATTATTGCCCTTACCGATTATTCAATAAATAAATAAGGCCCAGATTACTAAAAATCAAGGCCCTATTTATTCTCATTTGTTGATTATGATCTCTACGGATGCATGCTTAACTTATGCTCCAAAACCTTTTTGTATCCCAAACGGTCAATTTTGTCAACATTGGTCATTACCTTGTCGCGTAATTCGTTTTTGTAAGTTTGAAGCTTTTCAGCAACTGATTTATCAAATGCACCAATAATGTTTGCAGCTAAAATACCCGCATTGGCAGCTCCGTTTAATGCAACAGTAGCCACTGGAATTCCAGCAGGCATTTGAAGAATTGATAATACAGAATCCCAACCATCAATTGAATTGCTTGATTTTACCGGAACACCAATTACTGGTAAAGTAGTAATAGAGGCAACCATCCCTGGAAGGTGAGCCGCTCCACCGGCTCCTGCAATAATTACTTTTAATCCACGCTCAGCAGCTTGTTCAGCATATTCAATCATTCTGTGAGGTGTACGGTGAGCCGAAACAATGGTTAATTCAAAAGGAATATCGAATTTTTCTAAAATTTCAGCAGCGGCCGACATTACTTTTAAATCTGAATCGCTGCCCATTATAATTCCAACTTGTGGATTGCTCATTATTTTTAAAATTATTAATGATAAATTGTATTATTTGAATGAATTTAGTTGATTGTTAAAATCTACGCCTGAATCTTGAACGTTTCTTTAACAATCTTAGCCTTTGAAAAGGCATTCTCTAAATCATTGTCAATAATGGTGATGTGCCCCATTTTACGGAAAGGTTTGGTTATTTTCTTTCCATACAAATGCAAATAAACACCATCAAGCTTGGTAATTTCATTAATACCAATGTATTTGGCTTCTCCAACAAAATCATCTTCGCCTAATAAATTTACCATCACAGCCGGCTGGCGTAACTCGGTAGAGCCAAGTGGAAGATTTAAAATTGCACGTAAATGTTGTTCGTACTGAGAAGTAATGCAGGCCTCAATTGTATGGTGACCACTATTGTGAGGACGCGGAGCAAGTTCGTTTACCAATACTTTGCCGTCTTTGGTTACGAACATTTCTACTGCAAGCAGGCCAACAATCTTAAGTTTGTCAACTACATCCACCGCAATTTCTTTTGCTCGTTTCTCGATATTCTCTGAAATTCTGGCAGGAGTAAATAAAAGTTCAACCAAATTAGCTTTAGCATCAAACTCCATTTCTACCACATCAAATGTTTTTATTTCACCTGATTGATTGCGAGCAACTAATACAGCAATTTCCTTTTCAAAATCAACTAAATCTTCTAAAATACTTGGTTCATTAAATGATTTTGGAAGATCTTCAATGCTGTTGATTTTAAATACTCCCCTGCCATCATAACCTGCTTTACGTAATTTTTGAACAGCTGGAAACTTATCTGCGTAATATTTTAATTCTTCTCTGTTTTGAATTTTAACATACGGAGAGGTGGGTATATTGTTTTCCTTATAAAAGTCTTTTTGTAATCCTTTATCCTGTATTAATTCAATAATATGGGGTTGAGGATAAACGGTTACCCCTTCGGCTTCTAAACGTTTTAATGCTTCAACATTAACGTTTTCTATTTCAATTGTTATTAAATCGAGATGGCGACCGAAATTATAAACCGTGTTATAATCATTGAAACTGCCTAAATGAAAGTTTTTACAAAAAAAACTGCAAGGAGAAGCTGGATCAGGATCTAAAATGGAAACATCCACGCCATAATTCATGGCTGGTTGTAATAGCATTTTTCCTAATTGGCCACCGCCTAAAATACCTAATTTGAAATTTGATGAATTAAATGTTTTCACTAATTCTGGTTTAATTTCTCAAAAATAGGAATACAATTTTAGAAGTACGATTTTAGAGGTATGATTTTATCCTTTAATCGTAGTTTTTAGTGAAAACTATTGTAAAATGTATAAATGTAACCTTAATTGAATCGTGGATTTTCGGGAAAGTTAATTATCATGGCAAACTTTTCACCTAAACTCTTTACTGCGTGTGCCCAAAGTTCTCGCTCGTTGCTTTCTCCGAAAAGGAAATCTTTGTTTGTTTCCGCAACAAGCCATGCATTTTCATCAAGTTCATCCTGTAATTGTGTTTCTCCCCAGCCCGAATAGCCGATAAAAAATCTAATCTCATTACGTTCAACCTTGCCGGCTTGAATTAATATTTTTAACAGTTCAAAATTGCCTCCCCAGTAAATGCCATTATCAACCGATACGCAGCCATCTAAATCATTTATAGTATGTATGTAATGCAAGCTGTCATTTCCGACTGGCCCTCCAATATAAACCGGAAAATCAGCCTCCTCTATATCGTCAACCAAATTATTTAAAGTTAATTCGGTTTTTTGATTTAAAACAAAACCCACGCTTCCCTGTTCGTTATGTTCAGTCAGATACACAACAGAGCGCTTAAAATTGGGGTCCGACATAAATGGCTCCGAAATCAGCATTTTGCCGGCTGTAGGTTTTATAAGATTGAGCATAAACTTAAATGGAATAAGTTAATAAAATGAACCTGATGTAATTGTTTAAAAGGACCTTGTCTTAACTCAGTAGTTTCAACTTTAAAATACAAAAAATATCGAAAATTTTATTGACAAAATTACAACCTGATTTTCCTGATTAATGTCATTGTTATCAACTGTTGAATACCTAATTTTGTTGTATGAACCTCGAAAAAACTACCTTAGAGAATTTGCGCCAGGAATACAGCGCCAGATCCTTATCAGAAAAAGATGTTAATTCAGATCCCTTTCGCCAGTTTGAATTATGGTTCAATGAAGCCATGCAATCAGGTATTTTAGAGCCTAATGCACTAACCTTGTCAACGGCAACCTCTCTGGGAAAGCCATCTGCCCGGGTTGTATTGCTTAAAGGGTTTTCTGACGAAGGATTTACATTTTTCACAAATTATAACAGTCGTAAAGGACACGAATTGCGACAAAATCCTTTTGCCTGCATTTCTTTCTTTTGGTTAGAGTTACAACGGCAAATAATTATTGAAGGGGTAATTGAAAAAGTCTCTTTAGATGAATCTACCCGCTATTACCAAACTCGTCCTAAAGGCAGCCAGCTTGGGGCATGGGTTTCCGAGCAAAGTACAGTAATTGCCGATCGGGAAGTTTTGGAAAATAAGCTTGCTGAACTGGAAAATCAGTATGCAAACCAGGAGGTTTTACCTAAACCCGAATACTGGGGAGGATATTTACTGAAACCTTCTTCAATTGAATTTTGGCAAGGACGCCCTAGTCGTTTACACGACCGAATTCAGTATATTTTAGAAGCAGATGGTAATTGGAAAATTCAGCGTCTGGCTCCTTAATGCTCAATTGTTTCCTAAATTTATAATCAAATACTCTATTAACCTTGTGGGTTAATAGCTGAAATATCCTATTTTTGACGATATGGATTTTAACGAAATCAAGCAATTGCTCATTGATAAATTTGGAAATGAGGTAATTGTTGCTGAACAGGCTGATGGTTTACAACCTTCTCTCACCATAAAAAAGGAAATGATAGCCGATGTATGTCGTGAATTAAGAGATAATGAACTCACATACTTCGATTTTCTTTCCTGCCTTTCCGGGGTTGATTATGGTTTAGAGTTGAAAAAAATGGGAGTTGTTTATCATCTTTCATCTATTCCTTACAAAAAACAATTAACCTTAAAAGTTGAGTGTGACTTTGACAGGGAAAGTAATGACCTGCCCTCCTTTCCAACGGTTTCAGAGGTTTGGCGTACTGCCGACTGGCATGAACGCGAAGCGTATGATTTATTTGGAATCAACTTTGAAGGTCACCCTGATTTGCGAAGAATCCTCCTTCCTGATGACTGGGAAGGTTATCCTTTAAGGAAAGATTATAAAACCGCCGCCGAGTACAAGGGTATTAAGATTGATTATTAATCGTTTTTACAGTCTAAAAACTTCGTTTTGACTACAGCATTAAATAAATATCACGAGCGCATCAATAATTTAAAGTCGGAAGAGATGATCCTTAACATGGGGCCACAACATCCTTCCACACATGGTGTTTTGCGTTTAGAGCTCATTACCGATGGTGAGATAATAGTAGAGGTGATACCACATTTGGGATATCTTCACCGTTGTTTTGAGAAGCATTGCGAGTCGCTTACCTATCCACAAATTATTCCATACACAGATCGTATGGATTATTTGGCATCAATGAATAACAACCATGGTTTTGTAATGGGTGTTGAACGGATGTTGGGCATAGATAAGGATATTCCAAAACGGGTTGAATATATACGTGTTTTAGTTTGTGAGCTTAATCGTATAGCCTCCCATCTTATTGCGATAGGAACTTACGGAATTGATATTGGTGCTTTTACACCTTTTATGTGGTGTTTTCGTGATCGTGAGCACATTATGAATTTACTCGAATGGGCTTCGGGCGCGAGAATGTTGTATAATTATATATGGGTGGGTGGTTTATTTTACGATTTGCCGGTAGGTTTTGAAGATCGTTGTAAAGAGTTTATTAACTATTTCAAACCTAAAATGGGTGAGTTGAATGGTCTATTAACTCACAATCAAATATTTATTGATCGTACCGCCAATGTTGGGGTGTTGCCATTAGATGTAGCCATAAATTATGGGGTTTCAGGGCCTATGTTGCGTGCATCAGGTTTAAAGTATGATTTACGTCGTATAGATGAATACTCGGCTTACCCTGAAATTGAATTTGATATTCCTGTTGGAAAAGGTGAAATGGGTACCGTTGGTGATTGTTGGGATCGTTATAAAGTTAGGGTTGATGAAATAGAGCAGTCGGTTAAAATTGTTGAGCAATGTTTGGAAAGATTAACCAAAGAACTTAAAAGGGATAAAGAGTTCGACCCTCGGGCTAAACTTCCGCGTAAGTGTACTCCAAAAGCTCAGGATTTCTATGTAAGGGCCGAAAATCCTAAAGGAGAGCTTGGCTTTTATTTCATAGCTGATGGCAAGCGAGAAATTCCTTTTAGGGTAAAATCTCGTGGTCCAAGTTTTAATAACTTATCTGTAGTTAATGAAATATCCAAAGGCTGCATGATAGCAGATTTAATTGCCATTTTAGGATCAATGGATTTCGTTTTGGGTGAAGTGGATCGATGATATTAATGCCAGTATACAACTATCTGCTTTAGAAAATACTTATTGAAATTCTCTGCTTAATTCTAAATAATATGCAATCAATAAACCCGCTTAACAGCGAAATCATAAAAACCTTTACCACACATACAGCAGTTGAAGTTGCCACAAAAATAACCTCGGGAGATGAGGCCTTTAATAGATGGAAAACAACTTCATTTGAACATCGCTCTGCATTGCTTTTAAAATTAGCTGATGTTTTGCGAAGTCGTAAAGATGAGTTGGCAGAACTCATGGCCTTAGAAATGGGCAAACCCTATAATCAAGGGTTGGCTGAAATAGAAAAATGCGCTTTTTGTAGTGAATATTATGCTCAGCATGCAGCTGATTATCTCAAAAAACAATTAATAGAAACTGAAGCTCAAAAAAGTTTTGTGAGTTTTCAGCCTTTGGGTGTAATACTGGCCATAATGCCCTGGAACTTTCCTTTTTGGCAAGTGTTTCGGTTTTTATGTCCAGCCTTAATGGCAGGCAATGCCGCTGTTTTAAAGCATGCTTCTAACGTGCCCGGCTGTGCTTTGGCCATCGAATCAATAATGAATGAGGCTGGATTCCCTCAAGGACTATTTCATACCCTCCTTATTGGCGCAAAGGAAGTTGACCATGTTATTGAACATCCTAAAATAAAAGCGGTTACTTTAACAGGTAGTACGGAAGCAGGTAAAAAGGTAGCAGCTAAAGCAGGCAGCCTAATTAAAAAAACTGTTTTAGAGCTGGGCGGTAGCGACGCTTATATAATTTTGGATGATGCAGATATTGATAAAGCGGTTGAAATATGTGTAAACAGCCGTTTAATAAATAGTGGACAAAGCTGTATTGCTGCAAAACGGTTTATAGTTGTGAAAGAAGTTGCAGAAGAATTTACAGCAAAGTTTATAAACTTAATGGCAGCCAAAAGTTTTGGAGATCCATTGCAAAAAGAAATAGCAATAGGTCCCTTGGCTAGGATTGATTTAAGAGATCAATTGCATGATCAGGTTCAGAAGAGTATTGCTGATGGTGCTGAATGTTTGCTCGGCGGCTATATTCCTCAAATCCCGGGGGCGTTCTACCCTCCTACTATTTTAACTAATATAAAACCGGATAATTTTGCCTATAAAGAAGAGTTTTTCGGTCCCGTAGCATTATTGTTTTCGGTTGAAAATGAGGAGGATGCTATTCGGGTTGCGAATGATACCTCTTTTGGTTTAGGCAGTGCGGTATTTACCAAAGATGTTGCCAGGGGTGAATCTATAGCAGAAACAAGGCTTCAGGCAGGTTCATGTTTTGTAAATGCATTGGTTAAGTCTGATCCTCGATTGCCTTTTGGAGGCATTAAAGAATCAGGTTTCGGAAGAGAACTAAGTTTATTTGGCATTCATGAATTTGTTAATATTAAGACTGTTTTTATTGCTTAGTCTATCAAAAAAGTAGCTTAATATTACTTAAAAATAAAAACTCCCGGTCAATTATTAATTTGACCGGGAGTTTCTCTTTATATTTTTACTGACTACTTACGTAAAGTGATTTCAGTAGTTTTTCCGTTTACGGTTAGTGTAGCTTTGTTATCGATGGTACCATTACCATAGTCTAAAGTAATAGTTGGTAATTTGCTTGATTTGTGTTCGATAACACCTGAAACAATCCAACGAGAAATAACAGGTTTCTTAAGTTCAGTAGTAATGGTGGTTGTAAACTCCACTCCTCTTCTGTTAATTCCTGAAGTTGAACCGGTCAAAGTAATGTAATCATCTCTAAGGTCTAAAGGAGTTCCACTTGTAAAGTAAGAAACAGTTCTTTCTGCACTCCAGGTAAAGGTTTTGCCATCCTCTGAAATACGAGCTCTGTCAACTTTAACTTTGTAAGAAAAACAATTGGTTGTCTGATTAAACCCGTTGCTGGTAAATGTTTTGGTGCCGGTCACTTGTACTCCGTTAACATAGTAATCTACCATTTCGACGCGTAACTCAGCATCTTTAACCATCCAGTAATTAGTTAAGGTACCTACAATTTTTCCTTTGCGTATAATATTTGCGTTATTCGGATCTGGAGTACCTGTACCAAAGTCAATGGTAATTTTTACAGGAAAAATTGTTCCAGGAGTTGGTACTATTGTTACAATTCCGCTTGTTTTACGAGTAGTTAAATTTGGAGTTGTTTCTTCAACCGATTTGGAAAAAGCACTGCTTGTAGTATAGTTTTTTTCCTGAATAGTCATGTTAAACTGGTCGAAAACATCAGTTGATAAATCATCTGCAGCCTGATTGTCAACAGCGCTGACTTCGCTTGATTGAGGATCAGGATTTTCATCTTTTTTACATGCGGTAAATGTTAAGGCAAGTGCACTTGCAAGGATCAATGATTTAGTGGAGATAAGTTTCATAATTATTAACAGTTGGTTAGTTTACTTGTTCAGACTCAAAGTATTCTGAATAGTTTAACGATGGATAAAAAAATACGTTTCGTTTTTTTAATTATTGTGAATATAAGAGTTTAAATAGTTGAATAATAGTAAATAAATTTTTTTATAAATGAAAGAGCCCAAGGTTTACTTGGACTCTTTACTATAAGTAGGTTAAGATTGATCATCATTATAATTCAATGGCTTTAACGGTTTTAACAATAAATCTCCCTGAACGTTAAAGTTGAATTTAATTTGAAATGTTTTTCTTTCTTTTGCGTGGTAATTAGATGAAATTCATTTCTAATTTAATGAAACGGATTACTCAAATTTATTGCCACATTTTTATTTACCTTAATACGTAATTAATTAATCTTAACTTTATTGATATGAAATTCGGTACTAAAGCCATTCATGCAGGTGTTTTTCCTGATCCATCAACCGGAGCCATCATGACACCGGTTTTTCAAACTTCTACTTATGTACAAGAAGCTCCTGGAAAACACAAAGGATATGAGTATGCACGTACACAAAACCCTACACGTGCTCAATTACAGGATAATATAGCAGCTCTTGAAAACGCTAAACATGGTTTCTGTTTTAGTACCGGTATGGGGGCAATAGATACAGTAATGAAGTTGTTCAATCCTGGTGATGAGATAATTTGTACCAATGATTTATATGGCGGAACCTATCGTATTTTTACGAAGGTTTACCAGAATTATGGGTTAAAGTTTCATTTTATCGGCATGGAAGATGCCGCCAATATTGAAAACTATATTACATCGAATACTAAACTTATTTGGATTGAAACACCGACCAACCCTACTTTAAAAATTATAGATATTAAAGCTTGTGCTGCTATTGCTAAAAAGCATAATATCTTGTTAGGGGTTGATAATACATTTGCTTCGGCTTATCTACAAAATCCAATGGATTTGGGTGCAGATTTGGTGATGCATTCTTTAACCAAATATATGTCTGGGCACTCTGATGTTGTAATGGGCGCCTTGGTGGTAAATGATGATGAGTTGGCACAACGCATTGCCTTTATTCAGAATGCATGTGGAGCAACTCCCGGGCCGCAGGATTGCTTTTTGGTTTTGCGAGGTATAAAAACCCTTCATCTTCGTATGCAGCGCCATAGCGAAAATGGTAAAGCGATAGCTCATTTTCTACGTAATCACGCTAAGGTCGATAAAGTTTATTGGCCAGGGTTTGAAGATCATCCTAATCATCAAATTGCAAAACAACAAATGCTTGATTTCGGCGGAATGATGTCATTCTCTTTAAAAGGGGATCATTTAGAAGATGCAATGAAAGTGTTAAGTGGTACTCACCTATTTTCGTTAGCAGAATCATTGGGTGGTGTTGAATCATTAATCGGTCATCCGGCTTCTATGACACATGCTTCTATTCCTAAGGAAGAACGATTAAAGAGTGGAGTTACAGATACGCTTATTCGTTTAAGTGTGGGTGTTGAAGATGTGGGAGATTTAATAGCGGATCTAGATAAAGCACTTTCATTAGTTTAAGTGTTCAACGCTTGTAATCTTGTATCTTTGTTCTAAAATCAATTTAACATGTTAGGAAATTTATTTGAGGCCAAGAAAAAAGCAGAGGAAATTAAAAACAGGTTAGAAACTATTACTGTTACCGGAGAAGTGGAAAATGGAGCTGTTGTGGTTACTTGTAACGGCAATCGTAAGGTAATGGATATCAAAATCAATCCAAGCGTATTTAATGTGCGTGATCGTGAAGAAGTGGAAGAGTTGATAACAGTTGCTGTAAACAGAGCACTTGAACAGGCCGAACAGCTTATGGCCGCAGAAATGAAGTCGATAATGCCTAATATTCCCGGATTAGGAAATTTAGGATTTTAATAAATAATAGCTAAGATGTTGAGTTGAGGGTTAGAAGTACGTAATTTTAACCCTCAATTTTTTATTCCTCAAAATGCCCAGGATTTTAGATTTAAAGCCTTTTCTCGATTCAAAAGTAGCGCAATACAATCAGCCCGGATTTATAAAAAATGACCCTATTTGTATTCCGCATTTATTTTCCCAAAAACAGGATATAGAAATAATGGGTTTTTGGGCTTCCATTTTAGCTTGGGGGCAACGGGTTACTATTATTAAAAAGTGTAAAGAACTAATTGAACTGATGGATGGTGTCCCCCACCAGTTTATTACTCAATGTGATGAAAAGGATTTAAAGCGATTTCTGCATTTTAAACATCGCACCTTCAATGCTACCGATACGCTTTATTTTATTGAATTTTTCAGGCAGCACTATAATAACCATAACAGCTTAGAACATGCATTTATCCCTCAAAACAAACCTGATGGATTGACAGTTGAAGATAGTTTGAATCATTTTCAAACTTATTTCTTCTCCCTGCCCGACTATCCGCATCGTACCCGAAAACATGTTACCAGTCCGAATAACAAATCTACTTGTAAACGATTAAATATGTTTTTAAGGTGGATGGCCAGAAAGGATGATAAAGGAGTAGATTTTGGTATTTGGGATAATATTGAGATGAAAAATTTGCTTTGTCCTCTTGACTTACATGTTGAACGGGTTGCACGTAAACTTGGTTTAATTACACGTAAACAAGTTGATTGGCAAACAACACTCGAACTTAGTGAAAACCTAAGATTGCTGGATCCTAATGATCCGGTGAAGTATGATTTCGCCTTATTTGGTTTGGGAATTGAAGAGAAATTTTAATTAATAAGACTTCGGATTTACGATTTTAGAGTATACGTCTAAACATAACCTTTACAACATGGTGGCCTTTGAAGCAGTCGTTTTTAAATATAAACAGAAGGGTGAAAAAACAGGCTGGACTTATATTGATGTTCCCGCAGACGTTGCTAATGAAATTAAACCGGGTAACAAAAAGGAAATGAGAGTTAGGGGACGATTGGATTCTACTCCGGTTTATGGAATGGCCTTGTTGCCTGTCGGTTCGGGTAATTTTATTCTAAGTTTGAATGCACAATTGCGTAAAAAATTAGGCAAAAGTGAAGGTTCAATGCTCCACGTTGAGTTAGAGGAAGACGTTGATTTTAAAATAGAAATACCTGAAGATTTATATACCTGCCTTTGCGACGAGCCTGAAGCTATAGTTCAATTTGAAAGTTTAAACAAATCAAATCAAAACTATTTTATTAATTGGGTTAACAGTGCTAAAACTGAGCCTACGCGTATTAAACGCATTGCGCTAACAGTAAATGCAATGATTTATAACCTTACATTTGGGGAGATGTTGCGTGCCGAAAAAGCCAAAAAACTTTAAAGCTGCACTGTTCAATCTCTTATCTTTGCCACAAATCAAAACGCATGTTACAAACCACTCCTTTTGCTGAAGATACCATAGTTGCATTAGCCACACCATCAGGAACCGGAGCTATAGCTGTTATCCGACTTTCAGGCCCTGATGCAATTAAAATTTGTAATAAGGTTTTCTTTGGAAAAAACTTGGAGAAACAAACCTCTCATACGGTTCATTTTGGAACCATTCGTGAAAATGATGTAATTGTTGACGAGGTTTTGGCAACTGTGTTTGTAGCACCCCATTCTTATACCCGCGAGAATTCTGTTGAGGTTTCTTGTCACGCTTCGCCATACATTATCCAAAAGCTAATCAACCTGTTTATAAAAAATGGGGCTCGTACAGCAAAGCCTGGTGAGTTTACATTACGCGCTTTTTTAAACGGTCAGCTAGATTTATCTCAGGCCGAAGCTGTTGCCGATTTAATTGCCAGCCGCACTGAGGCATCGCACAATATGGCCTTACGTCAGCTACGAGGCGGTTTTTCAAATGAACTGAAAGTTTTGCGTCAGCAGCTGATTGACTTTGCAGCGTTAATAGAACTCGAACTCGATTTTTCAGAGGAAGATGTAGAATTCGCCAACCGCCCTCAGCTAAAAGCTTTGATTAACAGCATTCAGAGTGTAATACGTAAACTTATTTCTTCTTTTGACTTAGGAAATGCCATAAAAAATGGCATTCCGGTAGTAATTTCGGGTAAACCGAATGTAGGAAAATCAACTTTATTGAATGCGTTGTTGAACGAGGAAAGAGCTATTGTTTCTGAAATTGCCGGTACAACGCGTGATACTATTGAAGATGAAATCAATATTGGTGGCATCAATTTCCGTTTTATTGATACTGCCGGTATTCGGGAAACTTCAGACAAGATTGAAGCCATTGGGGTTGAAAAAGCATACGAAAAAATTCGTCAATCTGCCGTAGTAATTTATTTGTTTGATCCGGAAGAAACCGATGCTAAAGAGTTGGGCGAAATTGTTCTGGAATTATCCAAACATACTTCAGCTGAATCAATATTGTTGGTAGCCAATAAATTGGATAAAGGTAACGAGCAGGAATGGAAAAAACGTTACAAAGAACTTAATGGAGTTTTATTTATTTCAGCCAGAGATAAAGTGCACCTAGATCAATTCACTGAAACCTTATTGCACAAAGCACATGTAGATCAGTTGAATAATGATGAAACGATGATTTCAAATGTTCGTCACCTGGAGGCCCTGCAAAAAACTAATGAAGCATTAGATGACACCCTGCACTTGATGGATCAGCCATTTGGAGGTGAATTATTGGCCTTTGAAATTAAGCGAGCATTACATCATTTAGGTGAAATAACTGGCGATATATCAAATGAAGACTTGCTGGATTCAATTTTTACAAGATTTTGTATCGGAAAGTAAGCCTACAAAATAAACGAATAATAAATATTGTAAAATAGCTATATAGCTATCAAGCTTTCATAACTCCTAAGGATGGTGTCGAGGTTATCGAATTTGAAATTTTCCTAGATGGCAAAAACTTCGGATCTTTTGGAACAACAATGTTGAAAATTAGGTTCCTACTATGTTGCCTCAATACTTTTCTCCTGAGGTTGAATCATTTAATGGTAATTGGTATTGATTACGGAAATGTTACTCTCGTCAACACCCAAAGTGAACCTACTGTTGTAGGCGTGCCGGTTGTCTATGCCTGTAGATTTTCTGGGGCAAAAGCTGGAGAAACACTTTTCAATCAACCAGCTATGGAAGAAGTTATGAATATCTGCTCGGAATATGCAACTGTATCAGAAAGTTCAATTAATATTAAAAATGAAGGGGTTGCAATTGGGTACAATATTTCATTAATTCAAACAGCTTTTAATTTGGCCGATCCCGTTGGGACATGCTCTTTGAAAAGTTTAAAAGGAATTAGTAGTCACTATAAATAAAACATACATGAATTGGGAATTCACCAACGGCCATGAAAATTGTTACTACCTAAAACACTTCTCATGGAACAAGTTGTTGAATTTCCTCTTCAAATCGAACGTTGCTGTGGTTTAGACGTTCATCAAAAAACGGTTGTAGCAACCGTAAGAGGTACCGGTATTACAGAATGCACCCGTACGTTTCTCACCTTCACGCCGGATTTAGAATCCCTTTGTTACTGGCTTGAATCCTTAGGCGTTACCGATGTGGCCATGGAGAGTACCGGGATTTACTGAAAACCGATTTTTACGATTCTGGACACCCATTTCAGGGTCATCCTGGTCAATGCCCGGCATGTTAAAAATGTCCCTGGGCATAAAACCGACAAGAAGGATAGTGCCTGGATTGCCAAACTGCTGGCCAGTGGCTTACTAAAACCCAGTTTTATCCCCCAGCAATCTATTCGCGAACTCCGAGAATTGGTGCGCTACAAGAAAAAGCTCATTAATCAACGCGTAGAGCATGTGAACCGGCTTCATAAAGTTTTGCAGGATGGCAACATCAAGCTGGCCAGTGTGGTCAGCAATGTACGGGGGTAAGTGCCGCGGCGATGATAGAGGCCATTATTCAAGGCCTTACCGACCCCGAACAATTATACCAACTAGCCAAAGGAATGCTTAAAAACAAAAAAACAGAACTACTCAAAGCCCTATCGGGACGCTTGACTGACCATCATCGGTTTATGTTGTGCGCTATTAAAAGTGCAATCAAAGACGTCGACGGGCAAATTGAAGTCATCCAAACCCGAATCGACCTGTACAAACAAACACATCGGGCAGTAGTGAACCGGTTAAAAACGGTTCCGGGGATAAGCGAGGCCATCGCCATGAACCTTTTGGGAGAAATCGGACCGAATGTGCAGACGTTTCCCGATGAGCATCACCTGGCCTCCTGGGCCGGGGTTTGTCCGGGCAACAATGAAAGCGCCGGCAAAAAGAAAAGTGAGCGTACCGTAAAAGGCAACAAGCTCTTAAAAACCACATTGGTGGAGGCTGCTTGGTCAGCTGTGCATACCAAAAACACTTTTTATCAACGCAAGTATCATGCGCTGGTTGTCCGAAGGGGGCCGAAAAAAGCAATTGTGGCCATTGCGCATAAAATCATTAAAGCCGTCTATTTTATCTTAAAAGATCAGGTAGAATACAGGGAAGTGGACCTGCAACGCTGGGAAGCCAGAAAAAGGCAAACGCTTGAGGCATATTACCACAAGCGTTTGAACGAGCTCAGCCATCAATAAGGCTGTCTCAAAGTAATATAAAGATCGGGCTTTTATTGGTGATTATCAATCCTGTAAATAAAACTGATTTATTTCATTAAGAACCAACGGTTGTTGCCCTGAGCACGAAGAAAAAAATATAATTCTATAACAATGTTGGTGACTTATACTTGTAGGCTAAGGCTGAAAGGGTGAAATACAGCCCATTCATCAAGGAACACGAGTATTTCAGGCCGCAAACGCATATCTAATTTTTAGAAAAAAAGCTGCTCTAGGGAGCAGTTTTCTTATAAGTTTTTACCAGGCATAAATAAAATCACTCATTTTACTCAATTCATTGAATGATAGCACTTGATATGATTTATTAATAGGTTTCCTGTGTGTTTGTGTCTTAGAAACAATTGCCAGCATTTCGGTAATACTATAATCTATGTTCTTAAACACAATATCAAATTTATTATCACCTGTATTAATTTCTTTATGAAATTGATCAGCAAAAGATCGAGACATAAAAACTACATCAGAGAAATCTAATTCAATTTTGTTATTATCTTTTAGTTCTTCCTTAATTACATGAACCAATTTACTGGCTCCTTCTCTAGTATCTAAGGTGTTCGGTAAAAGATCCGTTAATCTAATTTCTGCAACTATCATAACATCTTCTCTTTTTTCTAAGGGTTACAAAGATAACTAAAACTGGCCAAAAAACCATTTCTATTCTAAATAGTCAACATAATTGAATATTGAACTAGCAACAGTTGGTATTCGCATTAATAAAAGCACGCCTTGCCAAAAAGTTTGATCTGGCAATTCTACTATATTTTCAGTTTCTGAAGTATGAATTGTAAATACATTACCTGAAAATAAAAAATACTTTCCGTTTATTCCATCAACCAACATTTTCTTTGAAGTACTTATACCATAGCCACGATCTACATTATTACTCTTTGTGGACTTACCTGCAAGGGCTGCTTCCATAGCAAGCAAGTGGCTTGTAACTTCATTTTTATACTTATCGAAATTTTGATAAGATTCCAATAGAGTTCTTCCAATATCTCCAATTGCAATATCAATATACCCTTTTGAACGATAAAACTGCGCTAAAAGATACCCTTTGTCATCATTAGCATGGTGCAATATATTGTTTACGGCTTCATCAATCAAATACATGACTGCAGTTTTAATTGAGCCGGATAAGCCACATTGTTTTGCAATTAAATTATTTAATGCGCTTAGAAACTTATCCCTAATTTCCGCAACTTGAGTACTGCTTCCTGTTGGGAAATTAATAATCGGAAGATAGCTTTTATCTTGAAACTGCATTAAGTAATCACCGAGTTGCTGCTGAGGAATATTCTCAGGATCAACACCCAATGGGAATCCGATACGAGACATATAATCCGATACATTCGCCTTTTCAAAAACACTAGAGATCTGAATGTTATACCCTTTACGTTCGAACTTTTTCTTAATTAAAGGGAGTGCCAGAGAATAAAAGGGATGTGTGAATTTTGCATTACCATAATCTAAGGTAAAATTACGTTGAAATACTGCACTATTTAACTGTATAAGCAAGTTGAATATATGCTGAATGGGTTCTCCAAAATTATCCGAAAAACGTTCAGGCAGCGTTATTGTCACTTCGGTTCTCATCAACCCACCTCCAATTCCTTAGGCCTTAAAACCTCTTTTAACACCTGCTGCAACAATTGTTCGTTTTGGGTTTTGCTTTCTAAAATGCTTTGCTCCAACTCATCACAGATTTGCATCAATTTTTCCAGTTTAGTTACAATGCGATTTTGCTCAGAAAAAGGTGGAAGAGGGATTGGAAGGCTATTCAAAATCTTATGATTTAAGTTATCCATTGTTGATCCAACTGAAATGCCTTGTAGATATTTTTTTGAATAATCAGATCCAAAGACCATTATAAAATATGGTCTGTAAATATCTTTATAAAGATTCATAAAAAAGGAACCAGTCCCATATTTGGTATCGACGACCAAGAATTGGCATGAATGACAATTTAATTGCCTTTATATATTAGATAATGAATAAGTTGTGCGCCAACTAAATAAGCAAACTGATGGAATGTACTTCCTTACTCCAGCCTCCTCTTATTTTTCAACAAGCTTTTTTAATAATACCACTTTTTCTTTTTCACTTTCTAATAAGCGTTCGTACTACTCAATAACTTTATCCAATGGATTGATTGAACACAAATAGTTATTGTTATTAGAACTGCTATCGGTAAAAGTGTTGTTAATTATTTGAAATATAGCTTCTTCACTAAAGTTCTTAATCCCTTCAGGCGTAACTCCTAGAATTTTCGCCACTTTTTCCAAAATATCGTTTTCAATCGTTTCACTTTGCTCAATTTTAGAAAAAGCTTGTTGGCTGACGCCTAATTCAGCTGCCATAGCTTCCTGTTTCATGCCTCTAAGTTCACGGATACGGCTAATCTTACGGCCAATATGGGATTTGTGTGTAGGTGTTGATGCTTCCATACTTTCAAATATATTAACTTTTAAATTAAGTAAGAAACAACTCGATGGTTGTAAAATACAACCCATTGTGGTTCGCTACAGGTTCATTCTCCCAGAACTTTGATTGCATCACCTTTAAAACACTTAGATTATGAAAAAGCATTTTATTCGCACTTGCAATTATCAAGATGGAGAATTGCAAGTACTAATCAAACAACTTATCGAAAAATACAAACCAGAGCGAATTCTCTGTTTTGGCAGGATCCGATCAAGTAATCAGTGTTCTGGTTGTTTTTTAGCTTCAAGCGAGGATTCAGTTTATGATTATTTCTTACTGATGATCACAACTGAAAGCACCCGAATTGAACATCAGGTACAAGACTTTGTCAATTATCACTTTACCACTGGCAAAATCACTATTCTGTCTCATGGAAAAGAAACGATTTATGAAGCTATATTAAAAAACAGTCGTTTTTTTACTACTGTTTTAGATCAAGGTTGTTTACTATATTCATCCGACGGATTATTTCAACCCGTTATAGTTCCGGATCTGAATCCAAAACAAACCCTTGAAAAAGCGAAAAAACATTATGAACATCGTTTCCCGATGGCCAAAGGCTTTTTAAATGCTGCAATGGAAGCATTGGATAGCGGTCATTTTAATGTGGCTATTTTCATTTTGCACCAGGTAATGGAACAATCTTTAGCCGCTTTAATCCGCGTATACATTGCCTACCGTACTGATATACATCATTTAGGAAGACTGCTTGATCTCTGTAATTGCTTTTTAACAGAATCCGATGTTTTATTTCCCAGAAACACTAAAGAAGAACAACGTTTATTTACACTGCTTAATAACAGTTATTCGGCGGCACGCTATAAAGATTCTTTCAATGCCAGTAGTCAGGATGCTTCCCTCCTTTATGAAAAAGTAGGTGTTTTTTTAGAATGTGTAGACCTTCTTTGCAAAAACAAACTTGCTGTTTTTGAAAAAGAAGCCCAAAAGCAAGAACCTTTACCCGAAGTTACTAGTGCCGTTTTAGAAATGGAGGTGTGTAATGGCTGAACGTAATAAAAAAATGCAGTGGGACTTCGATCTGACTGAATTAACTGAACCCTATATTTTGCCTTTTGAGAATGAAGATTTTACATTGACTCAAGAGACGCTCAATAAACATTCTGAGTACCGTCAAAATAACCGTCGTTATGTCTCCGTTTCTACCGAAGAACTGGCTTTTAAAGACAGCGTCTTAAAAATACTGGTAAGTATACATGGTGATACTGAAGAATTACTTTGTTTAAAAGTTACCCCCAAAGCCTTATGGATATGGTGTAGCAAAATGGATGTTTATCGGACCTTAAGTCGTCATGCTTATTTTGGATTAAACAGTTATGTATTTATTGGCGGTGCTGCCTGTTTTAAACCTTATTACTGGCCTGAGTTTTCTAAAGAGAAAAACAAGTTTCTTAACATCAGCAAAACATATTCAAGTTTTAACATTCAGGTTAAGCCACAGTTTGGGCAGTTCTTTCGTCCCGGAGTTACTTTACTTAATGATATAGAAGCTTGCAATACAGACTTTCTTCCACCTGCTTCTGTACAATCTCAACTTGCTGGTGAAACGATTGTTGGGTATACACTGGCCCATACCAATCTGCGCTCTTTTCACTCTCAGCATTATCCTTTTTTAATTCCCTTTTGCGGGAAGGTCAGTAAAGACAATTCTTCGGTTGTATCGTTTGAAACTTATTTACAAGGGCTGGCAAAAGAACCTGTTTTACAATATACTGATGAGCAGCAGGTATTAAATGCTTATTGCATGCAAATGCAAAAGATCGCATTGCTTAATCAACCTGGTGGGAATAATCTCGTTAAAGAAACAAATGAAGAACAACTAGCCCGGAAAAAGTTGCTGTTTGGTTATTGGCAGGCAGTTTTGCCATTAATCATAAAACAAAGTTTTACTTACCGTCATTACTCCTATGGAATGAAAAACATAAAGGGCAAACCCCGAAAGCATGAAATGCATGCTTGCCGCTTTTCACTTGATACGCCTCAACTTTGCTTTTACATGCACGATAAAGGTGATTATTATTTATTGCACTTAAAGGTTAAAATAAACAACCAGTATGCAGATTTGAACAACTTGCGTATTCCCTTCTTTCTTGTTGACAATAAGAATCGCTTGTATTTATTATCATCCTTGTTGGATGATGAACTGATGGAGTTATTTCATCAATCAGATTATAAACTCTCTATTCTAAAAGAGCATTTCAAAGTCTTTTACGAAACTTATTTAGTCCATTTAAGTAATGCCTACCCGTTGACCCTGTTAGGGGATCAAAAGGAGAAAAAAGAACCCTCTATTCGAAATCAGACAGTTCTTTGCCAGCAGCCAGTACTTCATTTCTCAAAACAGAAAACCATGGTATTCTTGGAACCTTGCATGCGCTATGAAGATGGAACGGAATGCAATGTATTGCAAAATGGCACCATCTTTTTTAGAAGGAAGGATAACGATTTTCTAGTTTCTCGACGTGATCTAATGATTGAGAAGGTCTATAAAGAACTGATTATTTCGTTGCATCCCGATTTTAAAATGCAGAAAGAGCCAATTCTTTCATTGCCATTTAATGCCGTCAATAAAAACTGGATAAAAGGAGTAAAAAAAATGATTGAAAAACATACAATAAGAGTGACAGGATTTGATGAGTTATTGCCCACAGCAAATAAGCAAATAGTCGATATGCTTTAGGCCTTAATTTTTTTTAAATGATTTATCAAGTTTTATACTTTTAACATAATATTATTCGTCTGCCCATTCGCGTAGTTATCAACCTCTTAAATTAGTTTATTTTACAAGCTGATTTAAGAAAAATCAGCCTGTTGACAGGAAGTACTAGCGAATGGCAAGGGTGTCGCGGGTGACTGCGAATCTGAAGGCCGTATGTTTGTAAAGGAATAAGTTCCAGGAAGTTATGTAAATTTAAGAAAGAACCCCTAAAATTTTATAACACTGGAACTTATGCAACCACAAGTTAATCAATTAGATTTTAGCGGTCAAAACATTTATGTTGGTTTTGACGTGCACTTAAAAAGCTGGCAGGTTACCGTTATGACTGAACTGCTCACCCATAAAACCTTTTCGCAGCCACCTAAACCCGAAGTATTACACCAGTATCTCCGGCAGAATTTCCCCGGCGGCACCTATCATTCCGCCTACGAAGCAGGCTTCTGCGGCTACTGGATCCATAACCGCTTGGAGGCTCTGGGCATTCACTCCATCGTGGTCAATCCTGCCGATATTCCCACCACCGATAAAGAAAAAGTGCAAAAAGAGGATTCCAGGGATAGCCGTAAAATCGCACACTCATTAAGAAGTGGCGCCTTAATCCCGATTTATGTTCCTTCCAGTAAAACCCTAGAGGACCGTTGTTTAGTTCGCACCCGGTCCATACTGACCAAGGACCTTGCCCGGTATAAAAACCGGGTAAAATCGTTCCTGTACTTTCATGGCATTGAACTACCTGCGCCCTTCACCAAAAAACAGTCCCACTGGTCGAAACCTTTTGTTGATTGGCTGGAAAGCATCGCTATGGCTGAGCAGAGTAGTAAAACGGCCCTGCAGGCCATGATTTTAGAAGCGAAACATTTGAGAGCCTCTGTATTGCAACTCACCCGGCATTTACTAGAGCTATCAAAAACAGGTACTTACCAGGAAGCCATCGCTTTACTGCGAAGTATCCCTGGCATCGGATTATTAACGGCCATGACCTTATTAACCGAGCTGGAGACGATTAACCGGTTTAAAAACACGGATCAACTCTGCAGTTTTATAGGACTCATCCCCTCGACGCATTCAAGTGGGGAAAAAGAACTAGCCGGTACTATCACCCGACGGGGGCATAGCGTGCTGCGCAGCGCCCTGATTGAAAGTGCATGGGTAGCCGCACGCCTGGATCCGGCACTGACTAAAAGTTTTCATGAGTATTGCCGGCGAATGGAACCGAATAAGGCCATCGTAAGAATAGCCCGGAAATTACTCAACAGAATCAGGTATGTATTAATAAACAAACAAGAATATGAGTGTGCAGTGGTTAAATAAAACTAAAACGCCATATAAAAACATCCTTTTAATCTGAGACTGATAACACGCTTCCTGCAGTGCTGGTCATTCTGTATCTGCTATCTGAAGGCTACAGCTCACTATCTATAAAAAATTAAACACGGCATTGCAGCCCGATTTACCGGTTCTGCTAATAGAAGGATGTTTTTATAGGCTTTTAGTTCATTGAAAAGACAGGTGTGTCTGAAGATTCAGGGCAAGAGAGTTTTCTTTAGCCATTTAGGACAATGAATACAGCAAAAAAGCCCCTGTCATTGTGGGGCTTCAAAGCTATATTCACCGTCATAAATCCTATTGCTGGTGAGTTGCTCTCCAGCAGCGCCCACTTCCTCTTCGGATTTATATCACAAAGGTAATCATTAAAAAAACTTCCAGATCTCTTGCTTTACAACATAGAAGGAAGCCATCAGCAAAGATCCGATGCTGACGAACAGAAACTTGATACTAAGCTCTTCTGAGGGGGCCGAGTTATATAGATTGGGAAAACCCGAAAGTCATCCGTCACCTCAATGTGTAAATCAAGCTGAACCGATCGAAAGCAAAATTGAATTATGAATGAACACAAAATCTTAATAGAATCTCAGATAAGAGAAATATATGGAAGAGTTTGTTCACACACACAATACACGAAAATTGTGCTGAAATTCTTACGAAAAGAAGTGATTGCTTGAAATTTTTCTGATGCAGAAATTGACAAGTTTTTATCTGTAAGTTTAAGAAGAAATAATTGGTAATGCTCCTCAAACTCCAATACGCATCCGACCTCCATCTTGAATTTCCTGCCAACAAGGAATTCCTGAAGCAGCATCCTTTGCAACCAGTGGCTGACGTATTAGTATTGGCAGGTGATATTGTGCCTTTTGCCGAAATGAATAAACACCGAGATTTTTTTAGTTATGTGGCTGATCATTTTGAAACCACCTACTGGCTGCCTGGCAATCATGAGTATTACTACTTTGATATAGCCGAAAAAAGTGGTGTGTTGAATGAGAAAATCCGCAGCAATGTGTGTTTGGTGAATAATACTACAGTGGTAAATGGAAAAGCAAAGTTTATATTCTCCACCCTGTGGAGCAAAATCAGTCCCGGCCATCAATGGCAGATTGAAAGAAGTCTGAACGATTTTCACCTGATCAAACACAAGGGCTTTCGCTTTTCAGCCGAACAATACAATCAATTACATGAGGAGAGTTTAACCTTTATTCAAAACGAGTTCAAAACGGTGAACGATGAAAAGGTGGCTGTTTTCACCCATCATTGCCCTACCTTTCTAAATTACCCCGTACAATATAAAGGCGATGTCCTGAACGAAGCTTTTGCAGTGGAACTGCATGACCTAATTGAACCATCTGGCACTGCGTGTTGGGTGTACGGGCATCACCACAACAATACCTCTGAATTCAGCATTGGAAATACGCAGATTATTACCAACCAGTTGGGTTACGTACAACAGAACGAACATCGGCTATTTGAAACCAATAAATACTTAGAAATATGAAAATCAGAATAATAAACCTATATTTGCACAATAAAGTCAATAGCTTTATCAAGCAAAAACGGGTTTAATATCAACCATAGGATGAAGAAAACATTAGGATATATACAGGAAACGCTGGGCTTACAGATAACTGCAAGCCAAATACCAAAAAGCTATATGGATAAGCTGCCCATATATATAAATGAAAACTACAAACTGTATAGAACCGATTTTTTCAATATGGAAATCATCCTGGCTGAATTGAAAAACGAAGAAGAACTTAGTATTCAGCAAACCGAAAAACAGGTTAAGCAAATTAAAAACCTGCTAAATCAGAAAGTTGTGGTGGTGCTGGAAAACGTACAAGCATACAACCGCAAACGATTAATTGAAAAAGGTATTAACTTTATTGTGCCTGGCAAACAACTGTACTTGCCAGACCTGTTGTTGGATTTAAGAGAAAGCTACACCCATCCAAAAACGAAACAAAAAAATGAAACCCTGCTGCCATCTGCCCAGTTTCTCCTGATTTACCACATCATCCAGCGACACAATAAGTGGAAACTGGAAGAACATCCATTTAAAGAAATTGCTCAGAATTTAGGCTATACACCTATGGCTATTACCAACGCCATTGATAATTTGAAATATCATGAATTGGTAGAAGTGCATGGTGAAAAAGAAAAGTATATCAGTTTCCGATACGACAGACATGAATTGTGGAACTTAGCACAGCAGCAAAATCTGCTGGTGAATCCGGTAATCAAAACCGTATTTGTGGATGAAAAACCAAAGGACTTATTTCTGCTGCAAAGTAATGCGTCTGCCCTGCCCGAATATACAGACCTGAACCCAAGCAAACAGCAATACTACGCCATTGAGAAAACAGTCTTTTACAGTTTACAGAAAAGAAATACATTGGTTAATCCGAATGAATATGAAGGAAAATATGCCCTTGAAATCTGGAAGTACAACCCGTTGATGTTGGTGGGCGAGCTGCCCAACAAATTAGCTTTAGTTGATCCGCTTTCCCTTTATCTGAGTGTGAAAGACAGCAGAGATGAACGGATTGAAATGGCATTAGACCAAATTATAGAAAAATTTATATGGTAAGAGGATTAGATATTTTTAAAAAATACTTCGATCAATTCCCCGATAACTACATGATTATTGGCGGTACTGCCTGCGACATTATTATTGATGAAGCAGGTTTTGTTCCAAGAGCCACCAAGGATATTGACATAATTTTAGTAGTGGAAGCATTAAGTACCGAATTTGTAAAGCAGTTTTGGCAATTCATCAATGACGGCAAGTATCAGCAACGGGAAAAGAGCAATGACGAAAGAGAATACTTCCGTTTCATAAAACCAGAGAATACAGACTTCCCTCATCAAATAGAACTGTTTTCAAGAACACCCGATGTAATTGTTTTGGAAGGAGAGGCACACCTCACACCTATTCCGGTGGATGATGACCTTTCAAGCCTGTCGGCCATCCTTCTAAACGATGATTACTACAATTATATTATTGAGCATAGTAAGGTTGAAGATGGTTTACATCACGCGAGTATTGAAGCTTTGATATGCTTAAAGGCAAAAGCATTTTTGGAAATCAAAGAAAGAATTGAAAACGGAAGTAAAGAAGGTGTAAAACAGCTGAAAAAGCACAAAGCCGATGTGTTTCGATTAACAGTTATGCTGACTCCTGAATCAGCATTTGATTTACCTGAAACAATTCAATCACATATTAATCAATTTGCCGAGTTGACTTCAGGTGATTTACCTGATAAAGCAATCTTTAAAGAAATGGGGATGGTTAACATAAATCCAAACAACGTATTCGAGCAATTTAAAAAGTCATTTAAGGCCAATGGACAGTGATGCACAGTAATCAAAAGCCTAACATAGAAGCCCAAGTGACGATTCAGTAAACAGTTTAATCAATGATGGACTACTGAAAGACCATTTTGTAGATGATACATGGACACATTATCAGGAAAGAAGTCAGTCGCTTAGACTACATTCTACCCCATAATTCAATAAATGTAATTGGGACAGAAATATTTCGTAATGGGACTTACGACAAAATGCAAGCAATATACTGGCGACAGATTTCCAACTATTGGCCCAGAGCATACAGAAGCAAGTGACCATTGCCCTACAAGTATCATAATAGAAATATGATACACTCTTGCAAGCCTCTCAAGCGAACGCTGAAACCAAGTAAGCGTGTTTTTCTAATGCACTTCGGAATCGAAATTTAAAATGTATTTTCCATTTACCAAGCGTATGACCAGCATCTTCATGTGTTTTAATACTTGCAACAACTCAAAAGGAGTCATGAAAAAGCAAGTCTCACTGACCAATCGCATTTGTTAAGGGAGAAGGCATGACTCCCAGCCTCTACAAGAATGGACGCACAAGTTGACAGTTAATTCCAAAAAACGGGGAAGCTTACATCAGCTAAGTAATTCAATGGAATTGATATTTGTCAACAAATTCCTTTGTGCTTGATTCATAATTTATAGTGTATTAGCTTTAATAATTCTGTCTAAAATAGAGCTAAATCATTTAGCCTGTAATTGATCTACTACTATGGAATTATTGTTTAAATCTCTGTTCGCCATTACCCCTTTATCAGCTGCATACAAGCAGCAGCTAAGACAATTCGTTATTGAAAAACACTACACAAAGCACCAATTATTACTTACCGCAGGCGACAAACTGTATAATGTTTATTTTATCAAAAAGGGGTTCGCTCTAGGCTAATTTTACACAAAAGGAAAGAGAGTTACAACTTCGTTTTGGAATCAAGGCCAGTTCTTTTGATTTTGTTTCTGGAAAGAGAGCGTCTAGTTACATTGAGCTGGTTGAGACAGCATCATGCTTTCATTGTCCTATGAACATTTATTGGAAACTCAACAATCTGTTTTCGGAGGCTAAGGCTTTTGAATGTTTCTTGGTGCGAACAAAAGTGGCCAATTGTTCAGTTTATTTTAAGCAGCGAATAAACTTCGGTATAATAGCTGGAAAATCATTCCTGCTTTTGAAAAACGACTACAAGCCAGCCTGCGACACTTTTTCCGATTTCTTTTTGCTTGTATTCGGCCACCCGTTTTAAGCTTTCTTTTTTTCGTTTTTTCTTTAAAATAAGATTTTTAGACAAATAAAATATAGCTAATAAATAAAGTATTCACTCTAAAATTTACACAAAATGGCTCACAACATCAATTTCAATGAAAGCACAAATCAACACAGTTTCTTTTCCGTTGGGCAAAAAGCATGGCATGGACTGGGTACAATTGTTTTGGACTATCTGACAAGCAGCGAGGCATTACAGTTCGCCGGCTTGGATTATAAGGTGATAAAAAGTCCTTTGTTTACCAGACCTAAATCCAATAACGAGTCAGACATCTATGTGCCGGAGTATTACGCTACTTTGCGAACAGATAATAATGCTGTTTTAGGCGTAGTAGGCAAGGATTACCAGATTGTACAAAACACCGATGCTTTTTCATTCTTTGACAGCATAGTGGACGGCGATGGTATCATGTATGAAACTGCCGGTGCCTTGGGTAAAGGAGAACGTATTTTCATTACGGCAAAATTGCCAGACTATATCAAAGTTGGCAAGGATGATTTAATAGAAAAATACCTTTTCCTTACGACTTCGCATGATGGTAGCGGCAGCATTACCGCTGCCTTTACTCCAATTCGTATTTGCTGTCAAAATACACTTAATGCGGCCCTTAAAAACATCAGCAATTCTGTTAAAATCCGTCATACATCAGGTGCTAAAGAACGGTTGGAACTGGCTCATAAAGTCTTGGGTATTTCCAATAAACTGAGTATTGAACTGGAAACTATTTTCAATCATTGGTCAACAATACATATTTCCGACAAAGAGATGAAAGAGCTTATCAAACTGGCCTTGGTCCCCAATAATGAAGTATTGGCCAATTTGCAAAAAGGGAACAGCGAGGAATTATCAACCTGTTTTAAAAATAGGTGTGACCATGCTTTTGAGTACGCCATGAGCAGTCCAGCTCAATTAACGACCACGACGAAGGGAACAGTATTTGGCGCCTACAATGCTGTTACGGGTTACTTCCAAAATGTGCGCACCTATGCTAACCAGGAAGCTAAAGTTAAGTCATTGTTGCTTGGCGGAACTGGGCAGCTGCGAGCGAAGGCGGCCTTTAAACTTTGTAATGATTTTGCAAAACATGGAAGGGTGGTATTGTCTTTAAATTGATCTGAAATAGGAGGAGGATTAAGCTTCTACCCTTCTCCAAAGTTCTTTGACCGTCACCAGATTTTTTCAAAATCTTTAAGTTTTTAAGGGATAATACCAATACCCTTGACGGTTGCTACAACCGTCTTTTGGTGAACGTCCAAGCCGCAGCAACGTTCGATTTGAAGAGAAAATTCTACAACGCGTCCATGAGAAGTGTTTTAGGTAGTAACAATTTTCATGGCCGTTGGTGAATTCCTAATTCATGTATGTTTTATTGTCATTTACTTTGCATTGATCATTCACATCCCCGAATTATCCATTTGAGTCTGATTATCGATTTTAATCTTTTGTTTTAGCTTGTAATTCATCTAATGGACTTTTTATCAGTTCAATATTAGGGGTAAAGTTTTTATAAATAATGGTTGTTCGCACATCGCTATGTCCTAATAATTTTTGCACCACATGAATATCATGTCCTGCTTCTACCAAATGAGCAGCAAAGGAATGTCGAAAGGTATGACAGGAGGCAGGTTTATCAATTTTTGCTTTGATTAGAGCTTTTTTAACGGCCTTATGGAGAAAACTTTCATGTCGGTGATGTAATCTTTGTTCTTTTAAATGATGGTCGGATGGGAAAATATATTGCCAATCCAAATCAAAAGGTGCGGAAGGATGTTTTATTGCTAGCATTTTAGGTAATGATGCTCCACAAAATCCATCCTGTAACCGCTGCTGATGCTGAATTTTAATCCAATTAATCCGGAGTGTTAAAGGTTGTTGAAGAATTTGAGGCAAAGGAAGGCTTCGCATAGCATATTTACTCTCATGACTTATGTGGAGCTGCATTTTTTCAATGTCTATATCTTTAAGGCGTAAGTTAAGACATTCACTTAGTCGAAGTCCACAGCCGTATAAAAGAGTTACCATAAGCCAAGCTTCGTCTTTGAGTACTTCCAAAATGTGTTTAATTTCAACACGAGTAAAGGTTACTGGCACTTGTTTAGTGATCTTAACTTTATCATTATCCTGAATTGCTACAATAGGTTTCTCAAATACCTCCCGGTATAAGAAAATAATAGCTTGTCGGGCTTGATGCCTTGTGGATGCACTAATTTTTCGGTCATTGGACAAAAAATTCAGAAATGTATTTAAGTCCTCTTTCTTTATTTCTGGGGGAAGGTGGTTGTTATGAAAAACAGAATATCGGTAAATCCAATCCACATAGGCCCGTTCAGTTTTCTGACTTAAGTGAAGAAAGCGAATCGCTTCGCACACCTGATTAAGGAGGTTCATATGATAGAATGTTTTTTGAGTTAGCTGTACTCTAATTTGCTGAAAAAAAGTTGTTTAATCAATTATTTCTTCCTTTAGGTTGGATTATCAAGCCTAAAATTTTTCATTAGTTTTTAAAATGATAGGGTTAAATTTGGAACACATTTACGGTTTGATTCCTATTCAATCAAGAATCCTGATGTTCCAAATTATTAATGAATCTATCAAGAAAGTGAGGTAAATAATTATGGAAACTGAACGTGTAAACCGATTATTGATTAAATTATAAATCTGCCACACAAACAGGTAGGACATAGATAAGACAGTGCCTCTGGATTTGCCTTGACCTGCCCCTATTCACCATTAATTAAATTTTTATTATGGCAACAACCGCTTTGGGCCCTACAATGGCCGGTGGCATCCAACCTATTGTAAAGGATGGCTACGAACTCATCTATTATCCTGACGTTAACAATGACGCCTTGCAAAATGAAGGTAAGCCACCTGTTTTTTACTGGCTGCCCAATTACGTACACATCGCTCGAAAGAATGGAAGAGAAGATGGCGACCTAATGTTTGTGATGATCCGCTTTGCGGGTAAACAAACCAGTGAAGCCAATATAGGCCTGGAAGAAGGGGAAAGTCGCGAAGTTGCAGGAGGCGTTCTGGCAGTGACCACTACTGCCGCTCCGCCTGACCATGTGTTGGAAGAAGGTCAGCAGGAGATTATTAATCTATACCAGGGGAAGGTAGATTATTTCTGGGGTATTCGCTCCAATGTTAAGCCGGTATTCCGGCCAGCAGTGATTACTTCCAATTACACATCTATCTCAAACTTGTCGCCAAATGCAGATGGATCAGTGGTGCAGCCTGTGTTGGCTAATTCGGGTACTCCCGGTAATCCGGCCACGCCCGCTACACCGACACCCGCAGCGCCAGCAACCCCGGCAGCCCCCACTACCCCAGCTCCTGCCGGTGGCCCTGCTGCACCTAACCGCGAGGTACGCTACGAAATTGTACCGGTACCTCGCTTCATCACTGAAAGGGGATTTAGCACCCGAGCTTTCGATAAACGCAGCACTCGAGATGGTAGTAATCTCGATCCCTGGTATTTTAACATGCAGGGGCAGGGTAATGGATCCATCGATCCTATGGGACAAAGTGCATTCACTGGGCTCATGGGTGTTTATCCGGCAAGTATTTTATACCAGTCTTTCAAAATGGCATATACCCCCGTACGTGTTTGCCAGGCCCTCAAGGTTAAATTCTGGGTGCCGATTATCGAGATCACCATCAAGGGCAACTGGGATAAGGTGTTCGATCATTTTTCTGCGAACGTTAAAGGTCGTTTCTTATGGTTCTCCGCAGATATCAAAGCCGAATTCAACAATATGCGTATAAATGGGACAATCGAAGTGGATGTGAAAATTGATCCCACTATTCCGGGTGCAGACAAAATCCAGGAATATGTTGACAAGAAGACGGATCTCATTTCGCAGAAATTCATGGAACAAGCCAAAGGAATAATTTTCGATCCCCCACCACCGAATGTGCCGGCGGCTGAAGCCAGCAGTGGCGGAGGTGGCTTATTTGGACTCTGGGGTGTTGGTGTGGCACTTAAATATCGCCGTGATAGCACTAAACTGAATTTGAACTACCATGAGAAAAGGCAGCTCGCATACCTTCAGGATCATGTGATCTCTTCCAATCTGGAAGGCGCTTTTGATGTAATGAAAAGAGATCCCGATGCCGAGAAAAAATATTTCCTTACTGTATATATGGACGATTGGCCAAGGAAACTGGCGCGTATCATTAAGCCCGTGGTGAACTGGCCGCAACCGTCGCAAAACTGGGCCGGGGAACCCGTTTCTTTTATGTCTGTACAGGTAGGTTATCCCAACACGGCTGGCGAGATCGACTGGGTGGGTCATATTTTCGAAAGCAATGGCTCCAGCACCGATACCTGGAAAATTGAGACTTCTCGAAAGAATGCTGCTGATGTGAGTAACGCGCCTGCTAACTGGACGCCAGATAAAACTTTCATCAAGCGTAAAGTACACATGATGGAACCACCCGATCCTATCGCCAATCCATATGTGCGTGTGCAGATCGAAGATAATGAGATTAATCTCGATCCGGGTGAAAATGGCAGCCTTGTAAATGATACGACGCTTGAGCTGAGAGCGGATGAGGCCGGTCGTGTTCGAGTTGGACCTCTGGGACTTAATGTGTTATTGGAGAACAATAAGCAGATTGTGGAAGTTACTTTCCAAGCCACGGATGAAGATGGCAATGACCTCCCCAAATTCCCGCCACAGAAATTTATCTGGAAGGATACTGACCAGGATTTCTCCAGGTTTTGGTCTGTATTTACATCAGACATTAATGTGCGGTCTTTCTTCAAATACCAGGTACGTGTGATCGTAAAAGGCAGTCTATTCACGAAAGGCATGGAATGGACAGGGCCATGGGTGCGCAGTATTGGCAACGGACCTTTAACCGTTAGTGTTCCTTCAACAGAAGATGAAGGTGTAGTGATCAAGCGTGATTTCCAATCCAAGGCCAGGGAAATCACAAGTCAGCAACCGGCAGGTCCATCTTCGGGTCATCGAGGCACAGGCGAAACAAAACCACCAGTCCTTATCAAAGGCAGTTACACTGTGGAAGAAGACGGGCCAGGTCATCAGCCACCATCCGGTAAAGTTCCACTCTCCCGGAAAATGTCCACCCGTTCTGTTACTACTGATAATGGATGGAAACAAGTATAACCCGTAAAAGCGTTGTTGTTATGCCAACATATGACATACAGGAAAAAGAATTCCACCTGCCCAACGGGATAGTGTTACCCTATCTCGAAAAAGAGAATGCAATTATTAGCATCTACCCAATGCTGGCCCCTGGCAACAACGCATTTTCCTTCTTCTTTAACGGCCGTTACCCGGCGGATGAAACGGATCCGTTGCCTTATCTCGAACGCGCTACATTTAATTGTTCATTGGCACTTGATAATCTGTCTGTGGAAGAGATGGAAATAAGCACCATTATTCGAACTTCTACCCGGATACAATTGATCCATGAAACAAATGAAAAAAACCTTGTATTGACAGAATCCGAGTTTGCTGGTCATAAGTGTACTCTTCTCATCGAACTGGATGCAACCTCGGCTGGCGCGTTATGGCTAGCAACAAATGGGCAGCCTTCAAGACTTTGGTTACATATAACGTCTTCTATTTATCATTCGTCAACGCGAAAGCATTTCCTGGTCGAAAGTCGAATCGTATTAGAAGATTTTTTACAGCTGGGTGCGGAATACACCGTCAGTAAAAAATATTTTGATGCTGCTTATGGGAATTACCGTGAGATCCAAAGGAAGTTTTCCGGCAACCTGCAAACACGTAATATTAATAACACTCTTGTCGCCAAACTTGAAAATGGACAGATAATCAATGCGGCCTTTGCCAACCTGCCCATAAAAGGCTTACCCGTAATGTCGAATAAATTGCTTACCCAATTGGCCTTTGATCCACTGACCAAATTACACCGGATCGACAATTGGGAGATCAACGTAAACGGAAAAGAAAAGATCAAATCATATCCTATTGTTACAGAGGTATCTAAGGATTGCTGGATCAATCGCAAGCAGCCAGATGAAGTGTTGATTTTCCCCGAAATACAAGTGGTTGTTCCATCTCTGCAAACACCTGCAAGTGATGCACCTTTCCGGTTCAACTTTCGAAATACCGGTTTGAACGACACGAATGGAAAACCAGTACTGGAAGGAGACCTGACCTTAACGCTGGACTTTACCATCACTCCTGCACTGTTGCAGAGTGCAGAAGCGACATATCCCGGAAAAAGCACGAAAAGCCTGCATTTTGAACAGGTGAATTATATTTTGGAGATTCCCTATGCTGACCAGCAATCACAATCCCAAATCCTACAGCTGACGACCCGTGATGTCACCACAACTGCCAGTGGACAAACCAAGTTAGTTTTTCGATTGATGAATGCCGCGATCCGTCTTTGTTATGCAGCCATCGCAATGAACAGTGGCGCGGCCCCTGGGCTCAGCCTGAAAGTCGAACTATCCTTTCGTGGATATTCCCCCGTAGAGCCAAAACTGTTTCAACTGACCAATATAATTGGGTCCAAGATCGAGTCGGTTGCGGCACTTAATGTCAAACCAGTGCGGGGAGTCAGCCATATGCTCGCCTCCAAAATTCATGCGAATATGCACCTTCTTCAACCCGCAGTTGCCTTGCAGCCGGTAATACTGGCCCAACTGGTTGAGCCTAATGTAGAATATAAGTTGCAAACATTTATTCGTAGTGTGTCCATCTTTGTTAGTTTCCCCTGCGCCAGCTTCGGACAGTTCTACCTGGAAGAAAAAGACTTGGAGATCACTGCTATCGGGTGCAAAGAGGCATATAAATTGGGGGAGGCACCGATTGCCCTATACACACTTTTGGAAGAACTCACAACTCCGAAGTATAAAATTTATCGCTCTACTAACGTGCCAAATGATTTTCTTTTGGTGCCTACCCGTTATGTTATCGGTCGCCAGGTGATCACCAATAATGAAAAGGAACAATATCGGCCGACTATTTTGCTTTATTCCACCATCGATGTAGTTGGTGGTACCAGTAAATGGGTGCTGGATGCTACTCTTCAGCCAGACATAGGCCTCGAGGAACGCGAATTGATAGACAGCGCGCTTATCGAACTCACGCCATATCCGCCCAATCTTGAATTTCTGACTGAATTAGTTTCGGGCACAACAGATGTGGAACTATCAATGGACCAACTAACAAATACGGCTACCCGAACAACGGCTTTTGGGAAGAATGTTCGGCTCACTATAACCACAGACCTGTCTTCGATCCTGATTTTGCTTGATATGTTAAAACATGATGCTATCACCGGGGTGTTTACCACTACTCTTGCAACAGGAGAAACCTTTTCCACCCAGTTGCTCCCTAGCCTGCAAAATATTGGTGGAGAATGGGAACATGGACATGTCTGTATAAAGCTAGCCACACCGGGACAATTATCCATCAGCAACAAAACCGAGTGTCGGTTACAGGTTACCGGTATTAGAGCCTACCTCCAGGATGGTAGCGGGTTTGAAGATCTTGAACTGATTTCGGAGATCCCGCCGTTTGGAGAATGGTCAGGATCGATACCGGACAAGTCATATACACGTTTCCAGGCGAATTATACCGTAGTGGAATCTCCGCAGGTGGACCTGGAACAGATCAATAATTATATCGAGGACGTACAATGCCAGGTTATATTCCTTACTACCATAGATTTTGCGAAAGCAGGACTAGCGGCTATAGAGATAAGTTATCGTCTCCATAATACAACAACAGAAAATGCCCTGCAACTCACAATTACTCAAACAAACCAGGAAGTAGCCATCCAAATGCCTATCACTCATTTCCTGATGGAGCGCGTGGTCGATTACCGGGTTACAAAACTTATCCGTAACGATCAAACCATAGATGCCTTCGACCAACCTTTTTTGGCACAGGATCTATCCACCCAGGGAAACATTATCACTATCGAATCAACTGTAATTTATAACTAATAAAAATCAATCTTATGTCAAGAGGAATCTCCTTACACATCGGCTTGAATCATGTAGATACAAGCCAATATCCCGACTATGTCATCCCCGAATTATTCGGGTGCATTAACGATGCAAATTCGATGAAAGTGATTGCCCAGCAGGCAGGATTTACAACCGTTAATCAGTTGATCGATGGCCAGGCCACTGCAATGAATGTTCTCCAAAAAATTGAAGCGGCGGCTTCTCAATTGTGCAACGGGGATATTTTTCTGCTCACTTATTCTGGTCACGGTGGGCAAGTGCCCGATGAAACAGGCGAAGAAGAAGACGGTCTCAACGAAACCTGGATTCTATATGACCGCCAGTTAATAGATAACGAGCTCTACAATTGTTGGCAACATTTTGCAGAAGGAGTACGCATCTTCGTATTATCCGACAGTTGTCACAGTGGCTCCATGGTACGAATGATGCTAATGAATTTCATGAATCAAAAGAGAGAAGGTAAAAGAGGAGTCCGTACTCCTTTTAGCGAAACGGACTTGTTGCAATTCAATAGCCAAATGAAGAAAAGGACTTTACGCGCAATTAGTGATGGATTAAAACCCAAAAATATTCCAATAGGTGCAAGTCTTAAGAACTATATTTTAAAACGGGAGCTATACCAGAATATCCAACTTCTCACCCGCAGTGCCAAAGCAGCTGATGAGTTCCTGGCTTCGTTGATTTATATCTCTGGTTGTCAGGATAACCAGTTAAGCGGTGACGGTGATTCCAATGGGATTTTCACTGGCCGACTGCTCACTGTTTGGCAAAATGGAGCCTTTACTGGTGATTACCCGAATTTCTATGATACTATAATTGCTGGTATGCCGGCCGACCAGAGTCCAAATTATATGACGCTGGGCAGCAACTTATCTCCCTTTGAGGCACAAAAACCCTTTACTGTATTGGCGGTCGTCAGCAGCAACAATAATTCAGGTGGAGGATCATCTGCCTTACCTTGTATGGTAGGGCCAGCCTCCTGGTGTTCCAGTAATTTGCCGCCCTGTTTTAATATCGACAAGGCAGGAAATCCGCAGTATTATGTAGAGTTTGCAACGGATAACAAACTCTTCAATGCCGCCAACGAATCAGAACGGACGGCTGAGAATTTTTATGCCAGTTATAGCGATGCCCAAAACAATTATGAACTTGAAGCCGACAATACATACACCATGAAGTCCTACACCTGGGATGCCATGAAAAATGCTGATCAAATTTTTTATCGTATTGGCTCTACAATTGATTACAACTGGAACGGTTGGAAGGTCTCTTTTTCTGACGAAGATTATTCTTCTGCTCCCAGCTTCCAGGTTATTGCCGAGGATAGAAATAGCACAAATGGTCCCGGCGTTTCTGGCGAATATACCGGTGAAAGCAGCTCAGAAGAAGCAACAGAAACAGTAGGTAATAAAATTGAACAATCCGTTGGTAAAAATGGGACAAACCAGCGAGCCGATGTAAAAGTGATTCAGAAATTGCTGAAGCAGGTAGATGAAAACGAAGGCGGTACTTCCACTCTTTTGATCGATGGTATTTGTGGGCCTAAAACAATTGCAGCCATCAAGAAATTCCAAACAACGAATGAGTTAAACCCTTCGGGATTGTTCCGACCTGGAACAGGATCGGTAATCCTGCTGTACATTAAATCAGGAGTAGCCGATTATAGTGTGGAAATGGTCTAACCAAAGGCAAGGATAGGCAGTTGAAAGAGCTGCTTATCCTCATTCATTTTTACCAATTAAATGAAAATATTATGCCCCATTTTGTTCCAAAATATTTACTGTTTTTGCTGTTGATTTTTTTTGTTGGCATTCATGCTTCGGCTCAACCCTGGGTTTCCCGACATGGCTTATCGGCTACCGATTATAAAATCGAATTTGATAGGTGGACTACCCAAGGTTATACCATATTTTAAAACTCATTATGCAGGAAAGCCTACAAAAAAGTATTTGAAATTGATGAAGAAAATAAAGGGTAGTGAAAACTTGTAATGAGGAGAATTGCCTTTGTATAACTATAATTTTGGATATTTATGTTGAGATTAACATCATTTTAGAGAAAAAAAATCTTTAGTTCTAAACCTACATCACCATCCTTTGCCACCATAATCTCGGGATTGCCTATAATGATTACCTGGAAATATAATGTATCGGAATCATCAAAATCAATTTTAATTATTTAAACTTTTGTCTTATGAAAACTTTAAAAAATTATGCTTTGTGTCTTTTAAGCATCAATCTATTCGTGTGGGGTTGTGAAAATTCAAACTCTGAAGAAATGCTTCAAAAACAACCACAAATAAACAAACTAAATCATCAAGATGTAGAGAAGGTTGAAATTGAATGTAAAAAAGCCAGAGTCTGCAGCAACGTTGAGGAATTAGATTTGCTTTCTACAGGAGGGCCTGCTGCTGACTATGAGAATCCTGAAGTAATCGGCAAGGTTAGAGTTTTTAATGATAAAGAATACTTGTATGTTAATTTTTTAGTAAATGAATGGAACAAAGGATTGAGTAGTGTTACTTTGTATGTCGGCAGTTTTAAAAAAGGGGAAATTCCATTAACCCTCAGTGAATTTCCTTTTAAATCATCAGTTGAATTCGATCTAACTTCATGCGATTTTTTTAGGAGTTATACAGTAAGAGTGCCTCTCCATAAAATGAAAAAAGCTGACAATTTGATCATAGTTCCAGTATTGGGCATTGAAGAGAACGGGTTTCAAGTTAATTCGAATGACCCTTATGACTGTGCGTTTTTTGACAAGTGGTCTGGTTGGGCTGGCTCAGTACTTGATTTAAACAATCGAATCTATTATTTTGAGTATAAAGTAAAAAAGTGTTATGAAAAGGCTGAGGTAAATTAAATAGTTAATTTAAAGTCAACAAAAACCGCTAAGAAATTATCATAGCGGTTTTAATTTTTTTATTAATTATAGAGATATTCAGCTTATCAATCCCCGATATTAAAAGTGATAAAATGGGCATCCCCCATTGAAACAACTCTGTTTTCGGAAATATCTTGGGTAATTAGATGCGATGACGTAATTAGTGATTTAAAAGCCTTATTACCCTAATTACGAAATTAATATCGATAGTAGCCAGAAAAATTCCATTGTTTCTAAAAAAATCTCAATCTTTCTACTACTTCTTAATCCTCATCCTTTTCCTTTTTCTTGTCAATATAGATAAAAGCAGCGTGAGTTGGGGCCGGGGCAGGTTTCCCCTTAAGGCCTTGCCAAAGTACCTCATTAAACAAGAAATCAGACACATTATCCACTTTGGTGAAATCAAAAAAGGCGCTTTTTTTAGCAGCATCACTCTGCGCTATGTTTTTGTCATTTAAATTGATATTGGAAGGTATATGCCTATACATTGAAAAATCAGGGTTAGCTGTAAACGCACGCCATAAGGAAGGCGCAGCCGCATCGTACTGGGTCATTGGCGGTAAGCCTAATATTAGTTCAATAGTTCGTAATACTGATGAAGTTGAATACATTGTATGATCAATGAAACCTTTTTTTACGTGAGGGCCAGCTAAATAAAGCGTACTTCTATGAGCATCTACATGATCTGCGCCGTTTTGGGCGTCGTCTTCAAGCATAATCACTAAAGATTCTTTCCAAATCGGACTTTTACTTAAATGTTCAACCAGCAATCCTACCGCTAAATCATTATCCGCTACATGAGCGTAAGGGGTTGGTCGTCCTACTGCCATTCCTTCGGTATGATCGTTTCCCAAGCGGATGGTATTTAAACGTGGGACAGCATTAACCGCAAGCAATGAATCAAAATCCTTTTGCCACAATCTAAATTTTGAGGTATCCCTCACACTCATTGTCCAATCGAAGTTGGGGCATAAATGGCCGCGGAGTATTTCTATATTGGGTTTGTTTACACCCGCAAACTCGCCATAAGTCCTGTAGCTGACATTATTGCGCTTGCAGTTATCCCAAATAAAGCCACCCTTATTATTGGCTATTGTTCTAAATCCTTCACCATCGTATGATCCTCCTCGGCCACCGTAGCTTGTGGGCCAGGTTTTTTCAAGGTAGTCGGTGGCATAGGCTCCTAAACTCCAGTTATGGCCATCTGCACTTACTTCTGCATCGCAATAAAAATTGTCAAACAAGACAAAGCGCTTAGCGAAATCATGTTGGTTTGGTGTGTACTTCTCGCCAAACAATAATAGAGTAGTATCTCCATTTGCTCCCGGAACATCACTTAACACTTGATCAAAAGTTCTGTTTTCTTTAACAATGTAAAACACGTACTTAATGGGAGAAGGAGAACCCACTTTCATAGGAATAGGATTACCCTCCTCTCCCGCTGCATTCAATTCCCTTTCCTTGCTATATGGTGTATTTTTATAAACTGCGGACGTATAAATATTGAGCTGTTTACGTGTAGGCTGTTTAATCTTACTTAATGTTCCTTTAAACAAATTACCTATATACTGCACTTCCACTTTTTTTTGCAAATCGCCTAAATGCGAGGTTACTGTTTGTTTTTTACCTAGCGGATTTGGGCCATTCGGATTAGATATTGACTTAAAGCCTTTTCCATTGCTGACATAGATATTTTTGCCGATAACCTTTACATTGGTTGGATACCATCCTGCTGGAATAAATCCTTTCGATAAGCTCTTGCCTGGTTCACTTACATCAAATACTGCAATGCAATTATTGTCGGCATTGGCAATATACAGTGTTTTTTGATTTTTGCTTAAAGCCAGACTATTAGTGGTTGAACCGCTTGGTGCATTAGGGTACAAGGCTGCATTTAATGTTTCAATGACCTTTCGTTGTGCTACATCGATTACTGAAACTGAATTATCGTTTGCATTGGCCACATACAACAACTTTCCGTTTTTCGACAGAATTAATTCATTGGGGTGATCGCCTACATCAATTGTTGATTCAATGTTTTTTAAAGCGATATTATATATGGCTACTTTTTTAGCTCCCCAAAGGGTAATAAATAGTGTTTTTTTATCGGCTGAAAGCAGGCAAGAATAAGCTTCTGAGGCTAGTTTAACTTTATTTTCAACCTTTTTGCTAAGGAGATTAAGTTCATAAAGACTGTTGTTTTCTTTGGTAACCACAAAAAGCCTTCCCGCTACTTCATCTATATCAAAACCTGCCGGAGATATTTTTTCCTTTTTATTGCGGCTCAAATAAATCGTATCCGGATTTACCAGCCTTTGATTGATGATGGCATAACGCAAGATTTGGTTATCGTTGCCTGCTGAGGCGTAAAGGTGTTTACCGTCTTTGCTAAACTTTAGTCCATACCATGATTTTGCTATGGTCATGTCATCAAGGGTTTTGAAACCCTTAACATCAATTAATTGCAAAGACTGACGACCCTCCTGACTTGTCCCTTTTAGTGCGGCAGTTTTAGATTTTGCACCAATTTTTCGATTAACGGCGTTATTTTGGCCCTAATGCGTATTTCCTTCCCTGTAATTCCATTCACCATCCTGGCGTCCGTGATCTTTTTCAATTCGGTTACGAACTTTTTTATAGATACTTCGGTTGACAATTCAATATGTTTGGATACTACTAGCGACATGAAGCAGACCAATAAGTGAAGGTTTATAGGCTCTTCTTTGTAATGGAAAATTGGTCTGGTCTGAAGATCGCTTTTAGATATCCTAAAAGCCTGTTCAATCCTGTACAGTTCGTGATAATGCCCTATTATCGTATTGTTGTCAGCAACACTTTCTTCCAGATTAGTGTAATACCCTTTTATTCCCAACAATTTTTTCGTTTTTTGGATCAGCGTACGGTTGAGTTCTAATACTTCGCCTCTCGATTTGGTAAACTTTGTCTTCTTACCCTTTGAGGGAGTCTGGATAATCGTTTCTGCTTTCTGTATCTGCTTTTCCATTTCGTACTTATCTTTTTTGTATCGTACTGCCGAATAACTGCATATCAGATATCCATTATCGGTTTTTATCCTGATGCTATGGCCGTCTTCTCTCTTGAGAGAGCGATCGATTTGTTCGATCAAGGGACTCGAAAGATTCCCCAGTCTTGCACCTACGATATAATTGATATTACTTTCGACCAATGCCTGGACATTGACCGAACTTATCATGGCCGCATCTGCGACGATGGTAAAATTGGCAACGCCATGCTTGCGGATGAACTTCTGTACGACGGGAAGGATCGTGTGCCCCTCAAATGTGCTGCCGGAGAACACCTCATAGGATACAGGGAAGCCTTCTTTGGTCACCATCAAAGCAACCAATATCTGGGGTTGTTGTGATTTATTGTCTTTAGAGAAGCCATTCTCCCTGAGCTCGTCTTCCTCAAAAGTCTCGAAATACAAGGTGGTTACATCATAGAACAACAGCTCGAAATTGAACGCGTAGCTGCTCTTTGCGAAGGCAACAACGATCTGTTCGACATCCTGCTTCAGCTCCAGCCAATCCCTGGCTGACTTATAAAAGCTCTGCCTTCGATGACGAATGCCAAAATAGGTATCCATCAGCTCTATAGATCGCAATTTTGAAGCAGGCTCTAAGATCCGCATAATGACAAGATCCAACAATAGTGGTTTCTTGATATAGGATAGACCGACCTTGTTGACGACTTTCGAAAGTACTTCATATAAAAAGGTATAATGTACACCTAAAAACTGCGCTCTGTCCAGGAAAATCAAATTGTCAAACTTTGTTTCCTCCTTGAACGGCAAGCTCGGTGTGTAATTGTCGATGAAATCCTGCGCGACCAACATAAGAGATTCGACTTCCGCCTCTGACCTTCCTGAACCGATATGCTTGTAGACTACCCTTTTTCGCTTATAATAATAAATTACCTGAACAGCCTTTGCTCCTGAGGCAGTCGTAACAGTTCGAATTCGTAGCATAATTTAAGCTTAGTGCGACAAATTACGGTTTTCAAAACTGTAAAATACTGATATTCAGAAGTGAATTAGTTTTAGTGCGACAAGGGAGGACAAGTCAGGAAGGGTTTTGAAACCCTTAACATCAATTAATTGCAAAGACTGACGACCCTGCCCATTATTGGTAGTGGCCATTAATTTTTTGTTAGCCGAAACAGCAATGTTTAATGGTAAATCGCCCAATTGTAAACTTTTACCCACAGGTGTTAATGCCCAACCATTGGGTAAAAGCACCCGCGAAGAATCTAACTGTGCTAATGATTGCGATTGGGCGGAATTAATGCCTAGAATTACTGCTAATAAAATGTAAATAATTTTCAATTTCATTCGGAATTAAAAGGTATAAGAATGAATAAAGGTCAAAAATAGAATTGCTGTTTTAACGGGCACTAAATAAATGTTGTAAAGCCTTTATGGTCAGTATACTTGTTGTTTTAATAAATCACATATTTCAAAGAGGTTGTATTAGATATTGAATACCGACCTATAACGGAATCTTTATCGAAATATCATCTTCCAATTTGAATTTATAAAGCATGCTTATTAAATTATTCTTGGTTTAAGTTTAAACTTTTTTTGTTTTTTGAATGGTTTTGTAAAACTCTTATGAACTACCATGCTACTATTAAAGAAACTCGACTGTTTCATTTAAAAAGCAAGTTTACAAAAATCAAATAATTATTTTTATAGTGATTACTTATGAATACCCAGACTCTAACAATCCCAGTTTCTTCGGATATTGGCTCAATATCTGCCGAGTGCTTTATTCCTGAAAGAAGTAACTGCATATTAACTATGGCTCATGGTGCAGGTGCCGGGATGAATCATCCCTTTATGGTTGCTTTGGCGAAATCTCTTTCAGAGAAGGGTATTGTTACATTGAGATTCAATTTTCCATACATGGAACAGAAAAAGAAAAGGCCCGATGTACCTGTTGTAGCCCATAAAACCATAGAAGCAGCAATTAATAAGGCAATCGAATTGTTTCCTTCCTTACCACTTTTTATATCTGGAAAATCCTTTGGTGGAAGAATGTCTTCTCAGTATTTATCGATTCAATCTGAAACAAATGTAAAGGGGGTAATTTTCTATGGGTTTCCATTACACGCTCCAGGAAATCCATCTATTGATCGTGCAGAGCATCTTAAAAACGTAAAAGTTCCTATGCTTTTTCTTCAGGGGACACGAGATGAGTTTGCAACTTGGGAATTGATAGATTCTGTTTGTTCAAAACTCCCTTTAGCTACATTAGTAGAAATTGAAGGGGCCAATCATGCATTTAAGGCTGGCAAAACGGATACCATCACAATCTTAAAAAAAGAAACTTACAATTGGATAAATCTGAGGCTAAACAGTTAGTTTATCTCTGGGAACTTTCCAAACACTTTTTTAATACAATTAAAACTTAGTATTGAAATAATTATGTGATAATTAAGTGATTGAAAGTGCGTTTTCTCGTAAATTTAATTAATCAGAACTCTAATTTTTGCTTGCTTATTTGACCTTTTTTAACTTGAACTTAATTCCATAATCATAATAAAGACCAAAAGATAGAATCAAGCTATCATTATCTAATTTTTCTATATTCCAATAAGATTGACCACTAAGTAGGATTGAATTGTTGTTATAAAAAGAATATCTATTAACCTTAAAGAACCAAAATTTTTCGTTTGGATTGCCAAAAAAACCTGAATTAAAAAAGTTAAAATGGACATTTTCAACTAAAGAATCTACGAGGCAAACCTTATCGTTTACTTTTTTATGCTTTTGCATAATATACGCCCCTTCCCATGAACCATTTGTTAACATTCGCCGTTTAAAAGCCACCTCTGTAGACTTATCTCGAGGCCACTTAAATAGGGTAATCAATAGAACTAATATTAAATAAATACAAGCTACCATGGTAATTGGTTTAAGCAGGAAAAACAAATCTTTTTTATTCAAAAACATCTTAGTATCAAAATGTTATCTAATATAATAATTGTTCTTTTAAAATATAAATATAATTTTATTTTTAAATAAATTAACTAATAGTTATTAAAAACTTATAAGAATTGATTTATAGATATATAACACTATTGTATTAGAAAATAAAACAACCCTATATTTTCTGTGTTTTATAAGAGAATTTGTACATTCAGGCTTAATTTTCTAACTCTACAATAATGAGACATTCGTCAGAAGAACGTGAATCGCGTGGCGGCGGCAATTTTTTAATAGGAAAAGAATTTAGCGGTTCTTTCGTCAAGATTTTTGTCATCTCAATAATCATAATATTTGGGTTGGCCTATTTACTTGGATGGATTTAAGTGAAAAATAACTTCTCCCCTCTTATCTTCTGAAATAAATATCCAGATGTGTTAGTGTTATTTGCAATTGGATAACTGCGCTTACTATTATGCATTATTAAAATCAAATTTCAATATATTATCATGTTAAGTCACCACGTATTATTTTGGCTCAAGGCTGATACAACAGCTGAACAAAAAGCCTCTTTTAGAAAAGGATTGGAATCGGTGAAAGCCATTGAAACTGTAAAATCAATCCATATTGGTACCCCTGCTCCTATTGAAAGAGCGGTGGTAGATACAACTTATACTTTTTCTTTATTGCTTTCTTTTGATGATTTGGCTGGGCATGATGTGTACCAGGTCCACCCGGTGCACAAAGCGTTTTTAGACGAGTTTAGAGGTTTATTCGATAAAGTTGTGATTTACGACGCACAATAAGCTTAATAAAGCAGGAAGGTTGATTAGTTAAAATCGACCTTCCTGCTTTATGTCAAATCTTTTTTTGCATGCATAGGCTTTCCTCTACCCCTATATATTGCCCATAATTTGGAATATAGTTAAATCCATACTTTTCATACAACCGAATTGCTTCGGGCTGTTTATTGCCTGTTTCAAGGATTAAATGTTCGAAATTCAGCTCTTTGGCCCATTTTTCAAGTTCATTCAAAATTAATTTTGCTATTCCCTGGTTCCTGTATGCCGGACTTACGTACATACGTTTTATTTCAACAGTGTTAGGTTGATCAATATATTCTTTAAATGCTCCACAGGCAACCAATTCATCGTCATGATAAACAACAACAGAGTTTTTTATAGAATCCAGTTTGTTAAACTGAGAGAAAAAGGCTTGTTTTTCGCCATATCGTTCAACTAAATCTATATCGAGAAGCTTTACCAAAGCAATAAAGTCAGGATTTTCGGAATTGGTGCGGATAATTTTCATGTTAAATGTGCCTTAAACCCAAAAAAGTCATTAGCCTCAATTTCTAATGACCGCCATTAGAAATTAAGAGTGTTAACTTGTTGATAACTATTGGTTTTATACCAATGTAAATTGGAGGAAATTGCAGTAAGTAAACCTTATTTGAACTTGGACCTGAAAATTGACTTTACAGACAAAGAAATAACTCCTTGGTCGGGTATTATTTTGATGAAAAAAATGTTGGACAGGATGGATTTTGAAGCTGCATTGGATCAGTTGCCATTGCCTGCCCCAGGGTCAAACCGGGGGTATTCTCCGCATCAACTCATCCAACAGTTTATGACCAGTATATGGTGTGGGGCCAACAAGTTTGAACATTGCGAGGTAACGCGCCATGATGCGGTCATGAAACAATGCTGGGGTTTCAAACAAATGGCAGGCAGTAAAGCCATCCAGCGCTTTTTTAATAAACATACCCTGGCCACCAACCAGCAGATCTTCACCCCTTTATACCAATGGTTTTTTGGCAATCTGCAGTATGATAATTACACGCTGGATGTCGACTCCACCATCCTTACCCGATACGGCGGGCAACAGGGTAGTAAAAAAGGATACAACCCCCTTAAGCCAGGCCGCAACAGTCATCATCCTTTAATCGCCTTTATAGAGGAAACAAAAATGGTCGCCAACTTTTGGCTGCGAAGCGGCGACAGCTATACGAGCAATAATTTTCAGGGCTTTTTAGCCGATACGATAGAAAAACTAAACGGTAAAAAAATAGGCTTATTCAGGGCCGACAGTGGATTTTACGGTAAAGAAGTATTTGAGTATCTGGAGCAAAGTCCACAAGTGGGCAACTACATCATTGCCGCCCGGCAGTACAAACCGATCCAACAAAAACTCGCCGCACAACACCTGTGGGTAAAAGTTACTGCTGGTATCGAAGTGGCCGAAAGCACTTATCAAAGTCCCCTGTGGGATCAACCCAGAAGGCTGGTCATGGTCCGCCAGCAAATCAGTGAACGCCCCTGTGCAACGGGCAAAACGCTGAAACTATTTGAAGACGAGGGCATTTATAAAAATTACCGCTACAGTTGTTTTGTCACCGATTTAACCCTGCCGGCACTTCAGGTGTGGAATCTGTACCGGCAAAGGGCCAATTGCGAAAACCAGATCAAAGAACTGAAATACGATTTTGGGGCAGACAGCTTCAATCTTAAAAACTTTGATGCCACCGAAGCGGCCCTGAACTGGGTGATGATGGCCTATAACTTCATCAGCCTTTTCAGGCAGGTCGTGCTTAATACCCAAGTAGAACAACGCCTGAAACATTACGCTACAAGGTGTTTGCCATTGGCGGGTATATGGTAAAAAACGGCAGCCAGAAAATCCTAAAACTGTCGCTGGCCATGAAACGAAGAGAATGGTTTACCGGCCTATGGAATTGTAATAAAACATTTGACTTGACAAAAACTTAAATCCCTAATGACTTTTTTGGGTTAAATAAAAAAATCCTTGCCGGTTTTAACCGACAAGGACCTTAAAAATTAATTTATATCGCTAATACACCACATATTACTTGATGAATAACAACTCACGGAACTTAGGTAAAGGCCACTGAGCATCATCAACAATAAGTTCAAGCTTATCAACGTGGTAACGAATTGTTTCGAAATAAGACTTAACTTTCTCATCATAAGCAATTGCCATCTCACGAGCGTCAGCCAATACGTTAGCTTTTTTACGTTCTTCAATCATTTCGTAAACAGCTTTCTTAATGGTTGATACACGCTCAGAAATTTCTGTGATAATTTCCATCTGGCTTGAAGACAATGCACCGTTTAAGCCTAATTCTTTCAAACCTTTAACGTTATCAATCAATCTGGTTTGATAGTTCAATGAAGCAGGGATGATCTGGCTGGTAACTAAGTCACCCATTAAACGAGCCTCAATTTGCAATTTCTTAGTATAGTTTTCTAAGAAGATTTCGTGGCGTGCATGTAACTCGCGCTCTGTGAAAATGTTTTGTTTTTCGAACAGTTCAACAGTTTTCTCATCAGTTAATACATCTAACGCTTTAGGGGTAGTTTTGATGTTTGATAAGCCACGAGTTTCTGCCTCTTGAGCCCACTCATCGCTGTAACCATTACCTTCAAAACGAATGTTTTTAGATTCTTTGATGTATTGACGAATAATTTTCATCAATGCTACATCTTTCTTCTCTCCTTTTTTAACCAGCTTATCAACGTCTTGTTTGAAGATGTTTAACTGCTCTGCAACGATAGCATTTAAAACTGTCATTGGGTTAGCAGAGTTTGCTGATGATCCTACCGCACGGAACTCAAATTTATTACCAGTAAAGGCAAAAGGTGAAGTACGGTTACGATCGGTGTTATCTAATAAAATTTGAGGAATTTTAGGAATGTTCAGACCTAAAGCACCTGAAAGATCTTTTTTCTTACGGTTAACAACATGTGATGATTCGATCTCATCCAATACTTCGTTTAATTGCTCACCTAAGAAGATAGAGATAATTGCTGGAGGAGCTTCGTTAGCACCTAAACGGTGATCGTTATTAACAGAAGCAATTGATGAACGTAATAAATCAGCGTGATTGTAAACGGCCTTAATGGTATTAACAAAGAATGTTAAGAAAATAAGGTTGTTTTTAGGCGTTTTACCAGGTGATAATAAGTTTTTACCTGTATTAGTAATTAACGACCAGTTATTGTGTTTACCTGAACCGTTTACTCCTGCAAATGGTTTTTCGTGTAATAAAACTCTTAATTTATGACGACGAGAAACTTTATCCATCAAGTCCATTAACAATTGATTGTGGTCAATCGCTAAGTTGATTTCCTCATAAATAGGTGCACACTCAAACTGACCAGGAGCAACCTCGTTGTGACGGGTTTTTAATGGAATACCTAATTTTAAAGCTTCAGTTTCGAAATCTAACATGAATGCGTAAACGCGCTCAGGGATTGAACCGAAATAGTGGTCTTCTAATTGTTGGTTACGAGCTGACTCATGACCAAATAAAGTACGACCAGTTGCAACTAAGTCAGGACGAGCAAAGAATAAGTCTTCGTCAACAACAAAGTACTCTTGCTCAATACCTAATGAAGCATTAACCTTGGTAACTGATTTGTCGAAGTATTGACAAACAGCAGTAGCTGCTTTGTCTAAAGCTGCTAAAGCTTTTAATAAAGGAGCTTTAAAGTCAAGTGCTTCGCCTGTATAAGAAACGAAAACGGTAGGAATACATAAAGTTAAACCTGAACCGCTTTCCATAATAAATGCTGGTGAAGATGGGTCCCAAGCTGTGTAACCGCGAGCTTCAAAAGTTGAACGGATACCACCGTTAGGGAATGAAGAAGCATCAGGTTCTTGTTGAACTAATGCGTCGCCACTAAATTTCTCAATTGCTTTGCCGTCAGAAGTTGGCTCAAAGAATGAATCGTGTTTTTCAGCTGTAGTACCGGTTAATGGTTGAAACCAGTGAGTATAGTGTGTAACTCCCCTACCCATAGACCATGATTTTAAGCCGGCAGCAATTTGCTCTGCCATGGTACGGTCAACAGGAATGCCAAGTTCAATAGAACTCATAACACTTTGATAAGCCTCTTTTGAAAGGAATTCTTTCATTTTAGCTTTATCAAAAACATTCGAACCGTAAAAATCGGAGATTTTGGTTGAAGGAGTAACCACTTTAACAACCGGTCTGTTCATGGCAGCTTCTAAAGCTTTAAAACGAAGTAGCGACATTCTTTTTAAGTTTAAAGTTAATTTTTTGTGTTGTTTAGGAGCAAAAGTACTTTATTGATTTGTTTTTACAAGCAATTTTTTAAAAAATTCTGTTTTTTCTCGTGAAAAATTAATTTTTTGCTGATTTGTGCAGGTAAAAATATTTAAAAATGAATTTTTTGTCTTAATTATTGTGGTTTTTTGGTGTTTTATAAAACTGCTCATTTTTTCAATAATGAACTATTTTTATTGAGCAAATTTTGTGCTATGTTTTAAATATATTGAATAATTGTTTGTAATCTCTATTAAATGTTTTTAAAATGACAAAAATAAGATGGTGATTCTATTGTAAATGTTATCATAAAACTTTATTTTGTTTTGGTGTAAATCAATAATAGTCTTAAATGTTTTTTAGGTAATTATTGTTTTATAATGGAAAGTTTTATGAATGAAATATAGCCTAAAGATTAATTAAAGAGTGCAATGATTAATCACGAATTAAAATTAATTTAAATCTTTGTTTCTGAAATATAGTAAGATAGCAAAACAGGGCGATTTTGGAGTTTGTATATATTAGGATTATTTACTTTATTTGCACTCGCTTTTAAGAAAGCTGCACCCATAGCTCAGCTGGATAGAGCAACGGTTTTCTAAACCGTCGGTCTCAGGTTCGAATCCTGATGGGTGTACTGAAAAACTATATAAAACCCCTGTAGGTCAATAGCTTACAGGGGTTTTTGCTTTGGAACGACGACTGAACACAAGCGTGAGCGAGGTGCAACTTACAATTCCACTAGGTTAAATTACTTTCGTAACGCTGGACAATGGAACGGAGTTTTCTTCGCACCTGCGTCAAGCGCCGGAACGTTAGCAGCCACCAATTAAGGACCTCTAAAATCTGAAAAAGAATCTATCTTTGACAGTGACGACACATAACATCTACATAACTGATGACAACTCAAGTAATAGTAGTTCTTATTCTGACATTTTTAATTAATCTCATCACCACCCTTTCCTACTCTGTTAGAATTGTTGGCATTAGAACTGGCCGAATAGCAATTTCCTTTGCATTATTTAACATTCTAGTTTTAGTTTCAAGAACTGCGAATGGATTTCAGGCTCCCCTTTTAGCCAAGACGGTAGAAATGGACATCAAACATGGAGTATTTGACAATATCGTCACCTTTCGGTTAATTATTTTTTCTTGCAGTTTGGCTACACTTGCAGGTGCATTCCTTATACCAACTTTTCAAAGAGTATTGGCTAAAGCAGTAATTAATTTCAGCGTACATAAATCCATGTCTAAATTGGTTTTGCATGGATTTTCTAAAGGAGGCATACTATATTTTAAGGACAATTTAACCTTACCAGCGAGAGAAAATGTTTCTCTAATAAAGTTGAATGAAGAGTTTCCCTGGAGGATGTTCTTTCTTAATATCGTGGCCATAGCTATCTTAACCATTGGAGTTTTATCTGCGGTTTATGCCTCTTATTTAAATCCCGATTATCGATCTACTGCAAGTAATTTATCTGCGTTTATAAATGGTTTTGCTACTATATTAATGTTTGCTTTTATTGATCCCAATTTATCGGCCATGACTGACGATGTTACTTTGGGTAAATGTTCGGAATCAACTTTTAGAAAGCAAATTGTCTATATGACAATAGCTCGTTTTTTGGGTACAATTTTGGCTCAATTGATTTTTTTACCTAGTGCTAAATTTCTTGCGTGGGCAGCCTCATATTTATAATGAAAACAATGCTAGTTGAAACATTAATTCTTAATTTTTTTAATCCACGCGTGAAATTTTTTGCGACGTTTTTGCTTATTTTCATTACTACTATTTCTTGTAATTCACCTACTTCATTCAAAAAGGATCGAATGGATCTAGAAAAAGTGAATATTATTAGCGGTTACGGATATATTAAGAAAAGTATTAAAGATAGCATCCACAGATTTCAGAATACCAACTTAAATATTGATTTCATTTTTGATAATGAGCATAAATCATTAATTCGCCAAGACAAAAATTCGAATTCAAATGATATAACGTATACTGTTCGATATTCTAATCATAAGCTTACAGGTAGAGATCAAATTAATTATATGCCAGAAAAGATTTTAGATTTTGAATTACAGGGAGTATATGAAAATAGCAACGTATCAGAAGATGATAGCGATATTTTTGGTTTTTACTTTAATCCTAAAACTAAAGATATAATTCAAATTACGCATATGTATTTTATAGGAAATCCCCAATCAGTTTTTGTGTTTTCAAATGGTAAAACCAATTGTTTTAAAGATAATTATTCTTTGATAAAGCAGCTTTTATTCTTAGATAAACCGCTTCAAACTGCTGATACGGTGAGTGTAAAATTGAATTTGAATATAAAATAATGACAAAATTGAAGAAAGACATAGAAAATTCTGACAGGGGAATTTTTTGAGTGTTCGAATTCATAACAGAAGGAATCGGATGGTTGCAAATTGTTGCTTCCCCACTTTTAATTGGACTTGCAATTGGAGCAACTATTTATTTCTCTGACCCGACAACAACAAGACTATTTATAGGAATCATAGTTGCGACAGTTGGACTAATTGTGGGCATCATTTGGGCGACAAGACAATGGAAAGGTAAAGGGACAATTTGGTTTATGTCAAGAATAATGGCGACACCAGAGCTAGACAATATAGATGGAGAGCAAAAATCAGAAACGACATCTAATTAATACAGAAAAGGAGAATTAATAATTAAAATAATATGAAGCGTCTACTCATCTTAATGCTTTTAGGACTATTAACTAGCTCTACAATTTTTGGGCAAATTATATATAAGAACGGAAAGGAGGCAGGTCGGGCAGGTCGTATTGCTATGGGATGGACAGGAAAATATGATTCCGATACAACCTTGAAAACAATTTATGATTATAATAAAATCCATTATACATTTAATATGAATGGCAAAGAGATGGTTTCTTTATCGTCTAAAGGTGCACCTGATTTTACAAAAGTTTTATCTCTAAATGATATAAAGGCTAAGTACACACATTTAGGGGACACCACCGCCATCATTTTAATAAATGGAAAGTTTATTGATGAAGATTATAATAAATATTTTCTTGAAGAAAGTGGTTTATGTCAAATAGTTGTTAAAAAATTTGCAAATAACAACAACTTACGCGTTGTGAATATCCATCTGATGGGCATAGGAAATGATATTCATACAACTTTAAAAGCAACCTATGAGTATAATAGAATCCAACCTGAAGTTGTTACGGATTACAAAGGGGGAACTACTTTAATGTCAAAAAATAGAGAAATTGATTTAACAAAGGGTTTATCTCTAAATGATTTAAAGGCTAAGTACACTCATTTAGGCGACACCGCTGCTTTATTTTTAGTAAATGGAAAGTTTGTTGATTATGATCACAATAAATATTTTATTGAAGATAGGGGGCTATATCGGATAGTTGTTTCAAAATTTGCGAATAACAGTAAAAATGTATCCGCCCGACGAACCCCGTCTTTTAAAGTTCAGTTAATTTCTTAAAGTTCTGGGGATAGAGGTCCCGGATATTCTTGTGGTTGATGGTCATGATGTTTTCCAGTGCGTATTTTAACCACCCGAAAGGATTGACCTCATTTTTCTTGCAGATGGCAAAGAACGAATAGATCATCCCCGCCCGCGCAGCAGCCTCATGCGTTCCTGCAAACAAAAAGTTTTTGCGTCCCAAAGCGATGGGGCGTATGGCATTCTCGATGGCATTATTGTCGATCTGCAGGCTGCCATCCTGGAGATACACGCTGAGCTTATCCCATCGTGCCATGGCATAGCGCATCGCCTTTCCAATCTGGCTTTTGGGCAAGGTGTTTTTTACCTCGGCGAAGATCCATTTACCGAGCTCGTTGAGTACCGGAAGTGCTTCATCCAGACGTAATTGCTTGCGTTGATCGGCCGGCAGCTGTGCTTCTTTAGCTTTGCGCTCCACCGCGTAGAGCTGCTGGATCAACTCGAGTGCTTTAGCGGCCCTGACCTTATCGTTTTCCAGTGCCCGTTCAAATTCCCTTCGGGCATGCGCCCAGCAGGCTACCGGGATGACCTCGGGCCGCTGGCCTATTTTTTCGTATACGCCGTAGCCATCACTTTGGAGATACCCCTTAAAGTGCGCCAGCATTTCTTTGGTAGCTACTGCACCGCGAGTAGGCTGATAGTCCATCAGGACCAGTCCGTCCAGTGGAGCATGATACACCCAATACCAGCCCAGGTGACAAGCTCCTTTCTTATCACTTTCTAGCACCTTGATGGTCGTTTCATCGACCTGCAAATAACCCTTGGCTTTGATGTCGAACTTGAGTTGCTCAAAGAGCGGTTCGAGTCGTTCCAGCCCTTGTTTGACCCAGCCTTCGAGCGTAGAGGAGGCAATGGGGATGTTTTCCCGGGCAAACCGCTGCTTTTGTCGGTACAGCGGCAAGTGATCCACATATTTATCGGTCAGGATCATGGCCAGCAGGCCTGCGCCCGGAATGCCCTTGTCGATTACTCGTTCGGGAAGCTCTCCGGTGGTGACCCCTTCACCGCTTTTGGCAGCATATTTATAGCGGATATAACGGCGGATGAAGAACCGGGCAGGTTCACACTCCAGCTCTTCAGTAACTTCTTTGCCGATGCATACCATTTCCGACAGATCACCCTGGGGATAGATCTCCACTTCCTCTACCGGTAAATGAGCCGGAAGGGCGGCGCGGCCTTTATGGGCAGACTGTCTTTTACGGGTATAGGTAATCTGTTCTTTGATGGTTTCTTCCTGAAGGGCCACTTCTTCTGCCGGAGCTTCAAATGGCAACACACCTTGTGCGGGATCGCCTTCGAAGCGTTCACGCTTCTGACCGAATTGCATTCGCTTGAAAAGCTCAACCTGCTGTTTAAGGTAGTCGACCTCTTCCTGAAGGGAAGAGTTGATTTTTTGGTAGGATTCAATGGCGGCATCTCTCCTTTCAATGGAGGTATCTTTCTCCTTCAAAAGAGCAATCAGGTTCTCTTTTGAGAGGTTTTCCAGTGCCATATCCATGACGTGAAAATAAGCAAAAAACCGCATTTGGGCAAATAAAAAGGCACTTTTTTATACTTGGTAGCGGCGTAACTGTCGACTCTTTTGCACCTCGACCCCTTCGATCATCAGCACCAGATCCGCCCAGCTCAGCTGCCCTTTGGACGATGCCGGGAAGGTCCCCTCTTCCAGGCGCTTATAGTACAACACAAAGCCTCCGTGTTCCCAATGCAGCAGCTTGATATGGGTGCGCTGCCGGTTTAGAAAGACGAAGACGTCCCCACTGGTAGCATTCCCCTTGAGCTCCGAAGCAACCAAGCCACACAAGCCGTCGAATGATTTGCGCATATCGCAGTGTCCCTGGTACAGCAAATACCGATGAGAAGAGTTCAGGCTAAACATCAGTAGAGGCGGATCAGTTCAGCAAGGAGATGCACAGGAGCGGAACTTGCGTTAAGCCGTACGCCATTAGGATAGATGATCTCAAGGGTTGCTGAGACCGCTTCAGTTGGGGGAGTGATGGCAATAAAACCTGTTTCAGTCCTTGCTTTACATCGTGCCACCCAGTTGGCAAACGTAGTTCGCTTTACCCCGATCATTTCACAATAAGCTTGCTGGGTTAACCCGCTTTCTTTCCATTGCTGCACGGCTAGGCGCATTTGCTCTATTTTTTTCATCCAACAAAGAAAAGATACCAGGAGGAAACTGTAAAGATGGGGTTGGTCGGGTGCTTACATATATTCAATTATTGGCACTTATTTTAAATCGTTTATTATATGAACCGAAAAGGATTTATTACTTCGTCTTTTTTGCTTGGTGGAACTTCGGTACTCCCCAATAATTCAGTTTTTTCAGCTAATTTTCTGCAAAACGGCATTGACAAACTCACCGACAAGGATGGAAATTTTATTCAAATTCCGCTTCCTTATAATCAGAACTTCTTAGAACCCTATATGGATGAAGAAACGCTGCATGCATTATACCTTTCACCACGGAGGAGCAGTAAAGGGTGCAAACAAAGATCTACAGCAGATACAAGCCGCACTTCAAACTGGTAATCTTGAAACAGTGGACTATTGGACTAAAAAGCTTTCTTACCATCTTTCCAGCCACATTCTTCACAGCATCTTTTGGACAAATCTCACCAATAAAAAAAATGATCCTACAGGGAATTTGTTAAAACGAATAGAAAGAGATTTTGGCAGCTATGATAAATTAAAAGGCTATCTCTCTAAAATTTCTAAAGATGTAGATGGAAACGGATGGGGAATTTTAGGTTATCAACCCTACACAGATAAACTCACATTACTTCAATGTGAAAATCATGAAAAATTAACTCAATGGGGCGTTATTCCGTTACTAGTGATCGATGTGTGGGAGCATGCTTATTACCTGAAATTCAAAAACAAGCGCAATGATTTTGTCGACAATCTTTTTAACATCATTAATTGGGGTATTGTGGCTCAACGTCTTGATATTGCATTGAAACTTTCATAAATCTCAGTTCAATCTCGTGCTCGTTTGCAATGAATCTTCCTAATGATTTTATAAATGCACAACTGATAGGTGTACTAAAAAGCTAATGGACCGGTTTCTTTTAAATTCAAATAGTTCATTGAATAAATTACATCGCAATTTGGAGTTGGAACAAGAGTTTTTGCATTCATTCGATCTTTCCAAATAGGTAATACATTATAACCTTTTCCAAAAGTTGCTTCAGATCCATCGCGCATGCCAATCACATTCAATGCGGACAAAGCAAGCATATAGGCTTCAATAGCTCGTTGTTCCAAAAACTCATCATAGTTTTTTTGAATTTCACCTTTGAAGGCCATTCGCCATTATATAATTTTTGCACTAAGGGAGATGCTGTTTGTGCAGAAACGTAACAGGAAATGAAAATTAACAGGAGAATAAATAAAGATGATTTTTTCTCTTACAATTATATTATGAGTAAAATTTAATGGCAGTGGTAAATGCTAAATAATTTTAAATTCTTTTTAATTAAAAACATTATAAAACTTATTTCAAATCCATGAGAATTAATTAAGTCTACTATTTCTCTCACCATAATCCGATGTCTTTCCTATATCTTTGCCGCAATTTTTAATATTCCTGTATTGTGATTAATGTAAATAACATATCCGTTTCATTTGGCGGAACCACCTTGTTTAGCGACGTAACCTTTTCGATAAACGAGAATGATAAGATTGCCCTGATGGGTAAGAATGGCGCAGGCAAGTCAACTATCCTAAAGATTATTGCAAATGCGGCTAAGCCTACTTCGGGTAACGTAACCGGTCCAAAAGACGCAGTAATAGCATATTTGCCACAGCATTTGCTTACTCAGGATAATGTTACCGTTTTTGAAGAAACTATGAAAGCCTTCGAAGAGGTAAACCAGATGCAAAAAGAGCTTGATGAGGTGAATGAGCAACTTACTATTCGGACCGATTACGAAAGTGATGATTATATGAAGTTGATCGAACGCATGTCGGAATTGAGCGAGAAATTTTATTCGATCGAAGAGACTAATTATGAAGCTGAGGTAGAAAAGGTGCTAAAAGGCTTAGGCTTCGATCGTAAGGACTTTACCCGCCAAACCTCAGAGTTTTCGGGTGGATGGCGCATGCGTATCGAGTTGGCCAAAATTCTGTTAAAAAAACCTGATCTCATCTTACTTGATGAGCCTACCAACCACATGGATATCGAAAGTATACAATGGTTGGAAGATTTTTTGATCAACTCGGCAAAGGCGGTTATGGTGATTTCGCACGATCGTGCCTTTGTTGATAACATTACCAATCGTACCATTGAGGTTACTATGGGTAGAATATATGATTACAAAGCTAAATATAGCCATTACCTCCAGTTGCGTGCTGAGCGTCGGGTACACCAATTGAAAGCTTATGAGGAGCAACAACGATTTATAGCAGATAACCAAGAATTTATAGACCGATTTAGGGGGACTTATTCCAAAACTTTGCAGGTGCAATCGCGTGTAAAGATGCTCGAAAAGCTCGAGGTTATTCAAATCGATGAAGTGGATACTTCGGCATTGCGATTGAAGTTTCCACCATCACCACGTTCTGGGCAATATCCGGTAATGGTAGAAGAACTGACCAAAACTTATGGAGATCATACCGTATTTGAAAAAGCATCGATGGTGATTGAACGAGGTGAGAAAATAGCTTTTGTAGGTAAAAATGGTGAAGGTAAGTCGACCATGATTAAAGCAATTATGGGCGAGATTGATTTTGAAGGTGGATTAAAAGTAGGACATAATGCCAAGATTGGGTACTTTGCCCAAAATCAGGCTGCCTTGCTGGATGAGAACTTAACTGTATTCGAAACCATTGATCAGATTCCGTTAAGCGATGGGACGATAAAGATCAAAGACCTTTTGGGTGCCTTTATGTTTAGTGGCGATGATACCACAAAAAAAGTTAAAGTACTTTCTGGTGGCGAGAAAACGCGTCTGGCAATGATTAAATTGCTGTTGGAACCAGTAAATGTGTTGATTCTGGATGAGCCAACGAACCATTTGGACATGAAGACTAAGGACATTATCAAGGACGCTTTGAAGGATTTTGATGGAACTCTGATTTTGGTATCCCATGATAGGGATTTCTTGGATGGGTTAGTAAACAAAGTATTCGAGTTTGGTAATAAACGCGTCCGAGAACACTTTGAAGACATCAAAGGATTCTTAGCCTACAAGAAAATGGATAGTTTAAAGGAAATTGAACAAAACTAGAAGGTATTTACTCCCTGTAGTCCGAAGAAGCGGAACATATCTTCGGACTACAAATAATACAGAGGTCTATGACCGTCAGATATCTCAACCTGCTTGGTTTGTTGCGTAGGCAACATTTATTCGTTTAGTGGCTATTATATTTTTTCAACTAATCGATTCTCCCTTCGAAGTAGAACAATCGCCAACATAATTACCCAAATCATAAAGATACCAATATTGATGCGTTCCCAATTTCCAATCATTGGTGTAGGACTATTAATTGCAATGTTTGGAGCTTCCGAAAAGGTAAGGATGCCAAAAATAATATGAAGAATTATGGAGATGATAGTATAGATGCGGAATTGCTTGCCTAAAGTTGCTGCTCCAAAACCCATAAAGAGCCACATAAAGATATTTGTTACAATAGCCCAAACGATGTGCAATGTGTCGCTCAAATTCGGTTCATTGCCACGCATGTGCATAGGAGGCCAATAAAAACCGAAGATGCAGTAAGCAAGAATTAAATACCCCACCAGTCGCAAATGGTAGTTCTCTTTTGCTACTTGCAAAACACCCCAGCCAAAAGCAGCAAATAGCAGTGAATATAATAGGCATAGTAATACCCATAACACTCTTGTAGGGGCACCTATTGCAGATAGTTCACTTACTGTATAAGATGCCATATTGTATCCCTCATATTTCAATGGCACATATATATTTATGGCGATATACCAAATGGAAGAAAGAATCCCACAAATGAGTAAAGCTTTTGGCCCTGTCGCATTACGTGAAGCAATTAGTGGGATGGCCACCATCCAACCCAATAACACTGGTATGCCCCACATGGCATGCAACCAATGCAGCTCTTGCAGAATAATAATTTCAACAACGAACCAGATAAACAATCCCCCCAAAGCAAATCCCGACATAAACCAATCTGCAGTTGCCCTGTGAATTACGGATACAAAGGCAAAAGAATTTAGTATTCCCAATCCCAATAGAATAATGCCGGGAACCAGGAAATTACGAAATACGCCATTCATTATGCCAACAGGCATGTCCATGAGGTGGCCATCAGGGCCAGCAATCAAAAGGATGCCCCCTAATAACGCCCCGGCTGCTTCATAACCAAGAATGATTAAGAGAATAATTTGTTGCCATTTCGATTGAATCTCCACTTGTGTAGTTTTGTTAACCTTTTTCATTGTCTTGGCATATGGTTTTAATACAATTCCAAATAGTGGCGGCTAACTGATTAGGTAACGGTATTGGAAAATACTAACATTCATATTCAGATTATTTAGGCTTTTATCTTCGAATTGGAACCCAAACTTCTTCTTCCGAATCAGGTTGATTATTGCGGTATTTATCTCCCAAAAGTTCAAAATGCTCGCGTGTATCCACCATATATCCCGAATTGGGGAGCCATTCTTTAAAAATATACTGAAAAGTTGCTTGAAAAGCACTTGGTGGTCCTTTATGAATAAACACTGCATATAATCCTCCCTGTAGCTCATAAGTTTCCATTGAAGCCGGAACTGAATTGAAATCTGAAACTTCAACAGCTGCCCATTTTTCAAATGTTGTTTGAAGATCAAATAGGTTGAAGTCTAAGCCAGGTTCATATACCTGCATGGAATATAAGTTAGAACCAAGCTGGTTTTGAATAGTCTTTCTTAAAGGCATAAAACTACTCCAAAGTTCAAAGGTCCTATTTTCAGCTAAGCACATTGTCAGCCGTTTGCCAATTAATTTTTTAGGTTTTAAAGTCTCAATTCTTGGTGGTTGTTGCATTTAATTAAGAGTTATAAAAAGGTACAATAATCTATTTTGATTTCTATAAGTTTCAAAAATATCCAATTACTTAATTATAATGTTCAGTAATTAATTGTAAGCTGTCTGAGTTAGGTTTGATTTATAATTAATACTAAAATACTGCCAGATTAAATAGTTGTCGTAGTTTCCCAACTTCTTGTATAACCTCTATATTTGCCGCTTATGGGTCTGAAATCCTTATTAAGTAAACCGCTTGCCTGGTATACGGCAAAGAAAATCCGTAAATGGAACATGCAGGCTGTTGCATTGCAGGAAAAATGGTTTCATAAACTATTGACTGATGCAAAAGAAACTCTTTATGGTCTGGATCATCAGTTTTCATCAATTAAAACCTATGAGGACTTTAAAAAACGGGTTCCCATTGGTGATTATGAGTTGTTAAAGCCTTATATAGATAAAGTGGTTCATGGGGATAGAAATATTCTATGGCCTGGTAAACCTTTGTACTTTGCAAAAACTTCAGGAACTACTTCTGGAGTTAAGTATATACCTATTTCTAAAGAATCCATGCCTGAGCATGTAAATGCTGCTCGCAATGCATTGCTAATGTATATAGCCGAAACAGGTAATGCCCGGTTTGTAAATGGTAAAATAATTTTTTTGCAGGGCAGTCCAGAAATGGAGGAAAAGAATGGCATTCAAGTTGGTCGTTTGTCCGGTATATCAGCTCACTATGTTCCGCAATATTTGCAGCGCAATCGTATGCCATCTTGGGAAACCAACTGTATTGAAGATTGGGAGGAAAAAGTAGATGCTATTGTGGAAGAAACCGTGAACGAGAATATGACACTTATTTCGGGGATTCCACCTTGGGTGCAGATGTATTTTGACCGTTTATCTGCCAAAACAGGAAAACCGGTAAAGGATATCTTTCCCAACTTTAATTTATTTGTTTACGGAGGTGTAAATTTTGAACCCTACAGGGCCAAATTGGAGAAAAGCATTGGTAAAAAGGTTGATTCAATTGAAACTTACCCTGCTTCTGAAGGATTTATCGCTTTTCAGGATTCTCAAAAATCTAATGGCTTATTATTAAATGTTGATGCCGGTATTTTTTATGAGTTTATCCCGGTAGACGAATATTTTAATGAAAATCCTTCTCGCATTTGGTTGAATGAAATAGAGCTGGATAAGAATTATGCTATCATTTTAAATACTAATGCAGGCTTGTGGGGATATAGTATTGGTGATACAGTTAAATTTGTATCCAAAAATCCATATAGAATTATCGTAACCGGACGTATAAAACATTTTATTTCTGCCTTTGGAGAACATGTAATTGGTGAAGAAGTAGAATACGCATTAATGACTGTTGCTAAAGAAGAAGGTGTTGATGTGGTTGAATTTACAGTTGCGCCGCAAGTGAATGACCCTGAAGGTGGATTGCCATTTCATGAGTGGTTTGTAGAGTTTGGTTCACATCAGCCTAAAGACATAGAGCAATTTAGGTCAAAGGTTGATAAGCTGATGCAGCAAAAAAACGTATATTACTTTGATTTGATAGAAGGGAATGTATTACAGCCACTTAAAATCAGGAAAATGCAAAAAGATTCTTTCATAAATTATATGCGTTCTAAAGGGAAACTGGGCGGGCAAAATAAAATGCCAAGGTTGTCTAATGATAGGAAGATTGCCGATGAATTGCAACGTGAATTTATCGGTTGAGGATAGTAAATTGTAAAATTATAATTGAATTAAGTCAGTTTTGCATTTAGGAAATAAATTTTTCTGAAACTTTTTGTAACTCTGGGACTAATTTTGAGGTAAATAGAAAATCTCTCTATGAGATTTTGAATAATAAATGAAACGAATTGCAATTTTAGGGTCAAGCGGCTCAATAGGTACTCAGGCGTTGGAGGTGATAGCTGCAAATCCTGATAAATTTAAAGCAGAAGTATTAACAGTTAATGGTAATGCTGATTTATTAATTCAGCAAGCATTACGGTTTAGTCCAAAAGCGGTAGTTGTTGCTGATGAGTCAAAATATCAGTATGTGAAAAATGCTTTGTCCACCACTCCTATTCTGGTTTTGGCTGGTGAGGCGGCTTTAGCAGAAGTGGTGCAGTATGATTCCGTAGATATGGTATTGACTGCTTTGGTTGGTTATGTTGGTTTACGTCCAACAATTGCTGCTATTAAAGCAGGAAAAAATATCGCCTTAGCAAACAAAGAAACGTTAGTGGTAGCAGGTGATTTGGTGACCGAATTAGCCAAGTTGCATCAAGTGTCAATTTTACCGGTTGATTCGGAGCATTCTGCAATTTTTCAGTGTTTAACTGGTGAAGATCATAATCCTATTGAAAAAATTATTCTTACCGCATCGGGAGGGCCATTCAGGGGAAAAGGATTGGATGACTTAAAAATGGTTACTAAACATCAGGCATTAAAACATCCAAACTGGAGCATGGGAGCTAAAATTACTATTGATTCAGCCAGTTTGATGAATAAAGGTCTGGAGGTGATTGAAGCGAAATGGTTGTTCAATTTGGATATCAATCAAATTGAGGTTGTTATTCATCCCCAATCTATAATTCATTCTATGGTGCAATTTAATGATGGTTCAATTAAAGCTCAGATGGGCTTACCCGATATGAAGTTGCCCATTCAGTATGCCATGGCTTATCCGCAGAGAATAAAAAGTGATTTTCCACGTTTTAGCTTTATTGATTTTCCTAAATTGTCATTCGAAGCACCTGACATCAGAATATTTCGTAATCTTGCCCTGGCTTTTGAAGCTCTTGAAATCGGAGGAAACTGCCCTTGTGTCATAAATGCTGCCAATGAAGTGGTTGTGGATGCATTTTTGAAGGATAAAATCGGTTTTTTGCAGATGTCGGATATTATAGAAGAATGTATGCAAAAAGTAACTAAAGTGGCCAAACCAAGTTATGACGATTATGTTTATACAGATCGTGAGGCTCGAATAAAGGCTTTGGAACTAATAAGTTAGTGCCATTATAAAGATTTATTTTAATTTTGACCTATAACTTTTAAAGAAATAATGAGTGGATTAATCATGGCGGCCCAGCTGTTGGCCGGACTTTCAATTTTAGTGGTGTTGCATGAGCTGGGCCATTATTTGGCTGCACGTGCATTTGGCATTAAGGTTGAAAAATTCTATCTATTTTTTGACGCCTGGGGAGTAAAATTATTTAGTTTCAAGAAAGGAGATACTGAATATGGTATCGGTTGGCTTCCATTAGGTGGATATGTGAAAATTGCCGGAATGATTGATGAATCAATGGATGTTGAGGCAATGAAACAACCTGCTCAGCCTTGGGAGTTCCGTTCAAAACCAGCATGGCAACGATTGATTGTAATGTTGGGTGGAGTTGTTGTAAATGTATTGGTTGGTATCTTTATTTTTTGGTTATTGACCTTTAAATATGGTGAAACTTATCTTCCTAACTCGGAAGTAAAATACGGTATTGAGGCCCTTGAGTTAGGTAAAGAAATAGGCTTAAAAACCGGAGACAAAATTAAAGGAGTGGATGGTAAGCCTGTTGAGAGGTTTAGTGATTTGATGAGTCCTAAAGTGTTGTTCGGAAATGTAAACTTAAATGTTGACCGTGCCGGAAAAGATACCTTGATTCATATCCCTTCTAATTTTATTGAAAAAGTTTCTGAAGTTGAAGGTGGTAAAAATGCTTTCATCTCACCTCGCCTGCCGTTTGTAGTAGGTAAAGTTCAGGCTGGAAGTAATGCTGAAAAAGCTGGCTTACAGGCTGAAGATAAAATCGTAGCTGTTGACTCAACTAGTATTCATTTTTTTGACGAAATACAATCAGCCCTGGCTGTGCGTAAGAGCAAAAATGCCGAGTTGAAGGTAGTCCGTAATGGAAAAAACATCAGTTTACCTGTAGAAGTTACAGAAGAGGGAAAAATTGGTTTTCATCCTAAAGCTGTTGGGCTAAACTTTAAAACCGATAAATTCAGTTTGGCTGAGGCTCTTCCTATTGGAGCAGAAAAAGCAAAACAAACCTTGGTCGATCAAGCTAAAGGCTTTGGTAAGATTTTTAAAGGGGATGTTGATCCTCGCAAGGCTGTACAAGGCCCTATTGGTATGGCTCAAATTTACGGAGGTACGTTTGATTGGGTTAACTTTTGGACACTTACCGGCTTAATTTCTCTGGTATTAGCGTTTATGAACTTATTACCTATCCCTGCATTAGATGGAGGTCACGCTATATTCCTTATTGTAGAAATGATAAAAGGTAAACCATTGAGTGATAGATTTATGGAACGTGCCCAAGTAGTAGGTTTCGTTATACTTATCGGTTTAATGGTGTTTGCTTTTGGTAATGATATTTTTAAATTCTTCAGGTAAACTATTGTTTACGGTAGAATAAAAGCAAAGAACAAAGAGCAATCTTTGTTCTTTGCTTTTATAGCTGCTCCCCTATCTTTGTCTCCAAATAAAATTTAATAATGAATTATTTCCAGTTCTACGATATTCCTGTTTCTTTTTACCCAGATGAGGCTCTCCTAAAGAAAAAGTTTTATGCTTTAAGCAAAGAGTATCATCCCGACTTTCATGTAAATGAATCGGATGAAAAACAGCAGGAAGTGTTAGAATTATCAACTTTAAATAATAATGCCTTTAAAGTATTGAGTAATCCCGTTAAACGCGTGGAATATATTTTACAGCTGAATGATTTAATAATAGATGGCGAAAAGCATCAATTGCCACAGGCTTTCCTTATGGAAATGATGGAAATAAACGAGTTGTTAATGGAGTTAGAATTTGATGAAGATGAAACTAAGATGGCTGAAATTGAAACTCAGGTAAAATCTATTGATGAAGTTTTGGACATAGAGTTAAAACATCACGTTAAGGATTTTGAGGAGCTATCTGAAAATGACAAAAAAAATATTCTCCTGAAAATCAAGGACAACTATTATAAGAGCAAATATTTGTTGCGAATTAAAGAAAAGCTATATACATTTGCATCCCGCAATTGAGGGAACGGTTTTAGTAATAAAGCCACTCAGAAATGCCCGGATGGCGGAATTGGTAGACGCGCTGGTCTCAAACACCAGTTGGAAACAGTGCCGGTTCGACTCCGGCTCCGGGTACCGAAAAACAGATTTAACCCTTGTGAATCAAGTATTTGCAAGGGTTTTGTATTTTAAAGGGGACGGAATATAAACGCAACTAAACATGCACTGAAAACGGATCAATCCCAAAACCTGTGGAGCAACCCTTTCTTAAGCAAATAATTTAGTAAGCCTGAAAAGGAAAAAAGGTACATCCTTTACACCCCTGAATTGACTCCGGAAGGCTTTGATTTTAGCATTGAACGATTCGGCCGAAGCGTTGGTGCTGCGGTTGTCAAAGTAGTTCAGGATCCGTTCGTAATGGAGCTGTATGGTTTTGGACAGGGTATTAAACGTTTTAAAGCCGGCCTTTTCTACCTGGTCATACCATTGGGCCAAGCGTGTTAAGGCCAGGGGTTTAGATGAGGAGTGGTTGTAAATCCAGGAGAGCTTTTGAGCCAATGCATAAGCCTGTCCCAGATCTGGATATAGCTCAAAGAGGAGACTTGCCCGTTTTTCTTGTTCCTGGCTCCAGTTCACCTGGGCTTTATACAGCAGGTGGCGGCTGCGGGCCAGCAATTGCTTGAGCGTATCCCCGTTGGCATAGATCTTCGGATGATATTCTGCTTGGGTTTTTCGGGCCTTTTCCAAGGCCTTGTTTTCCGCCTCTATGGCCTTCCAGCGATGCTGGATGCGAATTTCCTGCAAGGCCTCTCCCCCCAGTTGTTGCACATGAAAACGATCGATCACCTGTTTGGCATAGGGAAAACAATGTTTGACAATAAGGTTCATGCTTCCTGCCAGGTCCATGGTTACTTCTTTTACTTCGTTCCGTAACCGTTTGGGAAGCCGCTTGAGCAGGGGAATAATCCCATCGGACTGTGTGCCCTTGACGATGGCCACAACGGTCCCTTTTTTGCCCCTGGCGTCTTTATTTGTGATGATGGTATAGAGTTCCCCTAAGGACAACGAAGTTTCGTCAATGGAAAGATAAGGTCCCATGTTTTGGGGAAACAAAAGTCCTTTTTCGATATCGTTGCCCGCTTTCCAGGAGTTAAAATTACTTAAGCGGTTCCGGTAGCTGCGATGAAGTTTCTTGCCATTCACGCCATAGAAACCGGCGATGGTTTGCAGGCTATGCGCCTGTGTATCGGCTGAATGCTTTTAAAAAAGCCGCAAAACCCTTGGTAATGCGGGTGCCTTGGGCCACTAAATCCCAATTGCGGTAAACGACTTTGCCGGTATCCTCGTTCATCCAGCGGCGGCGGGTAATGTGGAGGTACACCTGAAAACCACGAATGGGAAAATCCTGCAGGGTGATGGGCTCAAAAAAGCCTTTGGAGTGCAATTTGTTTGCCGAATACTCTTCAGGGGTCTTGTTTACTTCCTTTAAATAGATATGGATAGCGGCGTCTTTTTTCTCCACCTCAGTTAATTCAAAATATTCCTCAATGGATTCAGGAAGGATCAGTGGGATCAGGGCTTTATAGGACTCGTGCATGGTGTTTTTTAGGATGCCCAAAAATGAACTTTTATTCCCTACTCCACAACTTTTGTACTTGATCCCTGAAAACTGAAGAGTTGCTTTTTAGTTTATTCGTTAGCACCAAATACTAAGACATCAACATTATTACTAAAATAAATTAAATGGAAGCATCTTTAAAAATAATCAAGCAACAACTTCAAAGCATCCTTAAACGACTCGACTGGAAAGCAGAAAACATGGCTACTTCACAAGGACAGGTGAGTAATATGAGATTGTCTGGACTTGCAAGCATTAGAAATGTTATTAATGATATAAAGACATTAAACTTATTTGATGGTGTAGTTGATTCTTTAAGTAACTCTGCAATCTTCACGACAGCTAATGATCAAATGATTATTCAAATCCTAGAAGGACGAGAAATTGTTTCTAATCTGACTTTATTAAAAACACTCAGTACGAATTTTTTAAATGTTTTGCTTACCACAGTTCCTGAGGAAGATATCAACTCTATAAATATTAAATTACCACCAGTAAATGATTTTGACGAGCTATCAAAAGTATCAAGAGACATCCACATTGGTCTAAGCCAAGTAATATTTAATGACGAGATTAATGGCCAAACAAAAATTGTAAGTGTTGAAAATGGGTCAATTTGGCTTAATGTTTTTGTAGGTGCATCAGCAGTGACAGTAATAGCAAGTTTGGTATGGGCATCCGCTGTTATATACAAAAAAATACATGAAGGTAAATTACTTGCTGAACAAGTTAGAGGATTAAAAGTGAAAAACGACAGTTTAGAAGATATTTTAAAAGCCCAAAAGGCTGAAACAGACTTGATGATTCAAGCAGAGGCAGAACATATTTCAAGTGAACATTTTAAAGAAAATATCCCTGAAAATATCGAGAGGATAAAAAATTCTATAAAAACATTTGCAGAATTAATCGGAAAAGGTGCAGAAATTCACCCTGCATTAGTTGCACCAGAAAACGTCTCTAATTTGTTTCCAGACCCCACTAAGTTAATTGTTGTCGGATCGAAAATTAAAAAACTTGCAAATCCCATAGACAACTAAAAGTACTGGTGCACGGTTTTGCGTCTGGCGGGGGGCGTGTAGACTTGAAGTTTTGAGCTAGTTCAAGTTCAGTACTTATTTACGGTTTCGATTGTTTACATTATAAAATTGAGGAATATATTTTGTAACGATAAAGATATTATCGTAACTAAATATTCACTTAACAGACGAGTTGGGGTTATTTAGATAAAAATAGTATTATCATGAAGAAAATATTTACTTTGATGGTTTTTACACTATCTACTTTGACCTCATTTGCTCAAGTAGATAATATTTCAGCTAAAAGCACAGTAACTGATTCAGTAAGCTATCTTAAAATTAAAAATAAGCTTAAAAAGCTAGGACATTTTACATTTAAAGATATTCCAATAAACGACTCGTTAAATCAATTTGTTGCTCAACTTAAAAAGCAAGGTTTTACTCCATGGAAAATTACTGATTTAAAAGCATACCTTACTGGCAAATTCACGGGTGATGATGTACATGTTATGGTAGAAGCAACACCTAAAACAGTATATAGTGTGACAGTGATGTATGATAAACAAACCACTTGGAAGTCTATAAAATCTCAGTATGATAATATGAAGTCCATGCTTATATCGAAATATGGAGAGCCAGTGGAATCAGTTGAAAAATTTGATTCTCCTTATTATGAAGGTTCAAGTTTGGAACTTTATGCTTTAAACGAAGATAGGTGTACTTACAGGACTGTTTTTGCCTCAAAGGCAGGCAACGGTATGATTCAATTGAAGATTTCATCCGATGCATCCCTCGTGATTAATTATGTTGATGCGTTAAATTATATGATTGTGAGTGGGGAAGCGCGCAATGATTTATAACACTAAGACTGGGCAAATCCGTTGCCAAAAGATGACGATATTGCTTTAAATGAATGAAATATAAAGAAAAGGAGATTGCTTAATCTCCTTTTTTTATTTTCAATTAGACAATCTAGACTAAACTTATCTTCCAATAAAGTTTGTTTTATTTCAAATCACAACTATCCGAAAGTCCAAAATTAAAAAAGGCGAAAAAAGTCCAAATTTGAGGTGACCAAACTTCAAAAGATGAGCCTTTTTCGCCGCACCAAAAATAATCCCAAAAAAGTCATTAGCCTCAATTTCTAATGACCGCCATTAGAAATTAAGAGTGTTAACTTGTTGATAACTATTGGTTTTATACCAATGTAAATTGGAGGAAATTGCAGTAAGTAAACCTTATTTGAACTTGGACCTGAAAATTGACTTTACAGACAAAGAAATAACGCCCTGGTCGGGCATTGTTTTACTGAAAAAAATGCTGGACAGGATGGAGTTTGAAGCAGCCTTGGATCGGTTGCCATTGCCAGCCCCAGGGTCAAACCGGGGCTATTCCCCGCATCAACTCATCCAACAGTTTATGACCAGCATATGGTGTGGGGCCAACAAGTTTGAACATTGCGAGGTAACACGCCATGATGCGGTCATGAAACAATGCTGGGGTTTCAAACAAATGGCAGGCAGTAAAGCCATCCAGCGCTTTTTCAACAAACATACCCTGGCCACCAACCAGCAGATCTTCACCCCTTTATACCAATGGTTTTTTGGCAATCTGCAGTATGATAATTACACGCTGGATGTCGACTCCACCATCCTTACCCGATACGGCGGGCAACAGGGTAGTAAAAAAGGATACAACCCCCTTAAGCCAGGCCGCAACAGTCATCATCCTTTAATCGCCTTTATAGAGGAAACAAAAATGGTCGCCAACTTTTGGCTGCGAAGCGGCGACAGCTATACGAGCAATAATTTCCAAGGCTTTTTAGCCGATACGATAGAAAAACTAAACGGTAAAAAAATAGGCTTATTCAGGGCCGACAGTGGATTTTACGGTAAAGAAGTATTTGAGTATCTGGAGCAAAGTCCACAAGTGGGCAACTACATCATTGCCGCCCGGCAGTACAAACCGATCCAACAAAAACTCGCCGCACAACACCTGTGGGTAAAAGTTACCGCTGGTATCGAAGTGGCCGAAAGCACTTATCAAAGTCCCCTGTGGGATCAACCCAGAAGGCTGGTCATGGTCCGCCAGCAAGTCAGTGAACGCCCCTGTGCAACGGACAAAACGCTGAAACTATTTGAAGACGAGGGCATTTATAAAAATTACCGCTACAGTTGTTTTGTCACCGATTTAACCCTGCCGGCGCTTCAGGTGTGGAATCTGTACCGGCAAAGGGCCAATTGCGAAAACCGGATCAAAGAACTGAAATACGATTTTGGGGCAGACAGCTTCAATCTTAAAAACTTTGATGCTACCGAAGCGGCCCTGAACTGGGTGATGATGGCCTATAACTTCATCAGCCTTTTCAGGCAGGTCGTGCTTAATACCCAAGTAGAACAACGCCTGAAAACATTACGCTACAAGGTGTTTGCCATTGGCGGGTATATGGTAAAAAACGGCAGCCAGAAAATCCTAAAACTGTCGCTGGCCATGAAACGAAGAGAATGGTTTACCGGCCTATGGAATTGCAATAAAACATTTGACTTGACAAAAACTTAAATCCCTAATGACTTTTTTGGGATAATGATAAACCTTTAATCCGCCAGATAATTGATTTAATCCCTCGTTATCTGCTAAATCAATCCATTAAGAAATATCAGAGTGATAAATACTGCCATAAATACAAGACTTACGACCATTTAGTCGCGCTTTTGTTCGGACAGCTGTGTAAATGCAGCACTTTGGAGGATATTTCGGTGGGCATCGGAGTATCCGAAACCTTCATTAAAGACCTCGGATTGCAGCAAAGCCCCGCCAAAAGCACCATGAGCGATGGAAATAAAAAACGCAACTGGCAAGTGTTTGACCATCTTTATACGGCCCTGTTGAAGCATTACGGCAGCAGCCTGAGTAAATACTCCAATCAGCAAATTGTGGAGGAAGTCAAAGACAAAACCCTGCTGATTCGAGATAGCAGCACGATTAGCGTTTGTTTAAGCATGTTTGACTGGGCAAAGTTTCGGACAGCTAAAGGAGGCCTTAAAATCCACACCCAATGGGATGAAAGCATGATGTTGCCCAACCTGGTCAACATCAGCCAGGCCCAAACGCATGACAGCAAAGGTTTTGAACAAACTATCTTTCCAAAGGATACCATCATCCTGGAAGACAAGGGCTATTGGGATTATGAGGTAATCCTGGCCCGCATAAAAGCTCAAAACACCTTTGTCACCCGCATAAAGGACAATACGGTATATGAAGTGATCGAAGAACTGGAGCTGCCTGAGCAGGAAGACCAACACATACTAAAGGACGAATTGATTCATTTAACCGGCACGAAAGCAAAAGCCAACAGGCTATCGCTAGAGATTCTGCGAAGAGTGGTGGTGTTTGATCAGCAAAACAATCTGCAGCTGGAAATCATCACCAATAATACTACCTGGAAGGCTGCCACCATTGCCGCCCTTTACAAACGCCGCTGGGATATTGAAATATTTTTCAAACAACTCAAACAAAACCTGAATGTTAAAACATTCATCGGCACGAGTGAAAACGCCGTTAAATCGCAAATCTTTGTAGCCCTGATCACCTACCTGCTGCTGGAACTGCTCAGAAGAGTGAAAGCCAAAGGCAGAACCGCCTTTTCCAACTTTGTAGAGAAAATCCGTATCTGCCTGTGCTATTACCTGACCCTTGATTATGTGATTGAACGAATACAGCCCCTCGTCCGAAGTATCCGTCCGGTACAGGCAACCATGAAAAATGAACGGGAGCATACGCTTTTTGCCACCTGATTCCCTACTTGTTTTCTGCCGTTTTCATAGCAAAACCCCTGTATTCATTCGCTAAGCCCTTAAATTTAGACGAAATGGAAAAAGTTCGGATGAGTGTGATTTCAAATCTTTTTATCATTAATAAAAATCCCTAAAGTCCTTTTAATTTTAATCTTTATTCAATCCCAAAAGTTTATGTGGACCTCATTATTAAAAAAATCATGTATATAATAAGATGAACTTTTCGAAATGCATATTGAATTTTCAGGATCTTCGAGGTTCCCTTACTTAAAAACTTCTTCTTTCCATAAGTGCCTCAAGATTTCAGCTTTATTATTATAATACAGCATTCCCTTATTCCATACAACTCCCCCCTAAACGCCGCATCCAACAAGCTAGCCTTTAACGCTTATTTTTCTTTCTTTTTTTGTTTTAAAGCCAGCTGTTTCTCGTTTACATTATTTAAAAACTCAACAATATTTTGTTGAATTTCTAGGCTTGGTGTATAGCGCATAAGGGAGCAATATAAAGCAATTTTCAAAAAATGATTGATTGAATTTTCAACAGCTATGGAACTGCTAAGGTTTAATTAGCTAAATTTCGTCATATGAAGCAGGGTGAAATTAGAAATATTCAAGGATCATCAAAAGGCAGGTGCAAAATCACTTTCATTATGGATAGTATTTTCGCACTAACAGGAAGAAAAGTTCGGTGGACTACCGAAAATGGAGAAATAAATAAGTGGGCAATGCTCTCAACGTCAGAACAATTAAAAGCGCATCCTTTTTATGAAAGATTAAAAAATGATATTAATAATGTTAAAATAAAAGAAGTTACCTCTTTATTTTATAGAGGTATAAATTATAAAAATGCCCCATCAAAATTGAATATGGGTCCTCCTCCCAGAGAAAAAGCAAAATCAAATCGCTATAGCTCCAATGGAGAAATAGTTCTATACTTATCCGACTCCCCATTTGGGGTTTTGAAAGAATGTAACTTTGAGAACGGGAAAACACTATGGTGTCAAGAGTATAAAATTCCTCAAAATCTGAAAATTGCAAATTTAAGCTATGTAGAACCTGATACTTTCTTAAGCTGTATAATGTGGCATGCTGACCTCTCGGAAGAGGATGATGAAAAAAGAGGTGAGAATTATAATTACCCAAAGTATGTATTTAGCCAAACGATTGCTGAAATTTTTAAGAATAAATATGATGGAATTTACGTATTTGGAGTTAGAAGTGATGATACCCAGTATTATCACAATTTGGTAATTTTTGAGCCGGATAAGAAGTGGGATTCATGGCTTGAAAATGAACCAATGAAGCTATTGTAGAATCTCGAACAAACAGTTTTGTGATTTAACTCGCTCGGATAGAACGATATACTCTATCGGTTAATTCAATTAATCATACACTTGCCCTTCCCTGTCAATGAGTTTGTTTTCTGCGGCTTAACAATTTTCTGTGTTGAAGTTTTAATCTTCATTACTTCACTGAAAATAAGATTTTGTTTTAATAAACAATCCAAAGACCGTTGTAAATCGTAAAAAGGGGCATGAAGGGATTTTTGTAATTCATAAAAAGAAGCACCTTGCCTTCGATAGAGGCTGAATAGTACATAAATGGCCAGATAGCCTTGTTTTGTGCTATTTTTATACTCTTTGCGAAGTTCACGATTAAGATCGCGTGTAAGCCTTGGGATTCAATCTTGCAATCAGGTTAAACTCTTTTTTAAAGTAAAATGGTTCATCAATTATTCGACGCGGATCAACAAATACAAATGGATAAACGATATCTGGATGATTCTTCTTTAAATCGCCAAATCTTTCATTTGAGAATGGAACTTGTATTTTTCCTTTAAGCCCCCTGCGTCCATATATTCCATATCCATAGGTAGAATTACAAAACGGGTACCCGGATTATACTGCCCTTTTAAGTTCTTAAAAATGGTGTATTGATGTTCATGAAATGCATACCTCCCGATATATAGGTAGCGCTTTATTAATTCCTTAGTTTGTTTACCAGGAAGGATAGCCAGAAACGCCCTGGGTGTCTATAACGGTGATACTGGGCCACTCAAAACGGATGATACTGGTTCTTCGTCACTTTTGGTGAAAAGTATATAAATTAATTACACTTTATTTATCAATCCGCGCTTCTTTTCAAATGTAATGCCGACTTTCTCAAGCAGATTGTATACCTGAGCCTTCTGATACTCTAATCCATATTCATTTTTGATCCATTTCACCAGAAGGGGGCCGGTCCATTTTTCCGATGTTAATCCGTGCTGGTTCGGGCTTTCCAAGAGGACTAATGACTTAATTCTCTTTAGTTGATCTTCCGATAGGGCACTGCGCCTACCTCGTCCTTTTCGATCTTTCAATCCTTCAATCCCTTCTTTTTCGTATCGATGCACCCAGTTGGTTATCTGCTTAAAGCTTATATCATGAAGTTCAGCCAGCTTCCTGGAGGAATGGCCCAAGGCCACTAAGTATACAAGAAACAGTCTTACGCCCACGGTATAGTCGTCATTTGTGTTTAATAGCTTCTTGATCTCTCCGGCTTCTGACCGCTGGACTTTCAATACAGTTTTTCCCATAATAATTTTCTGTTCGGATGATAAAAATAAGCATAATATATGTGTAATTTTATATTATACTTTTTATTAATGATACCATCATTTATTCTCCCTGCTAACGTACAGCTAAAAGCTGATGCCATTTCTTCTGAACCTGGAGTATTGCACATTTGTGCATCGGTTTGTCAGCCCTGCTCTACCTGCCCCATTTGCAGCAAAAAAAGCAATAGGATCCACAGCCGATACTCCAGGAAGCTTTTGGACCTGCCTGTTTCGGGGCATTTGGCAAGAGTTAAGCTCAAAGCAAGGAAATACTTTTGTGATAACCCTGCGTGCCACCGAAAAATCTTTACGGAGCGTTTTGATTCTGAAATTAAGCCTTATTACAGAAGAATGCTGCGTTCCAATGACCTGCTAGCAAGAATGGCACTTGAACTGGGCGGGAATACGGGTGCTACCATCAGCAGGTATGTGGGCATACCCGTAAGTCCGTCTACCGTATTACGCGTGGTTAAAAAGCTGGAAATACAATCTAAAACATTGACCTCGGGAATCATTGGGGTGGATGATTGGGCATTCAAAAAGGGAAGAACGTACGGAACTGTTCTTGTTGATTTGGAAAGAAAGGAAGTGATCGACCTGTTGCCGGATCGGGAGTCGGAAACCCTAGCCGAATGGCTTAAAAAACATCCAGAAATAAAAACAGTTTCCCGTGACCGGTATGGACCTTATGCATTAGGGGTGAAAAAAGGCGCCCCACAAGCTCATCAGGTAGCAGACCGCTTTCATTTATTAATGAATCTTGGAGAAGCAGTCAAAAGAGTTATTCAATCCAAAGGAAAAGAGCTGAAGGAGGTATTCAATCTCTACAATAATCCCCAAAAGGAGCATGCACCTGCAGCTCCAAGGCCACAGCCGGTTCAGTGCACCCCAGAGTTGGAAACATCCGGGGATTCTGTTGCAAACATTAGTATTGATAGACAGCATAAATTCGAGCAAGTGAAAAAATTATACAATGCAGGTTATTCGATAAGGCAAATCGCCAAAACGGTAAATGTATCACGGACAACCACCCAGAAATATGTGCATATGGAGCAACTGCCCAAAAGGGAATCCTGCACTATCACTAACCTGGATGCTTTCCTTGACTTTTTGCTACAGGAAAACAATCGAGGTAAAACTTATCGGGAATTACACCAGATCATAACCCAGATGGGCTTTAATGGTAAGTATTCGCAGTTTTGTTTCAAAATGAACAAAATGCAACCCTCGTTCAGAGCCAAGAAAATAAACCCCACACCTATAAAAACATGGTCGCCAACCAAGTTATCCTTTATGTTATACCTGGAGCCGGATCAACTTCCGCGGAAGGATGACCAGGACTTCCTCAAGCTCCTGTATGAGAAATGTCCTGATATAAAACAGATGGAACAGTTAGTAAAAAGCTTTAAAAACCTTTTTCTCCTTAAGGAAGATGGGTCACTGATGAAATGGATAGATGAAACCGCCAAATCTGAATGCGGCTTAAAAAATTTCGCCAAAAATATCTTGAAGGATTATGAAGCCGTAAATAATGCCGTGATCACACCCTTTAGTAATGGGCAGGTGGAAGGGCAAGTCAACCGGATTAAAAATATCAAAAGAAAAATGTATGGCAGAGCCAGCTTTGAGCTGTTAAGAAAAATGGTACTAGCGAAATCTGCATAATTCACCAAAATTGACGAAGAACCATGATACTGGGCCAGCTGTTACGGGAATCAACGGGCCACTTTTCAATACAATTATAAGCGTTTAATTTTAATGACTCAATTGTTTTTTTCTCCGGAAAGATTCACCTTCCAGTTCAATTCGGTGAGAGGAGAAAACGATCCGGTCTAATATCGCGTCAGCGGCCGTACTTTCTCCAATCAGGCCATGCCAATTTGCTACCGGTATCTGTGTGGCAATAATGGTTGAAGAGGTTTCATGTCGTTCTTCAATGACATCCATTAGCACATTCCTGGCAGCCTGATCAATAGGAACGAGTCCAAAGTCGTCCAGGATGAGCAGCTCCGTTTTTTGTATCCGCTTGATCAGTTTAGAGTAAGTACCTTGCAGTTTAGCGAGTTTGGCCAGGTCAAAGAACCGCGCTGTATTGTAATACATTGTTCGATGCAACATTTGACAGGCTTTAACCCCTATACTCTGAGCCAGAAAACTTTTACCGCAGCCACTATAGCCAGTAATTATGATATTTTCCTTTTTTTTAATAAAGGTAAGCCCCAGTAGCCTTTCAAAGGTTGTTTTATCTAAACCTCGTTGAGTTTGGTAATCAATATCTGAAGCAGAAGCTGCCTGTTTAAAGCCAGCACGCTGGATCAGGCTATCAATATTTCGGTTCTGTCGGCTTTCCCATTCAGTATCTACCAGCAGGGAAAGAAAGTCATCCAGGGTATAATCCTGATAAAGGTGTTCGCTGATACTGCGGTGGTAAAGGGCCGCCATGGCATTCATGCGCATGCGGCGCATCTTTTCTACGGTGTTGTGTTCATTCATAATTTGTTGTTGGATCTGTTTAATAAGTAAGTATTGACCGGTGGGGTCAGCATGCCCCGGAACCTGTTTATTGATAGTGACTTGCCCCCCGGATGTTGCTGTGCTCTGGGATCGGGGAACCGGATGGTTCCGCTGGATCTTCCTGCTCCATATCCAGGTTGTTCTTCAGTATCATTTCAATGGTGCGGTAAGAAGCCTTATGGTATTCCAAGCCTCTTTTGCATGCCTTTTCCAGGCGTTCATTGTTGTACGTTTTCCCGAAAGCGAGGATTCCCTGACTCTGCTTATAAGCGATTTCTGGATAATTATATTGGGTAAACAAGCGCTGAATATAGGCCAGGGTAAAAGGACCTACCTGGCGGGCACGACCCTGGAAGTATTCAGGACTCCATTGTCCGTAAGCCTGGTGCGAGGAAGGCATGTGTTGGGGTATGGTAGTATAATTGCCTGCCTTATAATTTCGTTCATGGCTGGCAATACGGTCGTAATTATAGAAGATCTCTACCTTATCCTGATTGTATTGCACCTCCACATGCATGCCGGTAAAGCGGTAAGGAACGCTGTAATAGTTGCGATCTTCACTCATGTAGACATGTGCTGTCTTTTGTACTTTAGCCCGCCTGTATTGTCGGATACTGTAAGAGTCGGTCGCAATTCCCTGTAAGTATTGTTGCTCCAGATCAATGAAATAACTCCTGCGGCTGCCGCCTCCATGAGAGAACAGGTAATCATTATATTCCTCCAAGAGCTCCTCAATCGCTTTCTGGTAGACCAGCTCTACGCTGCGTTCCACCAGTGCCTTATCTTGAGGGTGATGCGGACGGGCAGGATCGACCACGCAACCATAATGCAGGGTAAAGTCGGCAAAGGTTTTATTGATCACAGGAGCGTATTTACTACCCTTGCTAACTGCGGATTTGAGATTATCAGATACGATGGCCTGTGGAACCCCACCCATCCACCTCAGGCAAGATTCCATGCAACTGATCAGATCTTCGCGCTTTTGGGAAGGAACTGCCTTGACAAAGGTATACTGGCTGCAAGGGAGCACAGCGATAAATACTTCCACATCAATCTGTTCACCGGTAGATTTGTCTACATAATAAGGCTTCTTGCCGCAAAAGTCGACAAAGAGCTTTTCCCCAGCTTTATGGATTAATTTACCGCTGTGATGGCTCCGGCTCTTCCAGTTTCGGTAGTGCAGGGCAAACTGGGTGTATTTATAGCCTTTGGGGTTCTTTTCAAAGTAGTCTTTCCAGAGCTCCTGTAAAGTGCCTCCAGGTTTGTGCAGTTCCTTTTGTATAGCAGGAAACTGACTGCTGAGGATCTCGTAACGCGCTTTTTCAGTCTGGCTGTTTTCGGTAAACAAGTCCCTAAGATCAGCCTCCCCGAGCTCTATGAGCTCCTGGTAAGAGAGGTTCAGTGCTTTGAAACGACTGGTATAACTGTCAACCGTTTTACGGTTAACTTTTAAAAAATCTGCTACCTTGCGGTTGCTTAAGCCTTTAAGTTTAAGGGAAATTAAACTGCGTAATTCCATGATATCAATTCGTTGTCCTGCCATGCATCCATTGAGTTCAGATACAAGGCTATTAAAAATCATGAAAAGTGGCCCGATGACTTCCGTTTTAAGCAAGGAATCCCTGGTACTATTTTGGCCCAATGACCTCCGTTTTGCTTTTAGGAGCAGACATTGCTTTTGGCCCAATGACCTCCGTAATAACGGTTATCTTTTTGGCCCAATGATTCCCGTTATGACTGGCCCGGCATCACCGTAATGGCTGGCCCATTGACTACCGTTTTAGACACCCTGGGTTAACCAAATTTGCAAAGTATTAATAAACTCGCTATCTGAGGAAGATCCCGGTGCATTCAAACTGTTAGCAATTTATCTCATAATCAAAAAACAATTTCCCGCTATCTTGATTGACAGACTGTTTAAACTTTTCCCATTCTTGCGAAGAAATCTCGGTAGGCTTTTTTGAATTGGCTAAATCTTCATCAGCCATTAAAATTTTACCTGAAGTTCTACCCAATAATTTATCCAATAAAGGAGGAAATGGCATATTCCATTTTTTCTTTTTTGCCATTTCCTTATTAACAGGTATCATAACAGTTAACTCGTTATTCGTCATTAATTCGAGTCCATTTGTGCTTAAAGTTGCATTATGACTTCCGTGATGACCAACCTTATAAAAGGTGGTTCTTTCAAATATTTTTTTTATATCAATTTCTTCATTCTCCCCTTTATTATTCTTTACTGTCCATTTGTAATTATGCCATGAAAGCCAGTTGCCAACCTGAGCATCACCAGGAAAAAGCAGAAATTTTCCGCTTTCAGTTAATTCAATTGCCAGTACTAAACTTGTATTATTGGTATCACTGTCCAATGCAAGTGCTAATTGGCCGGAAAAATCCATCCAATCATTATTAATTTGCCTCCATTCATTCTCCGCATTATAATAGCTTTCACTTAAACTATTATTTTGCTTCACCTTTTCAATTTCAATCCCACTACTTTCAAAAGGGCGGTATTTATCTATAGAGTTTTGATCCCCATTGAAATTCAGGGCACTCATAAAGCTATTTCCAAAATCAGACTTGAAAAACTCATGATATACCTCTTTATTCGCTAAATCTTTTTTAAGTAATTTTTCATCTTCTGGAGGACCCAGCACAAACAGCCTTATTCCTTCGATATCTTTTAATTGTAAAGGATCTTTACCTGGTTTACAATAAGAAAGATTGCCTTTGGCTTTTTTCTTTACGTAATCTAAAGCTTCTGAAGTGGACGAACTTCCGTTTGCACCTAATCCTCCATTGAACGAAGTAATTTCTTCCACAGCACCTAAATAAGCTTTTCGGGCGTTAAATTGTTTAGGTGATAGAAATTGATTGCTGATTAATTCCAATTTCAATCTGTCCAATGCTGTCGCCAGACCCATTTTTCTTTCTTCGCGTGTTTTCCTTAGTTTGTTGGCTAAATCATTTTTAGGATCCTCAGTCCAAGCCATCCAAACCTCATCAAAATTGATTTCATCAAATATTTTTTGTGCTTGTTTAAAACCCGAAAGATGATCCCAGTGTTCATGAGTTATTACAACTAAATCAATTTTGCCATTCGTTTCATCTTTTATATTTTGAGCTACTTCACCCATTTTCTTTTCGGGGTTTGCAGTACCTAAAATTACTCCACAATCTATGAGAATATGGTACTTTTTATTAGCTCCGTAACTAAGTGTAAGAAGGAAACAATCGCCTAGACCTTGTCTATACATGCGAATGCGTATTTTATTTAGTTTCATTTTAGAAGAAGCTGTTGTTTAAATTCTATGTAGTAAAGCCAACGGTTCAGGGTTGTTTTCAGCAAGAGAGTTGGTGAAGTATGTGGAATAAAGAGAACCTAAAGTCGATTCTTTCTGATATTTTACCTGAGCCCTTAGTCTTTCAGGGTCAACCATTGGTTTATTAATACAATACTTTAATGAGTGTTTATCCAGATCAAAAATCAACGTGCTTCCTCCCCTGAAAATAATGTCATCTTCAACACTATTTTCAATTACATTGTTTTGCATTGATTCATTTGAATTAAGAAGAGGCATCCATTCTTTTTTTTTGATATTTAGTTTCTGAGTAATGGATATAATTACCTGGTTTAAAGCGTCCCCATCTGGACCGACTCTTCTGGCTCTTCGTAAGGAGTGAACCTCAAATTTAGGTACACCATAGTCTCCAATGCTTATTAAATACTTTTCTAAATGTTCTTCTTTAAATAGCAAACCTGTTAAATCTGAAAATTCCGAAGAGTTTTCTAATTTATCAGCAAGGAGATCATGAAGTTGTCCTTTATGTTTCTTGGTTATATTGTAAATGTCTTCACGAGTGTATTGATATCGGCTTATTTCATCCTGAAAGTTTATAAGGAACTCCGAAATCTGATTTAATTTATTTCGAAGCTCACCAACCTTAACAAGTGGAAAAACTAAACTCTCTACAGATAATGTTTTAATTCCTTTAGGGATGATTCCTCTGCGTTTAAAGGCGTCAATAAATGCAATACGGTAATCTAAATCATCATCTGGAACTAGCTCTGCATCAGCAGTAATCAATGCTCTCAAATAATCACCGAAATTAATATCGACAGGAGGACAATAATCTAAAGCACGAATGCACATGTTTAGTACATGGTTAGCGGCCTTTGATGCTTCTAAGGCTAATAGCTTTACAAGAGTGGGGTGCAATTCCCCTTCAGGAAGGAGACCTGATCCTCCTGATGCGATTCTGAATAAATCTTTAACCCTTATATTGTAAATTGAAATAAAGGCTTCAAAAACAGCTGAAACTAATATTGCCCCCCTGGCATGTGGCTCTAAAATATCGATATAGTCATTGGGGTTTGGAGGAGATAATTCCCACTTTTTTGTTTCAGGGTTTTCTTTTCCAATAGCACTCCTAAGTGCCCCATAATGTCCTATTGCCTTCCCAAACTGTTGTGCTAGTTCACCGAGTAAACTTTGACTGGTTAAATCACCTTTGGTTTTAGCAATCTGATGATTTAATACTTCTGGCATACTGAAATGTTGAAATAGGGCCACGATATCTGCAAAAGCCTCATGGAAACCTAATGTATCAGGGTGTGTAGCCTCGATGAATCTTCTATGCATTCCATCCAATAATGCATGTGTGGTTTCATGAGCAATAATATCCTGAGATAGGCATGTAAATACTATTCCATCAGGCATATGTTGGGTGACATCCCTTGTAGAGGCTGGGAAATATCCAAACAATAAGGCTTTCTTTTGAGGACTATAAAAGGCATTTGCTTCTCGAAGTGCATGTGGATAAATGCGAAGTTTAGCAACAAATTTTTCTTTATCGCCCTCTGTTGTATTCGCATCATATCTCCCGGACCACAGGGCTCTTCTGCCAAGCGCCTTTTCAAAATTCTCAATAGTTCTCATAGCAACAGCATAAACCATCTGCTGATGAAATTTAGGATTGCCTTCACTAGGAGGTAAACCATCCTGACCTAAAATATTGGGGTCATTTAAATTTACACCATCATAGTATAAGTTACTAGCTGGGTCTATATCAATTACTTCAAGATACTCCCCGATTGGGCCAGGCTCTAAATCTTCCCACTTGATTTTGAAAGTTGCCATATTAATGGCTGACGTTTCAAGTTGTATAGAGAGACTTGGGTCAAAAGCAAAACCACGAAGTTTTCTATAATTTGGTTTCGGCGTTTCAGTTTCAAAGATTTCCTTAAGCTTTGCAACATTACTGTATTCTTTTGATAACATGACGTAGATGTAATTTTGTTTTTAAAGTAGTTATGAGTAAATATTGGATCTAGGTTAGTGATATTTTCTAATGATATTTTAAATGGAAGTCTTAAAATATGATGGGTCTTACATTATATAATATAGGAGAATGTTATAACTATTAAGTTACAAATAATGCACTAAATATCAATGTGTTAATTGTGGTAATTCGATTGAAAAATGAGTTTAGGCCAGCACTTCTGACATCATGGTTTCCTTTCTTGAGAAATGAAAAACTGGCTGTTTACAAAGTAACATTGGTAGAAGCGGGAAAATAATCGCGGTTATTATGCCTATTTTATTTAAAAATCCTCTGAATTAAACCGTTGAATAGCGATTTTTCTAAAAGTAGTTGTCTGGTTTCTTTTTATGGTAACTTCCGTATACTTTAGAGTTACCGACAATGCTAAATTGCACTATACCTTAATTTAAATTAAAACTATGATTCAACCAGGGGACATAATTTCTTCTAATGAAATGTGCATGACAGAAGGATTTTCATTACAAAGAGGGATGAATTTTAAAGTTGGCGGCGGGCCAAGTATTTAGGCGCTGCTTTTTCTGCTCGCCGGCAGCGCTAATTCATCGGGAGGTTCTAGTCTTTAAACTTCCTGCAACATCTCCAATAAATAGCTAAGCGCCGGATTTTTATTGTTTTTCTTCCATACTGCAAACAGTACTGTCCGTTGAGGAATATTTTTTAATTCGATAAATCGAATTCCCTTGTTTTCACTGGTAGCTAGTGATGTAGGTAGAATGGAAAGGCCCATTCCATTTTCAACCAGTTTAAATATGGTAGGAGCATGGATTGAATGGTGGGCGATTTTCGGGCTAAAGCCTTGATCGGCAAATAGATTGATGATTTGCTGATAATAAAGCTGACTCTGATCATTGGGAAAAAGTATGAAAGATTCATCTCTCAGCTGCCCTACATTAATAAATGTTTTCTCAGTTAAAGAGTGATCATTGGGAAGCACCAAAGAAAACGTTTCTTTAAAAACACTTTTTATCTTATAGTCTGACTCAACCAAATTAGACCGCATAAAGCCTAGGTCTAAACTATCATTTTTTAAGGCATGCAATTGCTCTCGGTTACTAAGCTCATCCAATTGCAGTTTAATATTCGGACACTCCGTGTTAAATTTCTTAAGTAGATTTGGGAGAATAGATTCGATCGCCGAAGCCACAAAGCCAATCTTGATTTGCCCTGTGTTACCTTTCTTTAATAGTTCCAGGTTGATCAACGCAGATTCTACCTTATTCAACACCTCAACCGTATCGTTGTAAAACAACTTTCCTGCATCAGTCAATGCTACCTTCTTATTAGTACGATCAAATAATAGCACTTCAAGCAATTGTTCCAGCTGTCTGATTTGCTGACTTAAAGCAGACTGAGAAATAAACAACTTTTCTGAAGCCTTCCGGTAGTGAAGTTCTTCAGCAAGCATTCGGAAATAATTAAGATGTCTTAATTCTATTTGATTAGTTGCACTTATCATTATTTAATTAATATGAATCATTACTAATGACTAAGTTATGGATATTTGTTCGAATGACTAAAAACAACCTAAAATTAATATGATTAATAAAGTCCTTACGCTTGGCCTTGGGAAAGTTGGAACGCTTGTAGCTACCCTGTTAAGTGAAAAATTTGAAGTTACAGGAATAGATAAACAGGCCCCACATTACGACTATGAATTACCGTTTAAGATCTTATCAGGTGATGTTGCTGATAGTGCATTTTTAAGTAAAATCATTGAAGAACATGATGCTGTGGTATCAGCCCTACCCTATTTCTTAAACAAACCAATTGCTAAAATTGCACATGATAAAGGAAAGCACTATTTCGACTTAACTGAAGATGTGGAAACCACGAACTACATCAGAAGCTTAAGTGAAACTGCAACGGCAGTACTTGCCCCTCAATGTGGTCTTGCTCCAGGCATTATAGGTATCATTGGTGCTGATTTGGCTAAGGATTTTGATACCCTTCGTTCTATTGAAATGCGTGTAGGGGCATTGCCTAAATACCCAAATGGTGATTTAGGCTATGCTTTCACCTGGTCGGCTGCTGGAGTGGTAAATGAATACATCAACGATGCAGAAGCTATCCATGATGGTCAACGTAAGCTGGTGAGATCATTACAAGGCAAAGAAACCATTAATATCAATGGGGGTATTTACGAAGCCTTCTATACTTCGGGTGGTTTAGGAACCATGTGCGAAACTTACGAAGGTAAAGTTGATCGACTTGATTATAAAACAATCCGTTATCCTGGGCATTGCGAACGCATGAATTTTCTGATTCATGAATTGCACATGAAAAACGATAAGCAGCAATTGGAGGATATCTTAAAAAATGCAAAACCACCTGTTGACGAAGACGTGGTATTGGTATATGCTGCGGCCGAAGGATGGAAAAACGGTGCAATAGATCGTAAAGAGTTTGTAAGAGCTTATACACCAATTAACATCAACGGAAACTCGTGGAGAGCTATCTCTTGGACAACAGCGGCGAGTATTGTTGCAGTAGTAGAAATGGTTGCTATGGGAGCTTTGGATTCGAAAGGCTTTATTAAGCAGGAAGAAATCTCTTTCAGTGAATTTTTGAAATCACATACCGGTCAATTTTTTAATTAATTAAGAAAATGAAATTCACCAATCATAAAGCCTTGGATTATTTCTTAAACGATCTGTTCGATCGTTATAAGGAAAATGTCCCGGCTGTAAAAATAATTACTGATGCATTGATCAACCGGGGAGTAATCAATGCTCAGGACGAGATCGTTAATGATCATGTGGCGTTTCGAACCCTAGGTGTTCCCCATCTTGGGATCCAATCATTTGAAAAAATTTTTCTTAAACATGGTTACCAGAAGAGGGATCAATATTATTTCGAAGAGAAAAAGCTGAATGCCTACTGGTACGCACCACCATCAGAAGAATATCCTAGAGTTTTCATGAGTGAGCTCATGGTGAATGAGCTTTCTGAAGAAACTCAACAGATCATTAGAAAATATACCGACCCAATTACTTCGGATCCGGTAGATAACCTGGATTTGGATGATGCAGTACAGGTGGCGGCATTCTTCCATAAACCACTTTGGGAACTTCCAACAAAAGCCGACTATATGGCCTTGCTTGCCGAAAGTGAGTATGCTGCATGGGTAATCTACAATCGATATTACCTTAACCATTACACGATTAGTGTACATGCCTTAAAAGAAGGTTATAATACCCTAAGTGATTTTAACAAATTTGTAGAGCAATTAGATATCAGGTTGAATAATGCTGATGGGATTATTAAAACCAGTCCCGATGGATTATTAAGTCAAAGCAGTACTGTTGCCGAAATGCATGAAGTGGCCTTTGCTGATGGTGGAAAAATGAAAATTGCAGGCAGTTATGTTGAATTTGCTGAACGAGCGATAATGCCAGAGTACCGACATCTTTCGCCAGACGAAATAAAACCAGTGCATAGACGTGAAGGTTTTGAGACCAGCAATGCAGATAAAATTTTTGAAAGTACTTACACTGAACAAACTCAGTTCTGAATTTAGTAAAATGAACATTAATAATATATTAACCCAATTGGGGGTTGCCGAAAATAACTGTGGGACCTCTACAGGCTCGCAATGGTTTGGGACCGGAGCTACTATTTGCTCTTCTTCCCCGGTGGACGGTAAACACATCGCTTCGGTACAAACAACTTCAACCGAAGAGTATGAAAAAGTAATGCAAACAGCCGAAAAGGCATTCCAGTTTTGGCGCAATGTACCTGCACCCAAAAGAGGTGAAATCGTGCGCCAGCTAGGCGATGCTTTAAGAGTGAAGAAAGAAAGCTTGGGCGCTTTGGTTTCTTATGAAATGGGTAAAAGTCTGCAGGAAGGTTTGGGTGAAGTTCAGGAAATGATCGATATCTGTGATTTTGCAGTGGGTCTGTCGAGACAATTGTATGGATTGACCATGCATTCTGAAAGGCCAGGCCATCGCATGTATGAACAATGGCACCCCCTTGGAATTGTGGGTATTATTTCCGCTTTCAATTTTCCGGTAGCCGTATGGAGCTGGAATGCGGCCTTGGCTCTTGTGTGCGGAAACGTATGCGTATGGAAGCCATCATCCAAAACACCTTTATGCGCAGTTGCCTGTCAGCGCATTATTGCAGAGGTGTTAAAAGCGAATGATTTGCCCGAAGGTATCAGTTGTTTAATTACCGGAAATCCGGTTGGAGACCTTATCAACAATGACCCAAGAATTCCAATGGTATCATTCACCGGCTCTACCCGCATTGGCAGATTGGTTTCTTCAACTGTTGCAGGACGTTTCGGGAAAACTATCCTCGAATTGGGAGGTAATAATGCCATCATTATTTCAAAAGATGCGGATTTGGAGATGTCCATTATTGGTGCAGTATTTGGTGCCGTGGGTACTGCTGGACAACGTTGTACCTCTACCCGTCGTCTAATCATCCACGAAGATGTTTATGATACGTTTAAAGACAAATTGGTAAAGGCTTATGCCCAACTTAGAGTTGGTAGTCCATTGGATCAAAATAATCACGTAGGTCCGCTGATTGACACCGCCGCCGCCGATATGTATTTAAAAGCCATTGAGAAAGGAAAAGCAGAAGGTGCTAAATTCATTGTAGAAGGAGGTGTTTTAGATGGCGATGCTTATGCTTCGGGTTGTTATGTTAAGCCTTGCATTGCCGAGGTAGAAAATCATTTTGAAATTGTACAGGAAGAGACCTTTGCCCCTATCCTATACCTCATTAAGTATAAAACCTTAGACGAGGCCATTCAACTGCAGAATGGGGTGCCTCAAGGTCTTTCTTCGGCCATCATGACATTAAGTATGCGTGAGGCAGAGCAATTTTTATCTGCCAACGGATCTGATTGTGGAATAGCCAATGTAAATATTGGTACTTCAGGTGCTGAAATTGGTGGTGCTTTCGGTGGAGAGAAAGAAACCGGCGGTGGACGCGAAAGCGGATCTGATGCATGGAAAGGTTATATGCGCCGACAAACAAACACCATCAATTACTCGAAAACATTGCCACTGGCACAGGGAATAAAATTCGATCTTAATTAACGAATGAAGCATAAACTTAAGCAGCTTGCCGGGCAGCTAAATGGGGAATTGTACACCGATAAGATGATGCGGACCTTGTATGCTACCGATGCATCAGCTTATGCAGAAATGCCTTTGGCAGTAGCCATCCCTAAGTCTAAAGATGACATTAAAACACTAATCAATTTTGCCAACGAAGAAGGTACCTCGCTGATTCCAAGAACAGCGGGGACCTCTCTTGCTGGGCAAGTGGTGGGTAATGGAATTGTGGTAGATGTTTCCAAACATTTGAATAAGATTCTGGAAGTTAATGCCCAAGAACACTGGGTACTTGTTGAGCCAGGTGTTGTACGTGATGAGTTGAACTTGTTTTTGAAACCCTATGGGCTTTACTTTGGCCCGGAAACCTCTACAGCCAACAGGGCAATGATTGGAGGCATGGTTGGCAATAATTCATGCGGCTCCAACTCTGTTGTTTACCAGAGCACCCGTGAGCATACACTTGAAGTTAAAGCTTTTCTGAGTGATGGATCGGAAGTTGAATTTAAAGCCTTGAGTTTTGATGAATTTATCGATAAATGTTCCGGCGATACCTTAGAGGCTACAGTTTACAAGTCCATTCGAAGCATGCTAGGTAATTATGAAAACCAGTGTGAAATTCGGAAGGAATTCCCCAAAAAGAGCATCGAAAGACGAAACACAGGCTATGCCATCGATCTTCTTTTAGAAACCTCTCCCTTTTCTGCCGGTACACCCGATTTTAATTTCTGTGCAATGATTGCTGGTTCGGAAGGAACTTTAGCGTTTATCACAGAGATCAAATTAAACCTTGTACCCATTCATCCACGAGAAACAGGTTTGTTGTGTGCGCACTTTGAAAGCATTGATGAAGCTCTGCGGGCAAATATTATTGCATTAAAATATGCTCCTCGAGCCAGTGAACTCATTGACCATTATATATTGGAGTGTACGAAAGAGAACCTGGAACAACGACACAACCGTTTTTTTGTAAAGGGTGACCCTCAAGCCATTTTGGTGGTCGAATTCGCAGGAACTAGCCTGGAGGAAATCAAGAGTATATGCCGTAGAGTAGAGATAGAAATGAGGCTTGCTGGGTTAGGTTATCATTTTCCTGCGCTTTTTGGAAAGGATATATCCAAAATATGGTCGCTGAGAAAAGCCGGACTGGGTTTGTTAAGTAATCTTCCTGGAGATGAAAAAGCAGTGCCGGTAATTGAAGATACTGCGGTTGATGTTCATGATCTTCCGGCATATATCGCGGATTTTAACCAGATTTTAGAAAAATATAATCTATATTCTGTCCATTATGCGCATGCCGGTTCCGGCGAGCTTCACCTCCGCCCTATTATTAATTTAAAAACGGAAGAAGGCAATCGCTTATTTAGGGTAATTGCCGAAGAGATTGCCACTCTTGTTAAAAAATATAATGGATCCCTAAGTGGTGAACATGGTGACGGAAGACTACGAGGTGAATTCATTGAACAAATGGTAGGTAAAAAGAACTATCAGCTGTTAAAAGAAATTAAAAATACATGGGATCCCAAGCATATTTTCAATCCTAATAAGATTGTGGACACCCCTCCGATGAACGAGATGCTGCGCTATAAACCAGGACAACAAACTCCGGCTTTCAATACAGTATTCCGCTATTACAACCAGGATGTTTTACAGCACGCCGAACAATGTAATGGCGCTGGCGAATGCCGTAAGACCCATCTCATGGGTGGCACCATGTGTCCTTCGTACATGGCTACCCGGAATGAGAAAGATTCAACACGAGCAAGAGCGAATATTCTAAGGACTTTTTTGACCTCATCTGAAAAGGTAAACCGATTTGATCATGAAGAAATAAAAGAGGTCATGGATCTTTGTCTGAGTTGCAAAGGATGTAAATCGGAATGCCCATCCAATGTCGATATGGCAAAGTTAAAAGCAGAATTCCTACAGCAATATTATGATTCCAACGGCGTACCGTTACGTTTATGGTTAATAGGTCATTCCTCAGTTATAGCCAAGCTTGGAACCTTGGTGCCTGGTCTCTATAATTATATGATGACCAATAAACTTATCAGTAATGCACTTAAAAAGTTGATTGGTTTTAGCATCAAGCGCAGTTTGCCTACAATCCATTCTGTAACGTTAAAAAACTGGTTTCAATCATATAAAAGGCAACATCCGCAGGAAAAATTTACCAAAAAAGTTTACCTGTTTTGTGATGAATTTACTAATTACAACGATACTGAAATCGGTATTAAGGCTATTCTGTTATTAAACAAATTGGGTTATGGGGTAACAATCCCCAAGCATATGGAAAGTGGCAGGGCTTTGTTATCCAAAGGTTTGATTAGAAGGGTAAAGAGAATTGCCGAGCAAAATGTTAGTCTACTCAGCAAGGTTATTACTGAAGAAACACCTCTTGTGGGCATAGAACCTTCAGCTATTCTTACTTTCAGAGATGAATACCCTGACCTGGTAAGTGACCAATTGCTTCCAGAAGCTAAAGAATTATCTTCCAATACCTTTTTAATTGATGAGTTTTTAGTCCAAGAACTTAAAAAAGGAAATATCGGTAAGGAGCAGTTTACCAAGGAACGAAAAGTTATCAAATTGCATGGGCATTGCCAGCAAAAAGCCTGGTTAGCGCAAAAAGCTTCTGAACAACTTTTATCCATTCCGGAGAATTTCCAGGTTGAAACCATTGCTTCTGGCTGCTGTGGGATGGCAGGGTCGTTCGGCTATGAGAGAGAGCATTATGATTTATCCATGCAAATTGGAGAATTGGTATTATTTCCAACCGTTAGGGCTCAGGCTGATGATGTACTAATTGCTGCGACTGGAACCAGCTGCCGCCATCAGATTTACGATGGCACCGGAAAAAATGCTAGTCATCCTGTGGAAATCTTGTTAAATGCGGTGGTGTAAAATAAAAGAAGTATAAATATTAAAACAAATGCACCTTTTTTGAGGTGCTTTTCATTTTCTGAAAGAAGTGAGGAATAGAGTTGTTGTCTTAAGGATCAGTTGCAGGTTAGCTATGGGTTCATTCTGCTGCATGCCACTTACATTGATCACATCCGGCACCCCGCCGGTCTGTTTCATAGGTAGATATGGTAGGTCGCAAACCGGCTTCTTACCTCAGCCTTCCCTTTGCTCCCACCATTCCCTCCACTTGCAAGCGGCTCGAACCACAAGCTCCACGCACGCTCAAGGCTGTTTTACCATGCCAGTAAAATACATGTCTTGCAATTTTTTATTTTAAGTTTAATTAAATAAATTTATAATACAACTATTTATATACAGTAATTTATCATCGTTCAAGCGACAGTTCTACGCGTTTGCTCCCGTAATTTTAGTATAAACGAAACCAGTTGCGTTTATTCAATTGTTGTGCGTCATGCTGCGTTTCAGGCCCAAATTAACGATACCACTTATATTATAATCAAAACTAATGAACATGAAGAAGATTTATTTGTCGTTATTATTTGTTTGTTTTACTTTTTTTGCTTTTTGCCAAGTAGACAAAAATGTAGGAAAATATTTTGAGTTTAATGAAAATGTGAGCCTTGAGAAATGCGATGGAATAGGTAATACTATTGCAGGAAGCGAAATAATTAATGCAGGAGTACAATTTAAGATTGATGGTACAGCTACAGGAGGTTACGTTATACACATACTACAGAAAGGTAGTGATGTCGCCTTTAATACGAGATTGTATTTATCATCATTTAGTGCAGCAACACTAAAAAATAGTTTACCTGACCGTTTTTTCTTACTACCACTACAGACATTTAATACAAAATGTAAACCAAGACTTACCAAAAATAGCTTTACAATTGGAACGGTGCTTTTGCCAATAAAAATGCGGTTTGGGAGTTCAAGTAAGGTAGAAAACATTTACAATAAAGATTTTCTATTAACAAACGATGTTTCACTTGGCTTTTCAATTGGGTATAAACGAAAATGGAGCCAAGAATGGGGCTTAGATATTTTGGGTGGTTTTAGTGTAACATCAATTCAAGTTGATAGTTCCACCACAAAAGGCTACTATAAATCTGCTTCAAACGCCTCAGGAGTTACTGGTCACTTTGGTATTTTATTAGAAAACAATAATTTTCAATTTGGCCTATTTACAGGAATTGATTACTTAACTGGTGGAGTAGGTAAACAATGGATTTATAAGGACCAGCCTTGGGTTGGAATTGCAATCGGATATTCATTGTTTAAGACTAAATCATCTCAAGACATTCAATAATTATTTTATGAAAAAGATATTTTTTACAACAATTCTTTTAGTCAATGTTTTAATATTGACTAAGTGTTATTCTCAAAAAACAAACGACTTTTCAATAATTAGTAGTTTTTATCAAGGTAGTGCCAAATAATTGTGCTAGTTTTTAAACAGGTTGGGATCAAGTACAAAAGTTGTGGAATAGGAAATAAAAGTTCATTTTTGTGCATCCTAAAAAACACCATGCACGAGTCCTATAAAGCCCTGATCCCACTGATCCTTTCTGAGTCCATTGAGGAATATTTTGAATTAACCGAAGTGGAGAAAAAAGACCTTCAATTCATATCTATTTAAAGGAAGTCAACAAGACCACTGAAGAGTATTCCGGAAACAAATTGCACTCCAAAGGCTTTTTTGAGCCCATCACCCCGAAGGATTTTCCCATTCGTGGTTTTCAGGTGTACCTCCACATTACCCGCCGCCCTGTCGGTTAGCGAGTGGCATCACTCGCTTTTAAAAATTCAGCAGCTCGTGGGTGGGAACATTCACCGGGCAAGGGTAGTGAGGATTAGGTCTAAGGAAGTGCAACTATTTCCAACTATTCCTTTCAATTTTAAATTGGAGGGCATTCTTTGCTTGATGTTTTCCAGCGAATTTCAAATTCGAATGTATAGGAAGGCGTAGTTGCAAACTGCGCCTAGTCGGGCTGCTATTTTACCAATACCATTGTTATTCGCGTTCGCGTAAGACATGATTTCACCAAATAGGATCTTGTTATCTGTTGATTTTGGCTAACCATTAAATTGCAATCCTATATCTACTATTTCGGGAAAAATTTATCAATAGCCTCCTTACGCCTTTTCGTGTGGTCGCTTTTTTTTGCATATGTGCTTAGTGTCTTCTCTGCATCCCAACTGTTGTTATCAGCCATTTTTATAAAACCGGATGTTCCTCTGGAGTTGGCAATTCCAAGTGCAATAGCTATTTGTCTTTGTGAATTCCACCCTTTTGAAATTGCTATATCAATAACTTCCTTCATTTTCATTGCCCATACTTTATCTTGAATTCTTTTCGATTCTTCACTTGCTAAGAATTTCTTAAATCCCTCTCTCCACCAAGTTTGAGAATAACACCCCCAACCATTATCGTTACCTGATTTTCCGGACGGTCTACATTTACTAGAATAATTGGCTATCATCTCCTGTTGTGATTTACCGAAATACTTCTCTGTGTCCATCTGCCTATAAAGGTCTGCAAGGCCTCCTACTGCGAAATGTGCGATACCTACTGTTCCACCATCCAAAGGGATTAAATCAGTATAAGTTTTTGATTTTCCCTCACGGCTTATGACCTTGTATAGAATATCACCTACCAATCCAGTTGCAACTGCATCTTGGTAGCCGTCTATTTTCTTCTTTGGGGTCAAGTTTGTGCTATCATTAGTTTGTGCGTTAGAACATAGTGATAGCAGGAATAATAAAAGCAAAATAGATAAAGAAAAACTCCAGTTTGGCTTTAACTGTTTTTTTAATATGTCCATTTTTCTATAATAATCAGTTGCTCAGGAAGTTTGTTCAAGTATTCCGAATTCAGCGAAATGTCAATTCCTGTGACTAGAAGTTTTTTTGAATTTAGGGTTCTGACTAACGTTTTTCATAAAAGTGCTTTAAAGGACCTAAATGCCAAATTCTTCATTTTCAAGCCGAATTTATCGATTTGTTTCCTTAATTTTCTTTTCTGATCCAAAAACTAGTATACTTTACCTAAGTAGGTTGAACCTTAACGTTAGCCAAAGGAGTCAATTCCTTTGAAATAAGGAGGATGGCTAATAACAATTAAAAAGACGAATCTTCATTGCGCCGATCCACAATATAGCGTTTCAGTTACACTAAATTACCTAATTTTTTCCTACATCAACATCCGGAGGTTTTATACACAAGTTTCTCATTTATATTTATTTACGCAATGGATAGAACAAGAAGGTAAAACAATCCTGAGAGTGTGTTGGCCTTGTGCCGCGAGCCGCCTTGCGAGTGGAGGGAATGGTGGGAGCAAACAGCAGCCAGAGGTACGAGGGCGGTTTGCGACCTATGTAGAAAGGACGCGGCTTTTGGAAGCATGGATTTGAGGGTAGTCAAGAGCCTGGCGGCCTGCACTACACAAGGGCAGCCTGACCGACTTAGCAGGCGAGGTTTTTATCCTTAAAATCACTGAGTTCTTTTTGTTTTAGTCTTAATTGTTCCTGTTCTAATCGTTTTATTTCTTCCAAGGCTGCGAAATACTCTCTGTTTATTCTCCAAGTTTCATTTCGTTCAATAACTGCTTCTTCTACCCGAACCATAATTTTGAGTAACTTATCTTCTAGTAAGGTTTGTCCGTCCTGCCACATGCCGCCTCTATATTCATCGATACTAAACGCTAAAATTCCAGTAGGCTCCAAGCGGTAAGGGTTCCATTTGTCGTTTGTTGGTACTTTTTTGTTGGTCTCACGGAGGTGAATTTTTTGACTGACATTTCTTTTAGTTACATAAGTAAATCCATTTCGGACTATATTGTAAATCCTCTTGCTTTAAAGTTGCCTATTAGCGTATTCATGATTCTTAAGGCTCTATTAGCATTTTTAGGGGTTGCTCGAATATCTATACAGTGTGGGCTTGTACCTCGATTTGGACCCGATAGATAGTTGGATGGTTTTTCTGAAAATGAATGTTGGGCCTCCAAAATTAGCTGATCTAGATTGATTAATTTGTTGGGTACTTTTAATGTGAAACCTTGTGTTTCAAGAATGTCTTTAACAAGTGGATCAATATCAGTGGTCTGCAGGTTGATGGTGTCCTCTCCTTCATAATCATTTGGAATTTCAGCTTTGGGTGATACTTTACCATGTTTTAATTTCATCCAATGACCATTAGGAGGTAACGGAATTTTCATTTCCCTACATGTTTTTACCTATGGGTTAATGTTCTTAATTATAGTTCATATAATGATATTAAATCATTAAAAATCAGTATTTAACAACAAGTCAGGTTGCCTAATTATGATTTGAGAAAAAATAAAATGAAGAGAATTTCATCTGATTCTGATTGCTTTTAACAAGAATGCATAAAGTTATCTAATGTCTAAAATTCTTCAAAAGGGTTATTAGAAATCGTATTTCTAATGACCCTTTTTGATTTTAAAATTCTTGAAAGTATTTAGTATCAAATCTATTTTTATTAAATTTAGTCAGCGTTTTTCGAAATTACTTCTATCCTTCCGTTAAGAAATAGCTACCAAATATTTATGCATTTTCTATGAAAAATTCTTATTGATAAGCTACAAGAACATTTACTGTCAACTTTTAAATTAAAACAATAAATTTTATGAAAAATCTAAAACCTTCGAGGTTAAAGTTTCTAATTTTCCTATCATTTCTTTTTGTTCTAACCACTAATTCCTTAAAATCACAGAATAGGACATTTAATGGTTATCTTTTAAAAGCCGTGGATATAATTGAAAAAAAGTGGGCTTTACGCGGTTACGATGTTAAAGGGGTTTTTACCCATGATTTAAATTTTGGAAAAAAAACTTTAAAAGCATCTCGTCCATCTGTTACTATGTGTGTAGCAGCTCAATTGGAATTAATAGTTACGGCGTTAAATATTTACGTTGATGAAACGAAAGATTCTACAATATACGATTATTTGCCTTTTAAGCACTGGGTTTCAACTCAATCAAAAACTTTTAAAGACTTGGTTTGGGTTAATTCTGGGTCTAAAGGTACTGCGTATGCACTTAATTCTTATGGTATGGGTACGATGTGCCATTATAAAGAACTTTTACCGGGGTCATTTGTCAACATAAATAGAAATAATGGTACCGGGCATGCAGTACTCTTTATATCATACATAGATAGCGCCGGAAATGAAATGAGTCACTACTCAAGCAAAGTAAGGGGCTTCAAATATTTTTCATCTCAGGGAAAAGGACCAGGATATGGTGGATTTGGGTTTCGCTACGCTTTTTTTGGAAATTTATGCCCTCTAATAGCTGCTGGCAAAAAGCGTGATTGTGGAATCATTCTTTCTGATAAACAATCCCTGTTAAACTGCGGGTTTATGTTACTTCCAAAATATTGGAATAAGCAAAAAAGGGATTTAATGATAGCAGAGGCGAAAAAAGTACATTCTTTATCTGAAAACAAGGTCAATGCCAAGTATCAAATCCAGAATACAATTGATGATTAGCAGCACTATTTTTATTTTATCAAAATAATGAAACACAGTACGTTATTACTTATTACCTTGTTTTTAGTGCACTACTCATTTTCACAAAAGAATATTGGTAGAGTATGTTTTTTGGGTAAGGATGCGAAGTTACATGACTGGCCGTGCATTGAGCAAAAGCCTACAAAAGAAGATAGTGTAGCCGAAGCTACTTTAAACACGCTATTAAAACCAATTGGATTACATGCTCAGTATATTATGAGGGAATGCACAGAAATTCAAAATTTTGCTGCGCTGATCTCTGAAAAAAACCAAATCAGGTACATCCTTTATAATAAAGCAGTGATTGATTCAATAGTCGACCCACTCAATCGCAATTGGGATATAATAGCAATATACCTTCATGAGCTGTCTCATCATTTAAGTGGCAATACTTCTAACCCAAATGATGAAAACTCTTTGCAACAAGAACTGTATGCTGACGAGTCCATCTCCAATTGTAAGGCCATTACCATCTGTTAGCCCTTCATATAATGTCAAAGCAGCGCCGGCTACCCCTACGATTTTTCCAGCAGCAACAAACCCTTTTGCCGCTCTCAATGCGGTTGCTTTATCTCCCCATGAAGTTGCAGTTTTCGCAGTATATTTTAATAATGACTCTGTTTTCGTTAATGAGATTCCTGCATAACCTAGAAATGAAGAAGTAGACCCAAAATTACTCTTATCTGCATGACTGAATCCATCCCTTAACCCAAGATGATTAACATCTCCAATAACAGGCTTCCTATCAATAAACAGCTGAGAATTCCCCCACCAAGAAGGAATTTCACCTTCTTTAATACTTGCATATTCTACCTGAGGAAGAGATCTACCTATTAAACCATTGCCGTAAGCCGTATGACTTCCATCAGTTAAACCTGGTACTTGTTTCACAATGCTAGCTAATGACTCTTTAGTGTAGTTATCAGCATAACTTTTACTTACATTCTCTAAACTTTGTCTATAAATTTCAGCTTGGTTAGCATCATACATATTACCAAAATCTCCATTTGCAGCCCAACCTGTACTAATATAAGTTCCTGGACCAAATGGTAAGCGAATACTTCCTCCTGTATAATTACTCTCTTGGAGCCTAGAGGCTAAGCTTCGGCCTATAGGCTTCTCTCTTTCAAACCTGTCTCCCATTGGATCATTATATAAGATTGGGTTATTACCTGCATAGTGATATGTCGACAATTCATCCGTAATTTCCGCTTTAGGATCCACAGCAATAAAACGCCCAATTGCCGGATCATAATTACGATAAAATGTATTATACAATTCAGGTAAACCACTAAAATCATTTTGCCACTCAGAGCCACCGTTGTATAGCTTATTATTAACCGGATTTGTTGAAACATAGTTTCCCGGCATAGTCAAACCAAACGGATAGTAGCTATTCTCTTGTTTCACTGTGGCGATACCCCCTACATCTTCCACGCTTATCCGTACGTTGCCCATGTTATCGGCAATCATGTATTCGTATTTCAGCCCTCCTTCGTTACGAACACGTCCTTCAACAATTGGGAAGTAGGCTAAAGTTCTGTTTTCATCAAACAAAAAAGTTAAACGCCCCGAATTTCAGGGCGTTTAACTTTTATAAAAACTACTAATTTTATTATTTATTAGCCATAAAATATTGAATTATTAAAGTAAGAACAAAAAATGGAATTCCTCCAAAACCAAATAAAATTGCTGCAGTACTTTTAAGAGGGTGAATAGTCATCATATTAAATTTTTCGATAACTCCAATGAACTTACTTTCTTTTTCAATTTTAAAATAAATCACTGCATAGATTACTCCCGCCATCATTAACATTGTAAAACTTAATACATTTAATGTGTTTTTTGAAACAAGTTTATGAAATTCAATCTGTCGCAAAAAAATTAATGGGCTGAAAAAGTAAGAATATAATGAAGCCGCTACCATTAAAACAGCTGCTGTTTTAGCAGTTTCATATGACTTTCCTTTTTTAAGGTAAATATTAAATAATTGAAAACAGCTTAGTTTAATAAAATCCATAATTAATTTACAATTGTTTGATTAAGATATTCTTTTTTTATCCCATCTAAAGCTCCAGACATATCTGCTACTGAATAAATACCTAAGCCAACTATAAATACTGGATTAGAAATCGTAGCTGCAGATAAAACTATCCCAATTCCGAAATCCACTAAATCGCTCGTTTTAATTTCTTGACCTGTAAAGTACTTATTTCCTAAACTTAATGTACTTACTGCAACACCAACATAACCTAGCTTTTGGGAGAATGTACCAAAACTTTTATCAAAACTACGCTTTTCAAGAACAGCATTTACAATGTTGCCGGATCTTCTTGCTGCTTGAGAAATTTCATTATACACCGCAGCTTGTGTCCCACTTGCTATTAAGCCAGCTGTACCCAGCATTGCATTTGCCATTTTAAATCCAGCATCAAGACTTTCTCCCACCGAAGCTTGTACCTCGCCAGTAAAAGGATTAACAATATTATCCGTGCCTGGTATATAAAATACACCGTTTCTATCTTGTTGATAATACATTCCAGAAGGGTTGTACCTTAAAAGTCCTCTGTCTTCTCTGATATTATTAAATTGATATCGGGCAGCTTGACGAGAAGAAGCAGCGCCTCCAACTCCCCAGGCATTGTGAAGATCTAAATAGTTGGCTCCAGCATTAAAAGCTTCTTCAGCAGATCTAAATATATGAATCCCATCCGTACTTGACCAGCTGCCTCCATATGTAGAATTACTCCATATACTAAACGCTGAATTTACTCCAAAGCCATAATTAATTGGATTAGATTGACTAATATGACTAATACCTCCTGGGATTCTTCCTCCTCCAGTACTATTGCCAAAATCAAAACCCCACTCGCTATAATTTGGTCTAAGACGAATAGGGTTCTCACGTTCAAAACGATCACCCAACGGATCATTAAACAAAATAGGATTATTTCCTGCATAATGATATGGTGACAATGCATCGGTAGCTTCCGCTTTAGGGTCTACAGCTACAAAACGGCCAAGCGCAGGGTCATAATTACGGTAGAAAGTATTGTACAATTCCGGCAATCCACTAAAATCATACTGCCATTCAGAGTCATGTGCACTTGTTTTTGGAATGTTAAAGATACTAGCAATACTATTGCTTTGAAATAGAGTTTTTTCATAAAAGTTAGGCTTAAACTGGCTATTTGGTAAAAATCATATCAAATCTGCCCTCTCTGACTTCCACTCTTTCACCTTGATCATTTGCAGCATCGAACCAAAAAGTTCCTGATACTATTTGTTTTTTATAATCGAACTTGGTTATTTTTAATTCGCCATTTAAGGGATTAAATATTTGATTGTTTCCTATTGTGAATATTCCATAAGACGCATAGGCAGATTCTTCTGAGACATTAGTTTTTAATTGATATATTCCACCTTCCTGAATTTCCAAATTATTAGTTCCAATCCCGATACCTAAATTCTTGCCGTTTTTTTCGCTACCACAACCTAAATTAAAATAATACCCATGTAACTGGAAACCATCTATGTATTGATACGTGCAAGTTAGTATTGGCCCACCTGTTCCTTTGGGCAAGTATGATTCACCATTTACCAAGCAACCGAAAGTATTTTTTCCCTCATGAGACTCAGGTGGTAAGAGGTCAATGCCAACTTTTTCTTTTTCTTTATCTTTTTGGCAAGAAGAAGATATAAGTCCAATACTGATAAATAGTAGAAATATTCTGAAAGGAAGTATCATATGAATTACTTATTTTTTTTTTGTAATTCTGTTTTAGGCACAATTTTTTCTAACTGTTCAGTAGTTAATATTTTTTTTAGCTTTTCATTTTTCTCATCAATCAATAAGTCAATTTTAGCTCTTAATTCGACTTCACTGAGGCCTTTGCTTAAAAGTATTTTTACACTTTCCTTGTATAAATTAATGATCTGAAAAGTTTTTAGTGCGGCTGCATTATTTAAACCAAATTGTTGTGCATAATAATTTGATTGAATAGTTTTTAAACTGTCGGGTTGCTGTTGAGCTTTAGCATAACCAACATTTAGGAATAAGATTAAAACTGGAATAGTCGGTAAGATTTTTTTCATAGTGGTAAAATTTGAAGGGTATATTAAATATATAAAAAATTCCTTTTATTTAATATTTTTAACAAATAAGTATTTAAGGCTCTAATTAAAAATGCTATTTCGTCACTAGACATTAGTTTATATAGTAGTTGGAAGAATAGTGGGGACAAAGTAATTCCTTATAATGTGCAAACTCCCCAGTTGTTTCTCAAAGCATACTTTTACAACAAAAATGTGTAAACAGCCATACCTGCTATTAATTAAATGCTTATCTAGAAAATTCGGACAAGAAATTGACGAACAAATTTAAAATTTAATAAAATCCTTAACCTGTTCGGCTACTCAGGTACCCTATGGGTATAAAGCTGATGCCTTCGCTGTTTCACTTTACATTTTCGTTCAAAACAGCCTGATTAAGTAGCCGGTTTAAACGTTGATGTTTGTTTAAAAGTTCTGGGATGCATTCTGCAGCAACTACTGCTATCTTCTGTTCATTGTACCATTTTCCACCTTACCCTCTCATAGGGTGGGATTGTCTGGTTACGGAGGGAAGGCGAAGTTCACAAAAAGCTTCCGAATCACAAGAAAGCAAGGGCCCCCCCGGACGGAAAAATGCTCCATATTGCGACTTAGCCTGAATTAAAAAGCTGGAATGCTCCTTTTGTAACTTGCAAGAATTTATTCTTCTCCTTAAAGAAATCCGGCCAATAATACCCTTGAAAACTCTTATAGCCACTCAAGAACACGAACCGGTACAAGCCAAAGTACGCATGGCGGCTTAAACTGCTACCATCCTCCATCTTGCTACACCAAACCAGTAAAGCAGCCGGAGTCACTTTTAAACACAGCAGTTCTTCCGTTTCATCACGAATACTGACTAGTAGCTTTAATATACCATCCGTATAGGTCAACACCTCGGTCTCCACCGAAACATAGCGGCGATTATCCTGACGGTAAACTGGGTCAGGTCGAAATCCCAGGCCACGTGTTTGTTTTGTTTAGCCATGATGCACCTCCGTTTCCATAAGCAAAACTGAAAGAGCCAAAGCAATTTCACGAGATTTATCTCCCAATTCTTCAGCAGATAAAATTAAATTAAGCTACAATCGGGCTTTAATCAAGATGTATGGCTAAAAGTGCTTTTGTCCTGTTAGGCTAATGCTCTTTTAAACGTTCTGTTCTTTAAAAACCCTAGCAATTAAATATCTTTCAACTGTTTCCATAAGTTTGAATTCATTTAGCGAAACATAAAATGGCACTGGTTAATTCAAAATATTCCTCAATGGATTCAGGAAGGATCAGTGGGATCAGGGCTTTATAGGACTCGTGCATGGTGTTTTTTAGGATGCACAAAAATGAACTTTTATTCCCTACTCCACAACTTTTGCACTTGATCCATAAGAATTAATGAACTTTTTGAGACAGGTACCAAAACAAAAACGCTGTAAACCATTCAATTTACAGCGTTTGTTACTTTTTGATTAAGTAGGGAGCGGAAAGTGAGGGATTCGAACCCCCGGACCTGTTACAGTCAACGGTTTTCAAGACCGCCGCATTCGACCACTCTGCCAACTTTCCGGAGGCAAAAGTACAAATTCAGGGATTACTACCAAATAAAATTTTAAAAAAATCTTTAATTAGCTGGTTTTAAGCCTGTTTTTTTGTCCGGCTGAATTTCTGCTTCTTCGCCAATCGGGTGCTTCCGAGGTTATAATTAAGCTCCGTTTTGATAACACAATACTTGCATTTAGCTCATATCCAATGAGTATAATCATTGAATTAATATAAAGCCAAATCATAATTACGATTAGAGTGCCGATTGAACCATATAACTTATTGTAGGCGCCAAAATTATTTATGTAATAGGCAAAGCCTATAAATACGATAATGGCCAGAAATGTTGCTAATACCGATCCTGGGGTAATAAATTTCTTGGAGCGGGTGGTTGATGGTCCGTAGTAATATAAAAGAGAGGTGGCAAACAGGAATAAAAAGGCTATTACCAGCCATCTGAATGCTTGTACTGCAAATACTAAAAGCCAAGCCCTGATGAGTCCCTCAGATTCAAGAAAATTCATGGTGAACTCCCCTACTATTAAAGCTGTTATACCCACAACTATTGAAAGAGCAATGTAGATGGTAAGTAATAAGGCAATGGTTCTTTTTTTTATAAAGCTTCTTCTTTCAGCAACTAATGAAGCCTTGTTAAATGCGCGCATTAACGAGTTTACTCCATTTGTGGAGAAAAATGCAGCTGCAATAAAACCGAAAGACAATAAGCTTACGTTTTGATTTTTGATAATGTCGAAAAGGGTGTCTTCTGCGGCTTTATAAGCGTTATAAGGTAATATTTGCATTAAAAGAGTTAACAGGTGATCCTGAAAGCCTTCAATTGGTATATAAGGTATTAATGTGAATAAAAAGATGATTGCAGGAAAAATTGCAAGTAAAAAGCTATAAGCTAACGAAGATGATTTTGTAACCAATGATTCTTTTTTCAATTCATTAAAAAAGAAAACAGCTACAGTATAAATGGGCAGTTGTTGGAAACCGGGTAAAGCAGTTCGCTTAGTCCATGAAATGAACCCAAGGTACAAACCACTTTTATTGAGTAACCGCTCTACCTTCATCATTTGAATAAGTTGGTTTATGATTAAAATTAGTTATTTGAATTGATTGGGAAACCTGGCAAAACGCACAGCTTAATTAGTTTGCAAAATATCCTTTCAATTTTTCCATAAAGCTTTGAGGAGCATGACATGGTTTATTTGTTGCCATGTCAACAAAAACCAGCTTGGTATGAGCTATTGTTAGCAATTCTCCTGCCTCGTTGTATAACTCATAGTCAAAATGAATGCGAATAGCCGGCAAATGCTTCATAATCGTTTTTATGGTAATTTCATCATCATACCTGGCAGGTTTAATGTATTTGATGTTTAATTCCAATACAGGCATCATAATACCTGACTCTTCGAAGCTTTTATAGGTTAGTCCAAGGTTGCGGAGCATTTCTACCCGTGCTACTTCCAAAAATTCAGCGTAGTTTCCATAATACATGTAACCCATTTGATCTGTTTCTCCGTAACGTACGCGTAGTTTGGTTTCGTGTATATACATTTTTATGTTGAATGATAGGTTATAAATTATGGATGATAAGTTATAACCTATCATCCATAATTCAGCATTAATTTATCGAGCACCTGCAGGGCAATGTTCTTCCAAATACTTAGTTAAAAGTTGGAAAAGGTGTTTACTTGTCCCCTCTCCTTCATTTATTGAATGTGAGCGGTTAGGGTAAACCATCATTTCAAAGCTTTTACCGGCAGCAACAAGGGCGTTTACAAGCATTTCGTGGTTTTGGTAATGAACGTTGTCATCTCCGCTTCCATGAATTAACAATAAATTTCCTTGTAATCCTTTTACATGATTTATTGATGAGCCTTCTTTATATGAATTTAAAGATTGTGGCAATAAGCCCATATAGCGTTCCTGGTAAATATTGTCATAAGTTAACATATTAGCTACACCTGCAACAGCCATACCTGTTTTATAAATTTCAGGGTATTTAAACATAAGGTTTTGGGTAGATGAGCCACCTCCACTCCAACCCCATACGGCAACACGACTGCTATCAACCCATTTCCATTTCAGAATTTCTTTGGTTGCCATAGCTTGATCGCGAACGTTTAAGACACCAATATTTTTGAATATCGCTTTTCTCCACTCTCTTCCCTTGGCAACAGGAGCTCCACGGTTGTCTAATGAAATTATAACATATCCTTTATTAGCCAGTTGTTGATGCCAATTGTTAGGGCTGAACACATCTTTCACAGTCGCAGCAGCCGGCTCACCATAAATATCGAATAGTAGAGGATATTTTTTACTTTCATCAAAATTAGCAGGTTTAATCATCCAGCCGTCCATAGTTATGCCGTCAGCTGTGGTAACCTGAAAAAAGCTTTTAGGGTTTGGCATGTATTGCTTTATCTGCTCTGCAGTTAAACGGTAACTTTCCCCATCTTTTAATTTTTCATGCCCGTTTAATTTGATAAACTGTTCCTGAGGGGCGGTAGTATGGTTTGAGAATGAGTGTACGGCAAATTGACCATCAGGAGAAGCATTGTAAGTGTGCGTTCCTGTTTGATTTGCCGGAGATACCATTGTTAATGCTCCTTTACCATCAATTTTTAAGCTATAGAGATATTGTTGTGTTGCATTTTTGGTGGAACCATAGAAATATAAAATACCTTTAGCCGGATCAATGCCTTTAATGTCCATAACGTCATAGTTTCCTTTTGAAATTAAACGTTCATTGGAACCATCGCGATTGAGACGATAAACGTGTCTCCAGCCGTCTTTCTCCGAAGTCCATAAAAACTCTTTACCACCATTTATGAAATCCCATCCTGTTCGGTCATATTGCCAAAAATAGTTTAGGTCAATCCAGGCAGCATCGCTTTCTTTGTAAACATTCTTGGCTGAACCTGATTGAGCATTGATAAGGTATAGTTTACAGGAGTCTTGTTTACGATTCAACTGTTGTACCATTAACTCATTACTATTGCCGGCCCAATCCATGCGTGGGAGGTAATTCTTTTCAGCATCACCCGGAATATTCATCCATTTGGTAGATGTTGCTTCAATATTGATAACACCAATTTTAGCTTTTGAAGGATTGAAGCCTACTTTCGGATACTCAACAGGGATTGTAAACGAATAGATAGAATCGGTATTATTAATCATCAGAAAATTGCCGATTTTTGATGCATCAATTTGCCAGTATGCTATTGCTCTGCTATCGGGACTCCACCGGAAACCATCACGACAAAACAATTCTTCTTCGTAGGCCCAGTCAAAAGTTCCGTTTATTACCCTGTCAGTTCCATCAAAGGTAAGCTGTGTAATTTTTCCGCTTTGTAAGTCTTCAACATAAATATTATGCTTACTCACATAGGCTGCTTTTAAGCCATCAGGTGAAAGTTTTGCAAATTGTAATGACGAGGCTGGTAATCCTTTGCCAATTTGACGTAAAGCCTTTGTTTTAACATCGTAAATCCAAAAATCGCCTCTGGTATTTTCACGCCATACACGTTTTGAATTACTAAATAACAATAATACTTGTTTGGCAGGGTCCCAAGTATATGATTCAACGGGTAATGGTTTAGCTGTTTCTTTTTGGATTAAATCTGCAGATGTTACCAGTATTTTTTTTTCAAAATTTTGTACCGGATTGTATTCAGCAATTTCAAAACCGTTAGAAAGTTCGTTAAGTAGTGTAAACAAATGCCCGTCTTTGTTCCATTGTAACTGGCTAAAATTCATAGCGTTTTCATCAACTTTTTTCATGCTGAAAAAAGGCTTTTGAATTTTAAGGTGTTCAGGCAGCGGTTGCGCATTTAATGGAATCTGAATGGCTGTTATTGCCATTAAAGCACAGATCCGGATTAATTTTAATTGATTCATTTTATTATTAGGTGTGTTTGTTTAAGCTGAAAATGAAAAATGCAGCGCCAATGATCATAAACGCTGCATTTTAATATAGATATCGTTCTCTTAGTTGATTCCACGGTCATTAAGTGCCTTCTGGAATTTACGGGCATTCACCATATGTTGTTCCATGGTTTCGGCAAAAGCATGATACCCCGAAAAATCATCTTTAGCACAAAAATAAATGTAGTTATGCTTTTTGGGATTTAATACGGCATCAATTGCTGTAACAGAAGGCATGGATATTGGCCCAGGAGGCAATCCTGTATGAACGTAGGTGTTATACGGAGATTGGTTAGACATCATTTTACCACGTACCCTTGAGATAGAAAAATCACCTTCGGCAAAAATAACCGTAGGATCTGCTTCCAATTTCATTCCTTTATGCAATCTGTTCAAATAAACGCCGGCTACCATAGGCATTTCATCGGTCCTTTTGGTTTCCCAGTAAACAATTGATGCTAAAATGCAAACCTTTTCAGGCGTTAAACCCAAAGTTTCAGCTTTTTTCTTTCTATCAGAAGTCCAGAATTTTTGATATTCATCATACATTCTGCTGAAAAACTTTTGCTGATTAGTGTTCCAAAATAACTCGTAAGTATTAGGAATGAACATGGTAAAAACAGTCTCAGGAGTAAACCCGAACTTGCCAACGAACTGTTCATCATTAAGCATAGCCAGGAATTTTACCGAATCAATTTCAAGTTTACGGGCAACGTATCCCGAAAATTGAGATTTTATACGGATGTTGTTAAATGTTAATCGAACAGGTTCCTGATTGCCGGCCTTGAGCATATTTATAATAGCTCTGTTGTTCATTCCTTTATTTATTCTATAGCGTCCGGCTTTAATATTGCTGTCGTTATATTTCATAAAGTCAGCACTCCATTTAAAGGTGTTAATGTTTTTCAACAAGTGATTTTTCTCTAAACTGTCGATTACATTTTTAAATGTTCCTCCCGTTGGAATGAATAAATATGCTTTCTGTTCAAAATCGCCTGTGTTAGGCTTTAAAAGTTTAAAGTAAAAGTAACCGGCAACCGATAAAGCGCCGATCGCTATTGCTACAATTACCGTTAAAATAATCTTTTTCAATGTGCCTATTAATTAGTTGGTTGGTTATAATTCATTTAACTTTCTCAGTGATAAAATCCCACCTTTCAGGTTACGAACATTTGAAAAGCCTGATTGTTCTAATAAATTAACCGCAGTACGGCTTCTTACTCCGTGAGCGCAAATTAGAATTAATTCATCATCTTTCTCAAAATCAAACTCTTCTATTTCTTGTGCCAGCTTGCCTAATGGGATGTGCCGACCTCCGATGTTATAAGTTTGAAATTCCATCAAATCTCTAACATCAATTATATTTAGTGCTTCTTTTTGTTCCAGCCTATCTTTCAGTTCTCTTGCACTTATATCCATTATTCTTGCCGTAAATAAATATTGATCATAGAACCTTGCTGAATGGTTGTTGTATCGCCTAAAACTGCAGGAGGTTCTTGTTTAAAAACTTTAGCACTGGCAGAATCAGTTATTGGTCCTTCGAAAGTTACTTTACCTAACAATAGTGAATTACCTCTGATAGTAAAGATTGCTTCTTGTAAGGTCAAACCAGTAAGGTCAGGGATTGAAATTGCGGCTGCTCCAAAACCATTGCCCAATACTAAACCTACCGTAGCTCCCTTGGCAAGGCCAGCACCTGCACTTATACTCATTCCTTTATAAGTTATACCCAAAACCACATCTTTGGCTATATCTGATTTATAGGTCATCTCCCCCACTTTTAAACCATATCCTTCAATGATAGCACGGGCTTCTGCAAGGGTTTTCCCTTCGAGATCTGGTAATTTAACTTGTGGAGGTACCAAAGATTGTATAAGTAGATAAACCGTACGACCTTCTTTTACTTCTGTTTTCGGGTCGGGATCTTGTTGAACAATAGTTCCAGCCTGTTTTCCTTGTATGTAAACAGTATCTACTTTAAACTCGATACTTCCTGAAGCAACCAATTCTTTGGCCTGTTCAATTGTTAAGCCGGAAAGATCAGGTAAGGTCAGGCTTTCGCCATGCTTGGTAAATATCCTTAAAGAAAAAATAGCGATGAGAATAAGGAAAAACACCATTACAATGGCTATCAGAAGATTTTTACGAAATTCGGGTGTAACTATAAATGCAACCAGTTTCTTAAACATGAAAGGTATAATCTAATTGAATCCAAACTTAATTAAAGTTTTAATAAAAAATAGCCGATTAATAATAAGCTGCTTTATATCAAAACAATAAATTGATTTATTAAACCTTCAAATATTGTTTTTTTCTTAGAACTGCATAAATAGTTAATTGGTTTATATTTGTCTTGATCATAAAACAACAACGTTCAGATAATTTTATATTGCTATAGATGAAAAAAACAATTGCCTTGCTTGCCGGAGGTTACTCAGGTGAATATGTGGTGTCATTAAAATCTGCTGCTCAAATTGAAAAAAGTATCCCTTCAGATAAATACACTGTTTACAAAATTATAATTACCCGTAACGGCTGGACTTATACTGATGCCAGTGGCGCGGCTTATGAGATTGATAAAAATGATTTTTCATTAAACATTAGCAAAGAAAAAATAAAGTTCGATTGTGTGTTTATCGCCATTCATGGCACCCCTGGCGAAGATGGAATGTTACAAGGGTATTTTGAAATGCTTGAAATTCCGTATACTACTTGTGATAGTTTCAGTTCGGCACTAACCTTCAATAAAAGCTATACCAATTGTGTTGTGGCTTCTGCTGGTGTAAATGTTGCCAAATCACTACAATTGTATCATGATCAAAAAGTTAGTTCCCAAGAGATTCTTTCTAAATTAAAACTTCCGGTTTTTGTTAAACCCAATAATGGTGGCTCAAGCTTAGGAACTTCAAAAGTGAAGCTCGCCGAGGAACTTGATGAGGCAATTGTGAAAGCTTTTAAAGAAGACGATCAAGTTTTAGTAGAGGAGTTCATTAAAGGCCGGGAATTTACTTGCGGAGTGGTTAAACGTAATGGCGAAATAACAGTATTGCCTGTAACTGAAATTAAAAGTTCGAAAGAATTTTTTGATTTTGAAGCCAAGTATACCCCTGGAATGACTGAAGAAATAACTCCGGCTGACATAGATCCGGAAACATTAAAAGTTGTTCACCAAAATCTTAAACGTTCTTATGCTCGTTTAAACTGCCGTGGTGTGGTGCGTATTGATTTCTTCTTGGAAGAAGGTTCTAATGCGTTTTATTTCCTGGAAGTCAACACTGTGCCGGGCCAAACTGAAACCAGTTTAATTCCTCAACAGGTAGCTGCAATGGGTTGGAATATCAGCGAGTTTTACTCTTCGTTAATTGAAGAAGCAATGAGATAATTGCAGAAATACGATTTTAGAAGTACGATTGTCAAGCCGATTTTAGAATCGATGAAAATTCGTACTTCTAAAATTAACCTAACTCTAAAATCAGTCTTTTACCTGTTCATCGCTTTTAGAAGCTTACTTATTTCATGCTGGTACATGCGACCAATCGGCAATTCTTTCTTTTCAATTTCAATATCATCAGCTGTAAACGAATCAATTTTATCAATTGCAACTAAATAAGAGCGATGAATTCTAATGAACTGATCTTCAGGTAGCATGGATTCGAGCGATGAAATAGATTGTTTAGTAATAATTTGTTTGGTGGGGGTGATGACTTTGATGTAATCCTTCAGACTTTCAACATAAAGAATATCCTTCAAGAATACTTTAATCATCTTACGATCGGCTCTGAAATAAATAAATGCTTCGTTTTTAGAATTTGAACCACTGCTGATTTCTGAGTTGCCTGCATTTGACAATAATTGGGTTTCCAGCACTTTATTCACCGCTTTAATGAAGCGATCAAATGAAATAGGTTTCAGTAAATAATCTACAGCATCTAACTCAAACCCTTCAATCGCATATTTTCTAAAGGCAGTGGTGAAAATTATTTTCGGCGGATTTTTTAATGTTCTCACGAAATCCGTTCCCAGAAGTTGCGGCATTTTTATATCCAAAAATAGAAGGTCTATTTTTTTGTTCTGTAAATAACCAAGTGCCTCAACGCAGTTTAAGCAGCTGCCTACATGCTCCAGGCTGGGAACTGCTTCAATGTATTTTTGCAAAACATCAAGGGCCGGTGGTTCATCGTCCACTATCAAACATTGTATTTTGCCTTCGGTTAACATGATAGATCAAATTAGGTTAGAGCTGGGTTTTCGGCAATTAATTCACCCATAGCAGTATCACCAACGTTTTCCAAATCCAGTTTAAGAGAGAGTATGTAGGCATCCTCCTGGGCTAAAACACTGAATTTGTGTTTTTGTGAGTACACCGAATCTAAACGTTTTCTTAAATCTAGCAGACTTTCTGATTCATCAATAGATTGTGATTTCCCTGAATTACTGCCTGTCAGTTTAAAATGTAATTCCGATTCAGTTATGTTGATAATAATATTAATCCATGGCTGTTCAATTGAAGAGTCAGCACAATTGCGTATACCATTTTCTACGAATGGTAGTAAGATTAAGGGTGCAATTAATTTACTACTGGCATTCCCATTTACTTGTAAATGTATATCTAAACGATCATCATACCTTAGTTTTTCTACTGCCACATAATCTTTCAACATGTGTATTTCTTTTTTTAAAGGCACTTGAGATTGGTCGCAATCATAAAGCATGTAACTCAGTACATCAGAGAGTTTCAAAACCATATTCGCTGCTTTATCCGTTGCGGTTAAAGAATAAGTATAAATGGTATTTAGTGCATTGAACAGAAACCGCGGATGCATTTGCGTTTTTAATAATGCTAATTCAGTTTTAACTTTTTCTCTTTCAATCCGTTCGTTTTCTTGTTGTTTAAGGTACCATCGTTTAAACAGTGTAATTGCCGTTGCCGCACCTATGATTTTTAGTGAAGAAAATAAGCCTCCTTGAAGATGGTACATCAATTGCCCGTCGCTTCCTTCAGGCGGAACAAAAAGACCATATCGCCAAACTGTTCGTAAGGTATAACCTTTATTAGGTACATCCTTACCAAAATTGAATATAGAGTATTTTTGATCAGGGGGTAGCCAAATCAAATAATCAACGAAAGCAAAAAAACTCAAAAGCAAAATGATTCCCAGTATAGAACCTATGAGTTTTTTTTTAAGGATGTATTTGGGTAACAAGAAATAAACGAATGCATAACAGCCGGGTATATGTATGGTTATTATCCAGAACAAAGTATCTAAACAATAAAACTCTATTGGATGTTCACCCAAGGTATTGTTGATCATTTCTTGCATAAGAGTGGACCCCATTGTGACTAAAAAAAATACACCCCATGTAAGCCAGAAAATGATATGACGAAGCAAACGAACGGTTAGTTTCTCTGAAAATATAAATTCATGAAGTGTCATAAAAAGCACAATTTTGTTATTCTTAAATAAATCAGGCTGTTTGGGTCAGTGGAAAATAAGGTTCTTTTAAAGCGTCAGGCTCACTGCTAAATTCTTCCTCTAAAGCTACTTCTAAATAAATACTGAAAACTTCCCGATCAGAGTTAATGCGTAATGTATGCTGATTAGGATAAAGCAACTGCAATCGTTTTTGAACATTTACTAAACCAATTCCTCCGTTTTTGGTAACGTGTTGATCTGAATCTAATGGTTTACTATTGATTAGCTTCATTGTTAAATTTCGTTCAGAGATTAACAATTCAACCTTTATCCATGAATTTTCTAACTGGGTACTGGCGCCGTGCTTGAAACTGTTTTCAATGAAGGGTAATAACAAAAGCGGCGCTATTGATTTATGTTCGAGATTGCCTATGATTGAAATATCAAGATCCAGTCTTTTACCATAACGAATTTTTTCAAGTTCTATATAACTTTCAATCATCTCTATTTCTTTTGTTAACTGAACTTTAGGATGATTGCATTCGGTAATGATATAATGCATGAGGTTTGATAATTTCAATATCAAATCAGGGGCAATTGGATTGGAAGTAAGTATAAACGAATAAATATTGTTTAAAGTGTTAAACAAGAAATGAGGGTGGACCTGTGCTTTCAGCAATTGAAGTTCAGCGTTTAATTTTTCCCGGAGCAATAATGTGTTTTCTTTTTGCTTTTTAGCCAGATGTTTGCCCAATTTAATTGAAGCAGCCAATACAAAAAGCGTATAAATATTATAGGTTATATCTCGTATAATTTCTACCCTAATTATTTGCCAGGATTTTGAAATTGAGTAGTAAATGTCCAATCTCATAAACCACATGAGGCTATTAGCTGCAATAGCAATTAAAAAGCCTGTAATTGCCAGGGTGATTTTTTTTCTTGCACTTCCTTCCAGAGTTAAAAAACTATAAAAGATATAAAAAACAAATGCGTGCCTTACAGTTATAAAGAAAACAATAATTAACAGGTTCTTGTAATTCTCATCAAAGAATGATTCTTTATGCGAGTTATAAAATGGAGTTAGTAGATAAATCACAAGTATATACAAATACCAAATTACCCAAAATGTCGCATGCCGTAAGATCCGGTAGGGAAACTTGTTTGAAAATATAAAATCATAGTTTTTCATTTTCTATGACTATGGGGATATAAATTTAATGATTGATTTTATCAAACCCTCTTTTTGAAACATTAATTCGACCAATAGCACTTTTTAGAGGACGAATGGCTCACTTCGATGACTAACGGAAGTGGTTACTTAAAATCAGGCGAGTATATACTTGCAATAGATGTTAGGCTAAATAAAAAATATGGGATTAATTATTACAATACTTTTATAATGAGTTATTAAAAGTGTTGTATAACCCTAAAACTAAATGCCATGAAAAAGCTAATTAGTTCCCTTTTTGTGGGGATTCTGTTTTCAATAATACATGTAAACAGCACGCTTGCCCAGGTTAATCTTCCTGATGTGGTGGTTTCCAGTTCAAGCAGTTCAACAATAATCAACCAAAAGGTTTCAAAATCATTTCATGACTTATTCAAAAGTGCCACAAATGTTAAATGGGTAGAAATTGATCAAAGATTCGTAGCAAAGTTTATCATGGATGACCAGAAAAATCAGGCTGTATTTACCAAAAATGGAGAACTTGTGTATCACCTCACATATGGATTTGAGAAGAATTTGCCAAAAGAAATAAGAGCACAAGTAAAAAGTAAATACTTTGATTATTCGATCACTTCAGCAATACATGTAAGTCAGGAAGGACGAAGTATTTGGTTGGTAGGTTTGGAAGACAGCCAATATTTAATTTCTGTTAGACTGGAAGACGGATCAATGAATGAAATTGAACGTCTTACTAATATTACAATAAAAGACTCAAGTGCATCAAATGAAGAATAAGCAGTTGTTTATATAGTCCGCTTTGGTAACTCAAGCGGACTATATATCATTAAATTGCATACCGCTCAATAATCCACTCAGGAATAACCTCACTCCTACCGGTTTTCGTATTTACCATAGTGTAATCAAACCAACCATTGCTGCATAACTTCCCGGTTTTATTCCGATAGATTTCAAAACCTACTTTCAAATCCTTTTTGGCAATACTTATAATCCAGGTTTTAACAGTAAACCGGTCGCCAAGTAATAACGGACGTTTATACTCGACAAATGCCGTATTGATTACCCAGCCATAGTTAAGAGCCAAAAACTCTTCCATCGGCATTTTATAAAACCGTTCCATCTGATCATAACGGGCAGCCAGTACATAATCAAAATATTTACTGTTATGAACATGATTATTCATGTCAATATCATCAGGGCGTACTTGTAACTCGCTTTCAAAAACCGAATAAGTCTTTTCGCTCATATACTTTAAAATTTGAGAACGTAAAATTAAACGAAAAGCCGGAGTGTGAATCCGGCTTTCTGCAAAATGATGTAAAACTTGTTTTAATCGTCATGATGACCGTGGCCATGACCTTTGTGTCCCTTTCCATGTTTGTGTTTATAGCCATGATCATCATAATGTGAATGATATTCTCTGTAAGTTATTTGCCTTGGCCCGCAATATCCTCTTGGGTATCTTGACCGGTGAGAGTGATAATATTCATAAGGTGCACGACCACGATAATCTAATACAACTTTATATCCGGAATATAAATCATAATCACGATAGCGACTTGGTAATGAGGAAACTCTTACCCATGTGTGGCCGTTGTTGTAGATAAATCGGGCATCATATACATCATAATAACAAGCAACATCAGGCAAATAATAGTAACGAACTTCGCTATATCCGTATGGAGCCCACATAGGCGGAGTTCCAATGTTCACATTTACAGATACTTGGGCTTTTGCATGAATACCTCCAAACGCAATGAGAGCAATTACCAGGATTATAATTCTTTTCATAATGAATACTTTTATACCTGATAGATGCCAAAAACAACACCAATGGTTGTATAATAACATCTTTATTACATTGCCCCTATGGAAACTTATTATTTGGAAAACGACACGATTACATGGCTTTTTTCAAACTTTTAATTTACCTCCACATAATGGAGGGCAAACTAAAGCGTTATTACATTTCAAAACCATTTATTGCGATAAGAAAAAATGCTTAAATTGCGCTAATGGTGTAAATATTTTAATGAAATGCTACAACGAATAATCTGCTTTTTTGAACGTCGTTCTTTTGGCGTTTGCAGCTACATTGCTGAAAAATTTAATATTTCAACCTCAAAACTTCGTTTGTTTTTTATTTACTCCTCATTTATTGCCGTAGGTTTTCCAATCATTTTTTACCTTTTTGCAGCTTTGGTTTTAGACGTACGTATATACCTTAAACAACGTAGGAGAAGTAATATCTGGGAAATGTAGGCTACACTAAGTAGCGTTTGAGAGTTTTATGCTTTTTCTCAACGGCCATTTCAAAAGGTGTTCGGCCATCATCGGTTTGGGCCTCTTTATCGGCGCCGGCTTCTATTAAAATTTCAACAAGTTTTTGGTTTCCTGAGTGCGCTGCCGTGTGCAGTGGTGTTACTCCCCGTATTTGTGCAACATTTACATTGGCTCGGTGCTCTATCAGTAGTTGAGTAATTTCTATACTTTGACAGGCAACGGCCGAATGAATTGGCGCTACTTTAAATTCGTTGTTTGAAGCTAAGTTTACATTGGCCCCGCATTCAATCAGCAGTTTGGCTGTTTCATAATGATCAAAATAGCAAGCATAACCTAATGGTGTAAAACCATCTACAGAGAATGAATTAACAGAAAACGGATCGCACTCCAACAATTCATCAGCTAAACTAGCCCGACCAATTGCCGATGCCTCATGTAAATCAATTTGAACCCTATTGCTCAATAGTATATCAATTAACTCCTTATGCCTATAATAGGATGCTAATAGCAAGGCAGATAAACCCGACGAAAGTGTTGAGCTTGCCAGTTCAGGTTCAGAGTTAATTAAACGTTCAACTGTTGATTTTTCATTAGATTCGATGGCTTTGATTAATTCGGCTGTTGCTTCCATTGCATGTGGGTGTTTTTAAGTTAGTGTAAGCTAGTGTTAGAGAATTGAATATAAATAAAAATGCCCGCTCAACAAAACTGTTGGACGGGCATTTTTTTATTTATAAAACTTTCTAAATTAGGCCGATACAAGCTCTTGACTTTTGCTTTGTATACTATTTTGAATGACTTCAAATTTGGCATCTGAAGCAACAATAAGGTTAATGTCCTTGCGTTTCAATAAATCTGAGCGGCGTAACTCTGCAAAATTAATAGTTCCCACTATGTAAGCCGACTCATGATTAGAGTATGACTCTTTAATGTTGGAAAATAAACTAATATCGATAGGATTAGCCGTTGAATATCTAACGTACAGATCTATTGTAAAGTCATTTGTTAATTCAACTTTAGCAGATCTGTTGTGCTTCTTGTACTCGTATTTATAGTTATAAGTTAAGGCCGAAATGTCTGATAATACTGCTGAACCAGTTGGATTACTTCCTGCGCCTTTTCCGGCAAAAAACTGAGATTCGGTGAAAGCACTTTCTACCAAAATGCCGTTATATTCATTTTCAATATTGAAAAGCTTGTTATCCGGCTTAATAAAACGAGGAAGAACGCCTGCTACAATTTTGTTTTCCACCTTACGGCAAAAAGCAACCAATTTAATTTTATAGCCTTTTTCATTGGCGTACTGAATGTCGAAGGTTGACAAATTTTGAATTCCGTAGTTGAACACTTCTTCAGGTTTTACAAACAAACCGAATGTGTGAGCCAAAATAATACATAACTTGTATTTAGGATCATAGGCTTCAACGTCAAGGGTTGGGTCTGTTTCCGCAAAACCGATTTCCTGAGCCTGTTTTAAAGCAGTTGAGAAATCAATATTATCTTTAAAAATCTTGGTTAAAATATAATTGGTTGATCCGTTAAAAATACCTTCCACAGCGCCTAAAAGGTCATTGTCATAGTATTCTTCAAGATTTCTTATGATTGGAATACTCGCACAAGCAGAAGCTTCATACAACAATGGTGCGTTGTATTGTTTTTGTAATTCATATAGCTCATCAAAATTGTCAGCAATCATTTTTTTGTTGGCTGAAACAACTGCTTTACCGCTTTTCAAAGCTGTTTTAACAATTTCAAATGCAGCTTCTGGATCATCAATCATCTCAACAACAACGTTAATATCCTCGTTAAAAAGAATATCATTTTTGTCAAAAGAGAAATATTCAGCAGGTAAGCTTCTTTTTTTGTTTGGGTTTTTAACACAAATTTTAACAATCTCTGCTTTAATCCCTTCTGTTTGGTTTAAAACATTGTATAAACCCTGGCCCACACAGCCAAATCCAAATAAACCTAATTTAATTTTTGTACTCATAATTGTTTGTCAGCAAAAAGTTAGCTGTAAAAGGTTTTAATTCTGATGCCGAAAAAGGATTATGAGGCAAATACGCAAAAAGTCAATATTATCTATGACAGGTTAAGTTTGTACAAGAAGGCAAGGGAGGAAAAATATTGAATAGGAATATTCTACTAGCTTATCTTCATGACATCAACTAATTGTGTCACAGGAATTAGCACCTTTTAATGCAAGATCATTAAGGTTGCTAAGACTTCACAGGGCCTGTCCCTCCGTCTTTCTGGATAAGAATTTTAAAGAACTTTTACTGCCGCAAAGTAAAGGGTTTTACAAATGCCATGCAAATAGAATTTTAAAAAAAGAAGAAATCAAGTACAATTTTCTTGTTTCTGCTTTCTTTAACGAATATTAAATTAAACTTTAACCAGATCTGATACCGGTAATACAGTTATGCCTGGGACTTCAATCTTTTGATTTGATACCCAAAGAAGTTCTTCTGTTGACAATTGGTTTTCGTTCACTAGCCTATCAAAGGTGGAGTGAAAGTTTTTGCCTTCTGATTCTTCAATAAAATAAACTTTCAGGTAATTTTCCAGTCCGTTCCATTCAATTTGCTTTATTTTGTTCAACTCCTCCTCTACTTCTCCTTCAGCTAAAATAAACAATCGCTTACGGTCGGTTACCAGCGTTTGCATAAACTCAAGTGTTTGCTTGAACATCAATAACTTTAATGGCAAACGTGCAATTTTGAATAAACGTTCGAAATTCTCTTTAAGATCAGGTGGTATGGCAAAATGTTCAATTGTAGTATCTATCAGTTCAGCACGAGGCATAGTTCCATGTTTTAATACCAGAAAATCTAAAATCCGTTTACTTTCATGAATTCCCGGTAAGGTAAATTCCATAAACTGACCAAAAAGGTAGTAAACCTGTAAGTCATAATCCTTTGCCGGAAAAATTACATTGTCTAATTCAAAAATAAAGGTGGTTTTAGTCGGGTATTTATCAATCAACTCCTGCATCTTAATCCAGTTTCTGTAGTTCGTTATTTATAAAAGTTAATAGTTTATCGGTTTCAGGAAGGTTCCAATTTAATTTGATCAAATTAAACCCCTTTGCAGCTTGAACAAAGCTAAATCTGAAATTTCCGTTTAGTTTTAATATTGAAGCAATGCCCACTGCTAACGACTTAATCAAATCAACCTCTTCTGTTGATTTAGTTTGTAATACACCGTTCGAGAAATCTGCAGAATAAGTTAATTCAACTCCATTCTCAAATTCAGAAAACACAAGTGGTGGAAAATTATCAGCAGCAATCAATTTGGAAAGATGAGTGTAGCTAATTAAAGGAAGTTCAGGATCGGGAAATAATAGACCATATGTATTAACAGTATCGTCTACAATTCGAAAATCCGTTGGTTTTGCAGCATTAACAGGTTCTACTTTTATTTTTTTTGAAGGATAACCTAATTGCAACATCGCCGGAGCAAAGTTTTCGACATTTTCCACTTTCCTAAAGGCTGGAACGGAAACTTTTTCTTCTTGCAGTGTTGTATATAAAAGGCTAAGATCTGAAAGCAGATCATTAATTCGCTTGTCAGGGCAAATTAGAGCAATTCCGTATTCGGCAAATAGTGTTTTTGCAGGTGCCAAGGCCTTTATTTCAGCAGGTATTTGTGGAATGACAACCTTGAACTCATTGTCGAGACACAATTTTAATATTTTATGTGCAAAAGCACTATCTGAGTATAGAGGGATTTGAACAAAAAAATCTCCTGTTAGATCACTCGTATCAGCTAAAAAAACTGTATACTGACCTGAGCTTAATGCATTATAAATCTGCTCGGTTTGGGGCAATTGGGCTCCGGTGAGCAGTACTTTAGTTTGCGACATGCAATGTTTTGTTTTAATTTAAAGAATAGCAGATTGCTGAGCGTAAACAATTCTTCCGTCTTTCATCAATAATTCACGATCAGCCATGCCGGCTAATTCTTCATTATGGGTTACTACAACAATAGTTTGATTAAACCGCTCACGTAAATCAAAAAATAATTGATGAAGTTCTTTAGCGTTTGTAGAATCAAGGTTGCCAGAGGGCTCGTCGGCCAACAAAATGGAAGGTTGATTAATTAATGCCCGGGCCACAGCAACACGTTGCTGTTCACCTCCTGAAAGTTCAGATGGCTTGTGGCTTAAGCGGCTGCTCAATCCTAAAAGTTCTAAAAGCTCAGTTGCTTTTCTTTCAGCTTCAGCCTTAGTTCTTTTTGCTATAAATGCTGGTATGCAAACATTTTCAAGGGCTGTAAACTCAGGCAATAAATGATGGAATTGAAAAATAAAGCCAATTTTATGATTCCTGAACTCACTTAATTTTTTCGGGCTTAATTTAGATACATCTACCCCATCCAATATCAATGACCCACTGTCGGCATTATCTAAAGTCCCTGCAATATGCAAAAAGGTACTTTTGCCGGCACCTGAAGCTCCAACTATGGAGACCACCTCACCCTTTTCGACATGAAGGTCAACGCCTTTTAAAATTTCAAGTTTCCCGTATGATTTATGAAGGTTATGGGCTTTTAGCATAGCTCAAAAATAGGAAAATTGATGAACAGTTGACCCGTAATATCAATTACTTGCTTTTTACTGCTAGTTCAGCCTCATGAATCGATTTTAATACTTTATCGTCCAAAATAAAGGTTCCAAAAGGTAATAGTGAAGCTATAAAGGCCAATAATGAACGGGAAAATTTCCATTGGTATTCAATTACAACTTGTATAAGTAATAATACATAAGCCACGAACAGCGAGCCATGAAACCAGCCACATATTTTTACTACCTCAGGATAACCAAGCACGTATTTGATGGGCATGGCCACAAACATCAGTAAAACAAACGAAACGCCTTCTAAAAAGGCTATGGCTCTGAAACGGCCGACTAAGCTTTGTCCGTATTTTTTAAGCATTACTTTAAAGTTTGCGCAATAGGTACTATGATTAAAACTTGAGCAATGGAAATAAAATTTTGACAATGAAATTAAAAGCAACGCGCCTATATAAATGGCGCTGACCCATTTGTAAGAATTTAGCTAAATTTAAATGGATTAATAACTCCCTATTATGAAATTACATATAGTGTTTCTGCTTAGTGCGAGTTGGTATTTGGCTGCTTGTACCAGCGGACATAAACCAAGTGAAACAAGTAAGCCAGACTCTTTATCTGTCGAAAATACTTTGGGAAATCAACAATTGGAAATAGATAAGTATGTAAATGCAATTAAGGGTGAACTTCCTAAGTTGGAGTACAAACGCAGTTTACGCTACAACCTAGGAGATTTCTCGTTTGACGTTAGTGTATATTATAAGAATAATAAAGAAGTCGCCCTGATTGAAGATGGGCACAGAGGTGAATTTAGCTACCGCAGATTGAATATTTACTTAAAGGGTGATAAACCAGTTTTTGCTGAGTTAAATGAAAAAACAAGTATGGGAAGTAATAATCAATTTGTTGAAGTTAAGATTTATTTGGATAGCGGCCTAAAAGTTTTGAAAGCAGTGGAACGTAAAAGTGATGAAGAAAATAAACTTGCAAATCTCCCTTTTTCGTCCTTTACACCTGATACTTCGGGGTTTGCCTTTAAAGCTGCCTTCTTAAAAAGAGCACTTGACCGTTCTGGTGAATTTGATTTGCCTTTTTATGAAATTAAGCAGGATAAAAATATTGAGTATCTGGTGCTGGGAAAAAATGAAGAAGGAAGCTACTGGGTAAACTTGCAAATAGTTAAAGAGGATTCAGTGATTAAAAGACTAAAGATGAATCAATCCCAGTTTAAAGGGAAAAGATTAGATGTTGAATGGGAGTATGAAAATATAAAAGGCTATGAAAGGTTAGTGTATAAGAATGGTAAACTCCCCAACGAGAGTCAATTAAACTAAAGGATTTTGAATGCCGTAACAGGCAAAATTGAATCAAGAACACCTTTAATAAAAAAAGCATAATTAGAATAGTAAAAAATTGCCTGCAGGTTTTAAAAATAAGTGATAAATACTACTTTTACGGCGCAATTAGAATAGGCGGTAAACAGCCGTCTATTTTACCTAAAAAGTAAATTTTATCCGTAGATGAACATTCACGAATACCAGGGGAAATCCATTCTGAAGAGTTTTGGAGTTCGTATTCAGGAAGGCATAGTAGCCGAAACTCCTGAACAAGCAGTTGAAGCAGCCAAACAGTTACAAGCCGAAACAGGAACAGGCTGGTGGGTTGTTAAAGCTCAAATTCATGCCGGTGGCCGCGGTAAAGGCGGAGGTGTTAAGCTTGCAAAATCATTGGATGATGTAAAAGCATTATCAAGCCAAATTATTGGCATGCAACTGGTTACTCCTCAAACAGGACCTCAAGGTAAAAAAGTAAACAAAGTATTAATTGCACAAGATGTTTACTACCCTGGCGACAGCAAAACTGCTGAGTTTTATATGAGCGTTTTGTTAGATCGTGCAAAAGGACGCAACATCATTATGTATTCTACCGAAGGTGGGATGGATATTGAAGAAGTTGCTGAACACACTCCGGAAAAAATCTTTAAAGAAGAAATTGACCCTAAAGTAGGTTTACAAGGATTCCAAGCTCGTAAAATTGCCTTTAATTTAGGTTTAACAGGAGAAGCGCATAAAGACATGGTGAAATTTGTTGTGGCTTTATACAAAGCATACGAAGCAACTGATTCATCAATGTTTGAGATCAATCCTGTATTAAAAACTTCTGATAATAAAATTTTAGCGGTTGACGCTAAGGTAAATCTTGATGAGAATGCCTTATATCGTCATCCTGACCTTGCTGCCATGCGCGATGAATCAGAAGAAGATCCTACAGAAGTTGAGGCAGGTAAATCTAACTTAAACTACGTTAAATTAGATGGTAACGTAGGTTGTATGGTAAATGGTGCAGGTTTAGCAATGGCTACCATGGACATCATTAAATTAGCAGGTGGTGAGCCAGCTAACTTCTTAGACGTAGGTGGTACTGCTTCTGCTAAAACTGTTGAAGCCGGTTTCAATATTATCTTAAAAGATCCTAATGTTAAAGCTATTTTGATCAATATTTTCGGTGGTATTGTTCGCGGCGACAGGGTTGCTCAAGGTGTAATTGACGCCTATAAAAACATTGGTAATATTCCTGTTCCTATCATCGTTCGTTTACAAGGAACTAACGCCGTTGAAGCCAAAAAATTAATTGATGAGTCGGGATTAAAAGTTTATTCAGCTGTTCAGTTAAAAGAAGCTGCTGATTTGGTAGCCAAAGTTTTAGCATAGTTTAATCGGACATACAGTCCATAGACCATAGTCCATGGTTTATAGTCTTAATTTTTTGGACTATAAATCATGGACTTTTTAGATACAAATTCAATTATAAGATGGTAAAAAGAACACGCATCAAAGAGGTCCTTGAATCAACTGCTTATGGTTCAGAGGTAACTATCAAAGGTTGGGTGCGCACTTTCCGCAACAACCAATTCATCGCTCTAAACGACGGATCAACTATTAATAATATACAAGCGGTTGTTGATTTCAATAATACTGATGAGTCATTATTGAAGCGTATTACTACCGGTGCGGCAGTTTCTGTTACCGGTGAACTAGTTGAATCGGTTGGTAAAGGTCAAAAGGTAGAAATAAAAGCAACGAGTGTAGAGATCTTGGGTGATTGCGATCCTGAATCCTACCCTATTCAGCCTAAAAAGCATAGCCTGGAATTCTTACGTGAAAACGCTCATTTGCGTTTCCGTACCAACACTTTTGGCGCAGTATTCCGCGTTCGTCATGCTTTGGCATTTGCTGTTCATGAATTCTTTAACCAAAAAGGGTTTGTGTATATGCATACACCAATCGTTACCGCTTCTGACGCTGAAGGTGCCGGCGAGATGTTTAAGGTAACTACATTGGAGCTGGGTAACCCTCCGCGTAATGAAGAAGGCGAAATTGATTATAAGCAAGATTTCTTTGGAAAAGCGACGAATCTAACCGTATCGGGGCAGCTTGAAGGTGAGCTTGCAGCCATGGCATTTGGGGAGATTTATACCTTTGGTCCTACGTTCCGTGCTGAAAACTCAAACACAACGCGTCACTTGGCGGAGTTTTGGATGATCGAGCCGGAAATGGCTTTCTACGACTTGGTTGATAATATGAACCTTGCCGAAGAATTCATTAAATATGTTATTGGTTATGTTCTTAAGAATAACCGTGAGGATTTAGAGTTTTTAGCTCAACGCTTAGCAGATGAAGAAAAGCAAAAACCTCAAAATGAGCGTATTGAATTGGGGTTGATTGAAAAGCTTGAGTTTGTAACTAACAATGCCTTTGAGCGTGTTACATACACCGAGGCTATTGATATTTTGAAGAACTCAAAACAAAATAAAAACAAGAAGTTCCAGTATCTGATTGAAGATTGGGGCGCTGATTTACAATCAGAGCACGAGCGTTATTTAGTAGAAAAGCACTTTAAGAAGCCGGTAATTTTAACAGATTATCCTAAGGATATTAAAGCATTTTATATGCGTCAGAACGAGGATGGTAAAACTGTTAGAGCCATGGATATTTTGGTGCCAGGTATTGGTGAATTAGTGGGAGGATCGCAACGTGAAGAACGTTTGGATAAACTAACACAACGCATGAATGAAATGGGTATTCCAACCGAAGAATTATGGTGGTACTTAGATACCCGTCGTTTTGGAGCATGCGAGCATGCCGGTTTTGGTTTAGGATTTGAACGTTTGGTGTTGTTCACAACCGGAATGACCAATATCCGTGATGTGATTGCATTTCCTCGTACTCCTAAAAATGCAGAGTTTTAGGTTTAATGCCTAAAAATTTAGATAAAAGAAAAGCTGTTCCGATTAGGAGCAGCTTTTTGTTTATGAGGCTTTTGCCAAAAATCTTGTTTCTTCTTTGTTAGAATCCTCCTTTTAGTCCCATTGCCATCGCAGCATTTAATGCCTTATCCTCTTGTGGCTGGTCAGTTTTTTAGGATTTTTAGCTACCTGTTTTACAATTTCGAAGGAAGATAAGTATCCTATCAGCTTTTTAACTTCAATCGTATTGCCGTTATGGCAAAGGTTTATCGCATGTTTAATGCAAAATAAAAGTTAAAAAAATATCGTTATGTGTTTTAATTAAATATTTAAAGGAATATTAAATTCTTATAAAATGAATTATTTAAAAACATCTATTTCAATCCTAACATTCTTTGTTTGTATTTATCCTGCCCAATCTATTGCCCAAGACAAAACAGCAGAAATTATAAGCAACCTAAATGCTATTATTAAGCCGATAAACACTATTAAGGCTGATAGCAGCTTTGAGGATATTGATTTTTTGAAAGAGACTTTAAAAGACAAAGAAATAATTTCTTTGGGAGAAGCTACCCACGGCACTCGTGAATTTTATGATTATAAAGATAGATTGATCCGCTTTTTAGTAACCAATATGCATTATAAAGCGATAAGTTTTGAAAGCGATTATATCGCAATTGAAAAGATTGATGATTACATTAATAGCAAAACCGATAGTTTAATATCATTACCTGGTTCGGCATTACTATATACGAATCATCCAATGATTGAATGGTTAAAAAAATACAATCAGACTAAGGCTATTGCAGAAAAAGTACATGTTTATGGTTTAGAAGTTAGAAACTTCGACAATATCATAAATAAAATATTAAAGGTGTTTCCGGAAATAGAAACAGCGGATAAGTTATTATTAGAGAAAGTTAAAAACTCTGGTTATGCTATGGTAAAAAGGAAAGATTTAAATGAACTTAAAGGAACCATTAAGAATCTACAAAAAGCATGTAATAATGAGCTTATTAAACATTATATAACTTTACTTAGCCAAATAGGCAATCCTGATGGTTATGAGGATAATGGTTTTAGAGACCAAACTATGGCTTATAATGCAATTTGGATAATAGAAAGAACCCCAAACAATAAGTTAATTACCTGGGCACACAATGGTCACGTTGCAAAGAAAGGCTATTTAAACTACCCAATTATGGGAACGTATCTTAATGAAAAATATGGTTCAAAATATTTTGTTATTGCTACAGATTTTAACCATGGGGAGGTAAACGTAAGAAAATTTATTGCAAAAAATAAACCCGTTTCAAATTTTCAACCGCTTTATTACCCGGAAGTTAACACGAGTAAAGGGTACGAATATTATTTTAAACAGTGTAAGTTTAAAAATTTTATTCTTGATGTTGATTCCGCTAGCAAAGTTTCTATCTTGAATTCCTTTTTAACGGAACCCCTTGATATGAGATTGATTGGTGCATTAAGTATTCCGGAGAAAAAAAAGCTGTCAATCTCTAAAAATTTTGATTTAATAGTGTTTTTTGATAAAACAAGGCGCGCTTGGGATTAAAATTCAAGAAATAAATAAGATAAAAGCTGTTTCAGACTTGAAACAGCTTTTATCTTTTATATACCTTGCTATTCTAGTTTAAGATTTAGATATATTCATTCTCATTCGATAAGTATTCATTGCCATAATACCCAATTTGTTGGTTAGTTTATGGTTTATGTATGCTCCTGTTACAGCTCCAATGCCCGGAATCAATTGGATAAGCTTAGCCAAATCAATATAATCACGATACTCCTGTTGAAAACTACGCCAGTCAAATTGATGAATGTCATTTGGTAAATGTTGGCTATAATCAGTCCAATTGGCCATGGATTGATACACTTCTTTTCGATGTTGTCTACTTGAGAATGTAAGCATGAAAATATGCAAAATGTAAATGCGCTCCTTGTAATCACTAGTATCAAAACCATATATTGATGCTATCTCAAATAACATTTTAATTTTTATGCTGAGCCATAAAGGGAAGTCAGCAAAGCTCCATAATATACCACCGGCTCCGGTAAGGGCTCCTTCTGCGGTTGCTGTTTTACTGTAAAAATCGATGCGTGCTTTTACCTCAATTTCTGTTTCTTCAAGATTGGTAAACTTGTGCGGGACAGGATTGATGAATTCAGCCCCTGCCAGAACACCTCTAATCATCTGCTTTATGGCTGATGTTAACACTTGATGAACTTTTTCCGGAATCAATCTGTTTATTCGGGTTTGAACGGATTTAGAGAACTTATCAGAAAGTGAAGGGTTCCTTTGCATTGATAATTTCCAAACCTCCAGTTCATTTAATATTTGCTGTTCATAGCTAATCATGCACATAAAGTACTAAAAAGTGTTATATAACTATTTGTTAATGCTATGTAAATTTTATATTGAGAAATTATTAATTATCAAAATATAAGATTGTTAATTTGTTAATATTTAATTTTAAATTTTATTTTAATTATATAAAACATTTTTTTATTTTGGTTAATAATTCAATATAAGTTATTTAATCACACTGTAAACTGAAAAAGTATGAATAACGCTCCTTTCCTTTTCGAAACCAATAGGCTTGTGTTACGTGAGTTTTTGCCGGAAGATGCTGAAGGCATGTTTCAGTTAAATCTTGCTCCTGAGGTAATGAAATTTACCGGTGATGCACCCTTTAATTCGGTTGATGAAGCCCGGTCATTTATCAATGATTATACCCATTATCAAGAATATGGTTTTGGGCGTTGGGCGATTCTGTCAAAAGATACCAATGAATTTATGGGTTGGTGTGGACTTAAGTATATTCCTGAGTACAATGATATTGATTTAGGGTATCGTATTTTAAGTAAATTTTGGGGACAGGGAATTGCTACTGAGGCAAGCAAAGGATGCTTGGAATATGGATTCAAGAAGTTAATGATGGATAAAATTGTAGGTCGTGCCCATGCCGAAAACTTAGCTTCTATAAAAGTTTTTGCAAAAACTGGAATGTGGTTCGAAAAGGCTATGGAATATGATATTGGCCCAACACTTCAATATGCCATTTCTAAAGACAAGTTTTTTGCTTAGGTTATCGTTCAATTATAGAAAAGAGGAAGAATGAGTAGTTTACTACATTCTTCCTCTTTTCATTTATCTACCTATCTTTGTTTACCATGTTACTGAAAATCTATCCTGAAAACCCGAGTCCTAAAGCAATTGATCAAATTGTTGAATGTTTAAAAAAAGGTGGTGTAATTATTTATCCAACAGATACCGTTTACGGTTTAGGATGTGATATTACCAATCAAAAAGCAATTGAACGTGTTTGTCAAATAAGAGGAATAAAACCAGAGAAAGCTAATTTGTCATTTATTTGCTATGATTTAAGTCATTTGAGCAACTATACTAAACCTATTGATACCAGTATTTTCAGGATGTTGAAGCAACATTTGCCAGGTCCTTTTACATTTATTTTTAATGCCAGTGGACAAGTTCCAAAGCTGTTGAACAGTAAGAAGAAAACAGTAGGGATTCGTGTTCCGGATAATAATATTGCCCGCGAAATTGTAAACCAACTCGGTAACCCTATCGTATCAACGTCTATACATGATGAGGATGAAATTCTGGAATACACTACTGATCCGGAACTGATTTATGAAAAATATGAGCATTTAGTTGATATTGTTATTGATGGTGGTTACGGGGATAATGAGGCTTCAACGGTTGTAGATTGTACCGGTGGTGAAATTGAGGTGATAAGACAGGGAAAAGGAGTTTTGGGAGCTTAACGGCGTGTTTTTGTGGTTGTTAAAATATCCCAAATTAAATACACAAAACCTAAATTCATCAGAATCTAAAAAATAATTATCGTGGATTAGAAGCTAGATTTAATAAAAATTGGTTTACATTTTGTATATTTATTTTAGTTTTGTAAACCAATTTCAATTAACATGAAAGATATAATTGCAAAAAGGATAAAGTCTGCAAGAACTTTGTCTGGTTTATCTTTACGTGAACTCTCTGAAAAAATGCATGGTGTTGTAAGCCATAATGCTATTACTAAGTATGAACAAGGCTTAATGATGCCTGATAGCAAAGTACTTTTGGCTTTGGCGCATGCATTAAGTGTTAAACCCGACTATTTCTTTAGACCTTATACCGTTAATATCGAAAACATTGAATTTAGAAAGAAAAGCAAACTTCCTAAAAAAGAAGTTAGTGCTATTAAGGAAAAAGTTACTGATAGTATAGCTAAGTACATCGAGCTAGAACAATTTCTCAATATATCCTCCAATTTTATCAATCCAATCAAAAATATCATTATAAAAGACGGTGATGATGTAGAAAAAGCAGTTGATTCACTGTTAACACATTGGAAAATTGGATTTAATGCTTTACCTAATGTTATAGAACTTTTAGAAGATAAAGAAATTAAGGTAATTGAGTTAGATGCTGACGAAAATTTTGATGGTCTTTCGGGTTGGGCAAATGATTCGGTTCCAGTTATTGTAATTAATACAAACTTCTCTATTGAACGTAAGAGGTTTACAGCTTTGCATGAGTTAGGACACTTATTACTATCATTCCAATCGGATTTAGACCAAAAACTGATTGAAAAACTATGTCATAGATTTGCAGGTGCGATGTTGATTCCTAAAGAAACTGTTTTTCATGAATTAGGTGAATCACGTAAAAAGATAAGTTTGTCAGAATTAATTGCCATAAAAGAAACTTACGGCATTTCAATTCAGGCAACAATGGCAAGAGCGAGAGATTTAAAGATTATAGGAAACGACCGATACATACAATTTTGTATATCGGTAAATAGAAACGAGAATTTAAAAAAAGAAATTGGTTTTGGTCAGTATGTAGGTAAAGAAAAATCGTCCCGTTTTAAGCAACTATTGTATAGAGCAACTGCCGAAGAAATTATTTCAATGAGCAAAGCCGCCAATCTGGCAAATCAAAAATTAGCAACTTTTAGAGACGAGTTTATTGAAATATGATTGTAGTTGTTAATGATGCTAATGTGTTAATAGATTTGGTGAAGCTACAATTACTGCCGTCCTTTTTTGCATTAAATGTAGAATTTCATACAACCGATTTGATATTAGATGAACTCCATGAAGAACAGCTGGAACAATTAAAAGTATTTATTGATTCAGGATCATTGAAAATCGTTGAATTTACCGAAGAAGAACTAATATCTATTTCACTTTTTCAGATGGAAAAACCACAATTGTCAGAACAGGATTGTTCCGCTATGGTATGTGCAAGAAAAGTTGATGGAAATTTGCTTACCTCCGATAATAATTTGAGAAAGTTTGCCAGTTCAAAAAATTGACGGTAAGAGGACATTTGTGGATTTTTGACCTCATGGTGGAGCAACACACAATTGATGGTTTAACAGCAATAGAGAAACTTGCCGAATTAAGGGAAAAAATAAACCCACGTTTGGGCTTACCTAAAACCGAATGTGAAAACAGAATTGCTTATTGGAGAGGGATTTAAAACTTCTTAATAACCGTACATGTACCCTCCCCCCTTTCTTTGAGTTTTATTTTTAGGGCCAATCTACCTTTAATGAGGCAGATTGGCCTTGTTATAAAATAAATTTGACTCAATTTTCAGTGGGAATCATGGTTATCTCTGTTTTCTTTGAGCTTCTGTAGATAAGCAGATAACCTGCCATGCCTGAAAGCAATGAGCCGGTAAGTACAGCTATTTTAGCATAGTTTTGATATTCAGGAGTTTTAAAGGCGAGAATGGAAATGAATATAGACATTGTGAATCCAATTCCGCCCAGAAAACCAATCCCAATTATTTTTTGCAGAGAAGCTTTAGAAGGCAATGAAGCCAACTTCAGTTTTATTGCTAGAAAGGAAAAACCTGCAATTCCCAATGGTTTACCCAATAATAATCCGGCTATGATTCCTACTCCTAAGTTTGAAGTGTAGATATCTGCAAGGTTAATATTGAACACTATGCATGTATTAGCAAGTGCGAACAAGGGCATAATTATAAATGAAGAAAACTGATGCAGCTGATGCTCTAGCAATTCGGCTGGCGACTGATTGCCAAACTCTGATTCCATTGGAATGGTTGCTGCCAATAAAACACCCGCTATTGTAGCATGTATGCCTGATTGCAGCATATTGTACCACATTACCCCTCCCGCGATCAAATAAACAATTATGTTTTTTACCTTAAGACGATTGCAAATTAATAGGAAAGTAAAAATTCCTAAGGCTATAAATAACTTTTGGGTAACCACTTTTTCTGTGTAAGCAATTGCAATAACCACTATTGCTCCTAAGTCGTCAACAACAGCCAGTGCGGTTAAAAACACCTTCATACTTATTGGAACTCGTTTACCAAGTAGGGAAAGAATGCCTAAAGCAAATGCAATATCGGTTGCCATGGGTATACCCCATCCTTGTTCAGTTGGTGTTGACTTATTAATAATAAAGTAAATGGCCGCTGGAACTAACATACCGCCTAAAGCCGCTACCATAGGAAGGGTTGCTTTTCTTATAGAGGACAGTTCTCCCTTTATTAGCTCCCGTTTTATCTCTAATCCTACCACCAAAAAGAAAATCACCATTAAGCCATCGTTAATCCAGTGTTCTATGCTTAGCTTAAACTCTGAACCAAAGCCAATTAGGCCAATTTTTTCATGCCAAAAGTGAATATATTGTTCACCCAATTGACTATTACTAATAACTAATGAAACTAGTGTACACACGATAAGGATAATCCCTGAAGCTTGCTCTGTTTTTAAAAACGCACTAAAGGGCCTGAATATACGTTTTCCTATTTTTCGGTGTAACATGTTCATTTTTAGGGTTATTGTTTGATTGATGCAATAAAACTGTCGATCTGCGTTGCATTAACAACTTTGTCGAGTGTTTTCACAAAAGCACTACCAATAATGGCTCCACTGGCGGCAGAGCATGCTTTTTGAAAACTATGCTTGTCATTAATACCAAAACCAATCATTAATGGATTTTTAAGCTTCAATTCTTTTAAACGTTTAAAATACGCATCTGTTTGTGCATCTTCAAGGGCTAACTGCTTACCGGTTGTGGATGAAGAAGATAAAGCATAAATAAATCCTTCTGTTAAATGATCAATTTTTCTAATTCGTTCATCAGAACTTTGGGGGGTAATCAAAAAGATGTTGCTAAGATTATATTTTTCAAATACGTCTTTATATAGCTCCTCGTATTCATACATCGGTAAGTCAGGAACAATAACTCCGTCAACACCCACGCTTGCCGCATCTGCACAAAATTTCTCAACTCCATATTGCAAAACCGGATTAACATAACCCATTAAGATGACCGGAATAGAAACTTGCTTACGCAGTTCTTTAAGCTGCTCAAACAATACTTTTAAGCTCATGCCATTTAGTAAAGCAGTTTGGCTACTGTTTTGAATGGTTGGGCCATCGGCCACAGGGTCGGAATATGGGAACCCTATTTCCAGAAAATCAGCTCCGGCTTTTTCCAGCGCTTTTGCAATTGTTAGTGTATCATCTAATTGAGGGTATCCGGCAGTAAAATAAACTGATAGCAGGTCCTTATTTTTATTTTTGAATAGTTCAATTAATCGATTGTTCATAGTTGTTTAACTCGTAATTAGAGATTATAAATTAAAATAATCCATATATGTTTGAAGATCTTTATCGCCACGTCCGGATAGGCATACCACCACCTTCTCATTGCCATTGAATTTCATCTTTTCCAGATATGCTAAAGCATGAGAGGATTCTATGGCTGGAATAATACCTTCTAGTTGAGTTAGCAATCGAGCTGCCTGCATGGCTTCGTCATCGGTAATTGCTACATATTTGCTACGGCCTGTTTTAAATAAATGAGCATGCTGTGGTCCTATTCCAGGGTAATCCAAACCTGCAGAAATTGAGTGTGGCTCAATAACCTGACCGTCTTCAGTTTGCATAAGTATTGAACGGCTACCGTGTAATACTCCTTCTTTACCTAAAATAGTGGTTGCCGCCGACTTGCCTGTATTAACTCCTAAACCAGCCGCTTCAACAGCAATTAACTGTACTGATTCATCATTCAGGAAATGATAAAACGTTCCCATTGCATTACTTCCGCCTCCCACACAAGCCAGAACATAATCAGGTAATTCTGTGCCTGTTTTTTCTTTAAGTTGTGTTTTTATTTCAGCACTGATAACCGATTGAAAGCGAGCAACCATGTCAGGGTATGGATGTGGACCCACAACTGAACCGATGATATAATGTGTGTCTACCGGGTTGTTAATCCAATCTCGCATTGCCTCGTTCGTTGCATCTTTCAAGGTTTTGCTTCCCGAAGTAGCTGCTTTTACCGTTGCTCCTAACATTTTCATCCGTGCTACATTGGGAGCCTGGCGCTTTATATCCACTTCACCCATGTAAACTACACATTCAAGACCACGCAAGGCACAAACCGTTGCAGTGGCTACACCGTGCTGTCCGGCACCGGTTTCGGCAATAATGCGTTTTTTGCCTAATTTCTCCGCCAATAGAATTTGGCCAATGGTGTTATTTACCTTATGCGCTCCCGTATGATTTAAATCTTCGCGTTTTAGATAAATAGTGGTTCCATAACGGGCGGATAATCGTTTTGCGTGAAAAAGAGGTGTTTCCCGCCCAACGTAATCCTTCAGCAAACTTTTAAACTCTTGCTGAAAATCAGCGCTGTTTATAATAGAAAGGTAGTTTTGACGCAGTTCCTCAACATTGGGATATAGCATTTCGGGTATATATGCTCCCCCAAAATCTCCAAAATATCCTCGTTCATCAACGTAATAGTTTATAGTACTCATATTGTTTCTTTCAAGCTATTCTAGTGTTTTGATTCTAGTTTGTTAATTCTTTTAATTGAGTTATGATAGTTTGGACTTTTTGAACATCTTTTACTCCGGGGCTTGTTTCAAGTTTGCTGTTAAAGTCGATACAGTAAGGCACTTGTTCATAGTCCAGTAAAGGTTTTAGCTCCAATAAATTGTCTACCCCTATTCCTCCGCTTAAAAAGTAGGGTTTAGTCTCTTTATATTGAGTTAAAATTGACCAATCAAACGATTTGCCTGTACCGCCATGCATTGGAGATTTGGTGTCGAATAAAAAAGAATCGCAAGCGTCTCTATAACGTTTTAAAGTCCCAAAGTCAAACTTTTCATCAATCCCGAAAGCCTTAATGACTTCAATTGTTGCAGTTTTAAATTGTGAACAATAATTCGGCTTTTCGTTACCATGCAATTGAACAGCATCAAAATCATAGTCAGCCACTATTTGCAATGCATCATCTAAGTTAGCATCAACAAAAACAGCTACTTTTTTAATTGATGGAGGCACGGTTTTCAATACCGAAAGATCATCAACATACCTTGGGGATTGTGGGTAAAAAATAAAACCAAGATAATCGGGTTGTAAAGCAGCAACGGCTTCAATGTTGTCGCGGTATTTCATGCCGCATATTTTTATTTTCATGCTATACTGGTATGCTTACTTTATTTCCAATCAATTTATTAAAACTCGATAAAGCTTTACCGCTTATTAAGGATTCCTTGGCTATTTCGTAGCAATCTTCTAATGACTTCCTATCTTCTAAGCAATGAATTGCCAAGGCTGAATTAGCTAAAACAGCCATTTGTTGAGACTGTGTTCCCTCTCCTTTTAATACATTCATAAATATTTTAGCTGAGTCTTCTACAGTGTCTCCTCCAGCCAAATCCACTGCATTTAGCAGGCCTCCAAGGTGTTCGGGGGTATAAAGAGCTTCCCCAGTTGTTGAAAATAGTTTAAATGGATCAGTCAGTGATACTTCATCATAACCAGAAAGCGTATGGATAATCATGTATTTTTTATCTGTTTTTTGGTAGAGATAAGCATATAAACGAGCCAGTTCCAAACTAAATACACCTACCATTTGGTGTTTAGGTTTAGCTGGATTTACCATTGGCCCTAGCATATTAAAGAAAGTTTTTACGCCCAATTCTTTACGAATAGGCGCAACAGTTTTCATGGCCGGATGAAATAGTGGCGCATGTAAGAAACAGATATTGGCTTCATCCAGAGTTTTCTTCAAAGTGTCTTCATTATTGGTGAATTGATATCCAAGGTATTCCATCACGTTTGATGAACCACAAGAAGAGGAAACTCCGTAATTGCCATGCTTGGCGACTTTATATCCTGCACCAGCAACAACAAATGAGGAAAGTGTAGAAATATTGAATGTATCCTTGCCATCTCCTCCTGTACCACAAAGGTCGATAAGTTGATCAGAGGGTAAATTGACCGAAAGACAAAGCTCAAGCATACCATCCCTGAAACCTTCCAATTCATCAACTGTGATACTTCTCATGCAATATACAGTCATAAAAGCGGCCATTTGTGAAACGTTGTAATTTCCACTAGCGAGCTCTATCAAAATTTGTTTTGATTCTTCTTTTGATAGGATTTGTCCTTTAAATAAATGTGTTAATATTTTTTTCATACGTTAAAATATTCGGGTTGATAAGTACATATAACAAAAAAGGGTTGCCTTAACGGCAACCCTTCATAAAAGTATCTTGATATAGTGTTGTTATTAAAAACAATGAGGTTACCGTCCGCAGTTTATGCAGCGCCACCACCAATTGTTATTTAATACGTTTTGTTTCATTTTTCGATTGGCCCAAATATGAATATTCTATTTTTTAAATGCAAAATTTTTAAATAAAAATGCATTAAAGTTTAAAAAATGAATTATAGCTCATTTTTTCAATGTTACAACTAAATTTCTGTTGCTTAAAAAAGAAGAATACATCTGAAAAAAAATGAGAGGCAATAAGGGTTTTGATGTTTTAGTAGTAAAATGGTCTTTAATTATGAAGTGAAAATTCAATCAAATACATTTGTTACATGTCTAGCAAAAGTAAAACGGTTCGTCGTCTTAATTTGGTTTCCAATATAAATGGAGCAATTCTAATAATTTTAGGGATACTTTCTGCTGCATTTGGGCTAAAGAGTTTTTTGATTCCTAATGGATTTATTGATGGCGGGGTAACAGGTATTTCGCTTTTACTCAATAATGTCACTCAAATTCCTTTTTCATTGTTGATTTTGCTTTTGAATATTCCATTCATTGTACTTGGGTACAAGCAAATTGGAAAAAAATTTGCTCTGCTTACACTTTTGGCCATTTCAGGTTTAGCAATCGTAGTGTCAACTATTAGTTTTGAAGTAGTAACATCCGACAAATTACTGATTTCCATCTTCGGGGGCTTTTTTTTGGGTGGAGGTATAGGCTTAGCCATGCGAGGCGGATCGGTTATTGATGGTACTGAGATTCTTGCTGTTTATGTTACCCGCAAATCCTCTTTAACCATTGGTGATATTATACTTATAATAAACATTGTGATTTTCGGAGCTGCCGCATTTTTGCTGGGTATTGAAGCTGCAATGTATTCTATTTTAACTTATCTGTCAGCCTCTAAAACTGTTGATTTTATTATCCAAGGTATCGATGAATATACTGGAGTAACTATTATTTCAATTAGAAGCACAGAAATTAAAGAAGCTATCATTAAGAACCTGGGTCGAGGGGTAACCATTTACAAAGGTGAGCGAGGATTTGGCTCGGGAGTCTATCAAAATCGGGAAATTGATATTGTATTTACAGTAGTTACCCGACTGGAGCTTTCTAAATTAAAGTCAGAAATTGAAAAGATTGATCCAAGAGCATTTGTGGTTATGCAAAGCATTAATGAAACCAAGGGAGGTATGATTAAACGCCGGCCATTGCATTAGATCGTTTAACCCTCAATTGTTTTTCATAAAATCGATTATGTGATGGTACATATTGTTTTTTGAGAAAAATAGTTGAGTAATCATGGCTCGATGGGCTTTTCCTCTAATAATGTGCAGTTGGTAATCTTTTCCTGCTAATTCGCACTGTTTTCTGAACCTATCATTGCCAAGTAATATCCCCGGGTATGTTTTTGAACCCAAGAATGCACGGATGGGGAGTTGGGATCCGTTCAAGTAAAACATCGGTGTTGCCGTTCTCCACTCTTGCTCCTTGCTTCCAAATAAGTCATAGTATTTCCTGGCCCAATCAGGATCTGTAATGGTAAAGAACTCATATAAATCAAGTAGAAAACTGTCAATTAATATTAATCCTTTTAATGGGTTTGATATTTCAGCTTGCTTAAAATACTGATTGTCCAATCCTGTTAATGCACTTAAATATCCGCCGGCTGAATGACCTGAGAGAAATATGCGAGATGGATTTCCACCAAAATCCGAAATGCTTTCATAAACCCATTTAACTGCCCTTGCTACATCAAAGGCCATATCCTTGTAATTGAACTTAGGCGCTAAGCGATAATTGATAGAAACCCATGCCACTTCTTTATTGGCAAAGTGAGATCCGATTCTACCGTATAAATTTTTATCGCCACTATCCCACTCACCTCCATGTACAAAAATCAAAACATCACAATTTTGTGCGTTTACAGGGGTGTATACGTTTAAACGGTGTCGTTGATTATCATAATCGGGAGAGTCAGTATCGACATAAGAAATATCTGTTTTTCTCAGGACAGAGGGATGTGCTGTAAAAATACCGGTAAAGTAGGAAAGCATACGATGGGATTCAAAGAATAGTCTATAGTTAGTTAACTGATAAATAACTATAGACTATTAATTAAGGATTATCTCAAAAGAGGGTCTTTCTCTTTTGTAAAGTGATTGTAAACTAATTTATCGGTTAAAGATGGGAACCAACGACTTAAAAATACAGTTAGCTTTCCTTGGCCAGTAATAATTAAGTCCCGTTTGCGCTTTTCAACACCTTTAACAATGATTTTCGCTACCTCTTCGGCCGTCATCATTTTTCCCTCATCCATTGAAGATTCGCCTTGCTGTTCATTATTCTTGTTCAATGCTACATTTCTAATGTTTGATGCCGTAAAACCTGGACAGGCCAGCATTACATGCACATTGTTTTTCAGGTTTTCAATTCTTAGCGATTCTAAAAATCCTTGCATTGCAAATTTAGAAGCAGAATATCCAGTACGGCCAGGCAAACCTTTGTATCCGGCAATTGACGAAACTCCAATAATTGATCCCTGCGATTTTATAATTTCGGGAAGTGCATATTTTGTGCAGTAAACTGTACCCCAAAAGTTAATATCCATAACCTGGCGTAACACATTTAAATCAAGGTCTTTAAATAACGCACGCATTGAAATGCCCGCATTGTTAACCAATACGTCAATTTTGCCAAAAGTTAATTTAGCTTGGCCAATTAAAGTTCTGCAGTCATCTTCATGGGTTACATCGCAACCAACGGCAACAGCCCTGATTCCATACTGTTGTTCTAATTGTTGTCCAATTTCACACAGCGCAACGTACTGACGGGCTCCTAATACCAAGTTTGCCCCTTGTTTAGCGAATTCTTCAGCGCAGGCTTTTCCGATGCCCGATGAAGCACCGGTAATAATAACAGTTTTTCCTTTTAAAGACATGTTTGTTTAGATACAAGACGAAAAGACTAACGATTCATGAGAATACTAAAATCTCTACCGGGTCTCTTAATCTTTTTATGGTTTGATTTATTCCGTTATCTTCTAAAACTATTTCCAGGTGAAACCTTAATCATCATTTCAGTAAGGTGTTTTCATAGGTAACTCGGGTGGTAATTGACCTACCAAGTGTAAGCTCATCCGCATATTCTATTTCGCCGCCAAATGAAATCCCTCTGGCAATAGTAGTGATTTTTATATTAAAGTCTTTTAGTTTTTTATAAAGGTAGAAAATAGTCGTGTCACCTTCCATTGTGGGATTAAGCGCTAAAATTACCTCTTTTGGCTCTCCAGAAGCTGCTCGTTCAAGCAATTTGCTAATATTTAAGTCAGAAGGTCCTATACCCTCCATTGGAGAAATTAAACCGTTTAGTACATGATACAAGCCATTAAATTGCTGCGTATTCTCAACGGCCATAACATCTCTACTATCTTCAACCACGCAAATAATTGAGCGGTCTCGTTTAGGATGAGTGCATATTTCACATTGTGGAGTGTCAGAAATATTACCGCAGTTAGAGCAAAACCGTATATTCTGACGCAGTTTTATCATGGTAGTTCCAAAGCGTTCCACTTCATCTGAAGATTGGTTTAAAAGGTGCAACACTAATCGCAAAGCTGTTTTTGAACCTATTCCAGGGAGCTTTGCAAACTCATTAACGGCTTCTTCTAGTAATTTCGATGAAAACTGCATCTGCAATAATAACTATAAACTACAAATATGCGCAGGCTAAATCGTTCAATCAATTATTTATTAGCATTATTATTGCAATTGTTAGTAGTTATTAACCAGTACTATTGGGTTTGTATCAAAAATTAAATGAAAAGTATTTTGGATTTTTTTTCATATTTAACAGATTGGAAAGAGACTCAATTGTAAACTAACTAAACATTATGTCGGCATCATTACTATTTTCATTTGTTGCATTATACTTTATCGTATTACTGGTAGTAGCGTATTTTACCTCACGAAATGCCGGAAACGAAACTTTTTTTATCGGTAATAAAAGTTCGAACTGGATGCTAGTTGCATTTGGTATGATTGGAACCTCCTTATCTGGGGTAACTTTTGTGAGCGTTCCAGGGTCTGTAGGAAAAGAGGCATTTTCCTATTTTCAAATAACTATAGGATATTTTATAGGTTATCTTGCAATTGCATTTGTTTTGCTGCCGTTGTATTATAGACTTAATCTAACATCAATTTATACCTATTTGAATACTCGTTTGGGATTCAGTTCTTATAAAACGGGAGCTTCTTTTTTTATCGTTTCAAGAACATTGGGCGCCACAGCCCGTTTGTATTTAGTGGTTAACATTTTGCAAGAAGCCATACTTTCACAGTTTCATGTGCCTTTTTGGCTTACCACTCTTATCATTCTGTTAATGATCTTGTTGTACACCTATGAAGGTGGTGTGAAAACCATTGTTTGGACCGATACACTGCAAACTACCTGTATGCTAGCGGGTTTAGTTATTTGCGTAGTTTATATTCTGAAGCAGTTGGACATGACTATGGCTGGAGGCTTTGAAGCATTAAATTCTTCGGGCTATTCAAAAATATTCTTTACGGATGCTAATGATAAATTGTTTTTTGTTAAACAAATACTTGCAGGCGCTTTCATTACAATTACCATGACAGGCATGGATCAGGAAATGATGCAGAAGAATATTTCGGTAAAAACATTGAAGGATGCCCAAAAAAATATGGTGACCCTAGCGTTTATAATGTTGCTGGTTATTGGTTTGTTTTTGGTTTTAGGGGGGCTTCTACATCTGTACGGTAGTAAGATCGGCGTTGCGGCCTCAGGCGATAAGCTTTTTCCTGAAATAGCATTAAAGCACATGCCTACAATGATATCGGTTATTTTCATTATCGCATTAATTTCTGCTCTTTTCCCAAGTGCCGATGGTGCTATTACAGCCTTGACTTCATCATTTTGCATCGATATTTTGGGGATGCAGCGTAGTGCAACCTGGAGCGATGTTCAGAAAAAGAAAATTCGCCAGCGTGTACACTTAAGCTTTGCGTTTTTGTTTTTATTGTTGGTAATGATGTTTAAGTGGATAAACAATCCGAGCATGATAGGTTTGATTTTAAAGCTTGCAGGTTATACATACGGTCCGTTATTGGGGTTATTCTCGTTCGGCATTCTAACAAAGCGCATACTCCATGGAAAGTATGTACCATTCATTTGTTTGGCTGCACCGGCAATTTGTTTTGTGCTTGATAAAAACCAACAAAACATATTCGGAAATTTTCAAATCGGACTTGAACTATTGATTATTAACGGCTTATTGACATTTATTGGCCTATATATCTTTTCTTCGAATGCAACTGATCAAGCAATAAATACAGGCATTAATGATGAATCTGCTTTAAAAACAAAATAATTTACAAAAACGGATTGGTTGCTTAACTAATCTGTCTTAATTCTATGTACCATGAACATGAATGATGATTTAATTAATGATGAAAGAATACGTGAGGGGTTTGCTAATAAAGATTGGCCGGAGGTAAAAGTTACTGATTCATGGCAAATTTTTAAGATCATGGCCGAATTTATAAAAGGTTTTGAAACAATGGCACGTATTGGGCCCTGCGTTTCTATTTTTGGTTCGGCAAGGGTAAAACCAGGTTCTAAATACTATGAAGTTGCCGTTGAAATTGCCAAAAAGCTTACTCAAAACGGATATGGGATTATATCTGGTGGAGGACCTGGTGTAATGGAAGCTGCTAATAAAGGAGCTCATTTAACCGGCGGAAAATCAGTGGGGTTAAATATTGATCTACCTCATGAACAGTTTCATAATGCATTTATTGATAAAGATAAATTGATGACTTATGACTACTTCTTTGTTCGTAAGGTAATGTTTGTAAAATATTCACAAGGATTTGTGGTGCTTCCCGGAGGTTTCGGCACTATGGATGAATTGTTTGAGGCCTTAACGCTTATTCAAACAGGAAAGGTGGCAAGATTCCCAATAGTTTTGGTCGGGATTGAATATTGGAGCGGATTGTTAGATTGGATCAAGCGAGAGATGGAAGACGGTGGTTACATTTCTTCTGAAGATCAGAATTTATTCCGTTTAGTTGATACAGCCGAAGAAGCTGTAGAGCACATTGTTCGCTTTTACAATAAATACGTTATTAAACCTAACTTTTAGGTTAAAAATGGTTCATAGCCACCCAATTATGACTATGAACCATTTATCATTACTTTTTGCAGATAAGATTGTAAAGTCAAATCACAACTAACTTTACCAATTTCTATCAGCTCTGCAGCCCTGTAAAATTCAAAGCTCCCGCATGAGTTTCTTGATATATTTACAAGTAAATCAGGCTTGTATGTTTCAAGCATTAGCTGTGTAAGTCTATCTTGAATCAAATCAAAAGAACGGTTTAGTAGCCCAAACATTCCCATGCGTTCAATTGATTCGGTGGTTTTTGTATCAGCCCGTAAAAAGGATGAGATCCAATTATCCCACAACCCTTTTCCTTTGGTCTGTAATTCACCGTTGGATTCAAGGTTTGTTTTAAGCGGTGGAATTCCGGCATTAACATTAACGACGAACAATAACTCATCCGGTTGACGATTAACTACTCCAATTGGCAATGGATTTAGTAGCCCGCCATCAAGGAGAACTTTTCCATTTTCCACAACAGGAGTAAATACTGTTGGTATTGCAATAGAAGCCCTAATTGCCTTAAATAAATTACCAGTGGTAAAATAAATTTCCCGTTGAGCACTCACATCAGTGGCAACGGCAGTAAATGGAATATCAAAGTTTTCAATATGATGAGTACCGATCAATTCTTCAATTGCATTTAGTACTCTGTCGCCACGAACAAAACCACCACCCGAAAGCGTAAAATCTAGTAAGCGGAAGACATCCATCTTTTCAAGATTTAGCAACCAGTTTTTATAAGTTTGTAGATGTCCTGAACAGTAAATCCCTCCTATTAATGCACCCATTGAACAACCGGCAATTTGCGAAATCTCAAACCCGTTTCGCTCCAGTTCCTCAATTACGCCTATTTGGGCCATGCCTCTGGCTCCACCACTTCCCAATACCAAACACACTTTTTGTTTTTTCATAAGTACACCTCTCCTTGCCTATTTCAAATCACTTACACCCCCTGAAACCGTGAATTTCATTATCTCTCCGGAGTTTAAACTCAAAGGTTTTACGTGTTTTACCGGAACGACAAAAAACTCACCCGAAAAATTGTACGAATGAGGAAAGTAAACTCCAACCTCATCCGTTACACCTAATATTGAAAGGTCTTTCTGTGTGATAAATCCTACCTTCTTTAGCCCAAATTCATTTATTTGTACCAGTACTGGCTCGTTAAACTTCTTATCTTCGCCGAAAAAAGCTGCCATAAAATCCTTTATCGACGTGTAAATTAGTTTAAACAAGGGTATCCTGTTTACCAACTTTTCAAAGTAATTGGCTATCGGTTCGGTAATTAAATACGTTACCAGAACACCAATGAATGTTATTGATGTAAGTACAATAATCAGTCCTAAACCCGGAATGCCAAGGTCAATCAAATTATCTACAAATCTGATACCACTGGCAATAATGTAAAATGTTAATCCTAACGGTAACACAAAAAGTAATCCTTTGGCAAAAAAACCAAAAATTACTTTCCATACGCTTCTAACCTTGGCTTTGCGACGGAGTTTTCCTATTTCTTCCATGAAGTGGATCTTTAAAAATTCTGTACCAAAAATAAGTGCAAAATAGTTTGCTTTATATTACTTTAATGTAAGTTTTGTTATTTATTCATAAACATAGATGCGTTTTACCCGTTGCGAAATACCAGTTAGTACTTCATACGGAATCGTTCCTATTTTATCAGCCAACTCTTCTACCCGCAACTCATCGTTAAAAACTATGACCTCGTCTGTTTCTTTGCATTCAACTCCTGTCACATCAAGCATGAGCATATCCATACAAACAGTTCCTATAACCGGCACCCGATGTCCATTTACAAGCATCTCTCCATTTCCATATCCAAGTTTCCTGCTGTATCCGTCTGCATAGCCTAACTTTACGGTAGCTATCCTGGAGTGTTGCGTAATTATTCCTCGTCGGTTGTAGCTAACGGTCTCCCCTGCTTCCAGTTCTTTTATTTGGGTAATGGTTGTCTTAAGCGTTCCAATTGGCTGTAGTTGTCGATTGTTTTTAACAGCGCTATCAATTCCATAAAGTCCTAATCCTAAACGGACCATATCCAAATGCGCTTCAGGGTGCCTGCTTATACCCGCTGTATTACATATATGCTTTATAAATGAATAGCCTAACCCCAATTCAAGTTTCTGAGTTACCCGCAATAATGTATCTAATTGTTTTTGCGTGAAGCCATCCTCTGCAGCGTCTTCGCTGGCAGCTAAATGTGAAAATACTGAAGCAACCCTGATATGCCTGTTTTCATTCAGTATAGTAATAAGCTTATCGATGTTCTCTTCTAAAAAACCCAAACGATGCATTCCGGTATCAATTTTTAGATGGATCCGATATTCCTTTGTATTTCGGGTTAATAAAAAGCTGATAAGCTCATTTAAAATTCTGAAATTATATATTTCAGGCTCAAGGTTGGCTTTTACCATTCCTTCAAAAGCTGAAACGTCCGGGCTCATGACCATAATTGGAAGTTTAATGCCTCCCTTACGCAACTCTACTCCTTCATCTACATAAGCGACAGCTAAATAATCAACCTTGTGGTATTGTAAAACACTAGCAATTTCAAAACTGCCACTGCCATAGGAAAAGGCCTTTACCATGGCCATTAGTTTTGTGTCTGGTTCTAACTTCGATTTATAGTAATTAAGATTTTGAATTAATCCATTAAGGTTGATTTCAAATACCGTTTCATGAACCTTTTGTTCGATTAGCTTGCTGATTTGTTCAAATTCAAATGCACGCGCTCCTTTGAGTAAAATGGTTTCATTACTAAAACGAGCATTGGTGAAATTTTCCAAAAATGAGGCTGTATCAGCATAAAACTCTTTGTCCAGCTTAAAAACGCCCGCTTGTGAAGCTATTTCCGGACCGATACCAATCAAATGGTCAATTTTTGCGGATGCTAGTAGCTCAGCCACTTTTTTGTATAATTCGGTAGATGGAATCCCTGATTGAGCAATGTCAGAAAGAATCAGCGTTTTACGAGGATGTTGCTGTTGTTGCTTTAAGAAGTTTATGGCAATTTCCAGTGATCCCAGGTCAGAATTATAACTATCATTAATAACAGTACAATTATTAATTCCGTTGCGAAGCTTAAGGCGCATTTCAATTGGCGCCAATTCTTTCATTCGGTGTTTAATTTGTTCAAAAGGCAGCTCTAGTGCTAACAAAACACTCCAACAACTTAGCACATTTTTTATCGAAGCCTCGTCAATGAAAGGAATTTCAATACTAAACTCTTTTGCGTTAATAAGTGCAGTTAATTTGGTGCTGTTTGTCTTTCTCTCCATCTTTTCAACGAACAAATCAGCAGAATTGTCAACCAGCGACCATGAAAACTGTTGTTTTCCCGGTAATTGTTTTTTGAAACTTTTGAGGTCTTCTTTTTGAAATATAAAAAGTCCAACGTCTTTAAATAACTTCAGCTTTTCTTCAAGCTTTTGGGCCCTATTGGTAAATCCTTCGTCGTGTGCAGCACCAATGTTAGTTAATACCCCAATGGTAGGCTGAATGATAGCAGTCAAGGTATCCATTTCGTTTGGTTGTGAAATACCAGCTTCAAAAATGGCTAGGTCTGCCGTATCGTTGAGTTGCCAAACTGAAAGTGGAACGCCTATTTGAGAGTTATAACTTTTGGGGCTACGAACAATATGATGATCTACCGACAATAATTGGAAAAGCCATTCTTTTACAATTGTTTTTCCGTTGCTGCCCGTAATTCCAATTACCGGATAGGTAAATTGCTTTCTGTGATCCGCTGCAAGTTGCTGCATGGCTTTTAAGGTATCATTAACTAAAATAAAATTAGCATCATATACTTTTTTGAGCCATTTTTCTTCTGAAACAACAAAGTTCTTTACTCCTTTCTCAATCAATTCAGGAATAAAATCATGACCATTTCGTTGACCCTTTAAAGCAAAAAACAGAGTTTGAGAAGGGTTGATAATCTTGCGGCTATCAATAGCCAAAACCTCAATTATAGAGGTTTCATCAGATAGAAGTGTTTTTTGACCTAATAAATTACTTATATATTGAATGGAATTGCTGAAATAAGGCATATTGTGACAAATATAGATAAAGCGCTTTTTATATGCGCTAAATTAGGATTGAAGAATGATAAACCATACTGAACTGGCATAAATCTTTTGTAAGGTTTAAATAATAGTTGAATCGAGCATAAATCATAATTTCGCCATATGTTATACGATGAACAATCACCTAAAAAACGAATCACCGATAGTAAGCTAGCCTTAGAAAAAGCTGCAAAGTTTTGTGCCTATCAAGAACGCAGCCAGCAAGAGGTACGTAATAAATTATATGAATGGTGTGTACCTACTAATGCTGTTGAAGAAATTATCACCGATTTAATTTTGAATAATTTTATTAACGAAGAGCGTTTTTCCCAAGCTTATGCCCTTGGGAAATTCCGAATGAAACAATGGGGTAAAAATAAAATCAGGCAGGGGCTAAAGTTGAAGGGTGTTTCTGATAATTTAATTAAAAAGGCTTTATTGGTTATTGATGGTAACGACTATGAGCAAACGTTAGTTTTGGAATATGAAAAAAGAAGCCAGGTTGAAAAAGAAAAGGATTCTTTTAAGCGAAACTTTAAAATTGCGCAATACCTGATTTCGCGTGGATTTGAATCGGACTTAGTGTGGAACCTCATCAAAGAGCAATCAAATTAATGCAAAGTGAAAAAAAATATGAGATTTTCATCCCCTGATTTTAAAATATTTAGCTACTGGAAGGTCGAAAAATAAATAAAAATTGCGTTTTCGGTATTGACAGAACTTATTTAATCTCTATATTTGCAGTCCCAAACAAATAAGGGGATACACAAAAGCGAAAGTAGCTCAGTTGGTAGAGCACAACCTTGCCAAGGTTGGGGTCGCGAGTTCGAATCTCGTCTTTCGCTCTAAAGAAAATTGTTCTTTAAAGTTGAAAATTAATGCGAAAGTAGCTCAGTTGGTAGAGCACAACCTTGCCAAGGTTGGGGTCGCGAGTTCGAATCTCGTCTTTCGCTCTCTTTAACAGGTTGCCTTGGTGGTGGAACTGGTAGACACGCAGGACTTAAAATCCTGTGGCCGTTAAGGCCGTGCGGGTTCGATTCCCGCCTGAGGTACAAAACAACAGACGTTGTATTAATATTGTTCTTTACAAAAAGCGAAAGTAGCTCAGTTGGTAGAGCACAACCTTGCCAAGGTTGGGGTCGCGAGTTCGAATCTCGTCTTTCGCTCTCTTTTAACACCGCTGCCCTGGTGGTGGAACTGGTAGACACGCAGGACTTAAAATCCTGTGGCCGTTAAGGCCGTGCGGGTTCGATTCCCGCCTGGGGTACTAGCCTCGACATTCTTGTCGGGGCTTTTTAGTTTATAACAATTTACTAAAGTTCTCTCCTTCCCTAGGGTTATATCAGGGATCAGATCAAGTTACAAAAGTTGTGCAATAAAAGTTCATTTTTGTGTATCCTAAAAAATCCAATGCACGAGTCCTATAAAGCTCTGCTCCCACTGATTCTTCTTGAATCCATTGGAAATATTTTGAATTAATCTACTTGGAGAAAAAGGCTAATCATATCTATTTAAAGGAAGTAAACGAGGCCCCTGAAGAGTATTCCGGAAATAAAGCGCCATTACCCGGATCCTAAACTACTTTAAGCACCAACGCTTCTGCCGAATCGTTCAATGCCAAAATCAAAGCCTTCCGAAGTCAATTCAGGGGGGAGATTATTGGCAGTCGTTAGTCTCGCTTTCACTAAGACTTAAGAAAACGATTGTTAAACACTTAAGACAACAAGGCCGTCTTGAGCGTAGTCGAAAGACATCAAAAAGAGGTTTGAACTCTTCAATAACTTAGATATCAATAGTCTAGAACTGTTTTTTGTACTTCAGAATTTTAAAATAAATGCTCCTCCAATGCATCTCTCCATTCGATGAATCCCTTTCTTAAATCAGAATACTCGTGAAATATTCGATTGAAATTTTCAGGATTTGTCTGCAGAAAAGCCTGTCGACCCTGAGTTCGGATTGTGTTTAACTGAATGTCTATTTTTGATAAGCCCTGTTTTAAGTCATCCAAGTTTAAGGGTAAATGCCAGATGTAAGTTGCTTCGTCTGTATCCAATGTTTCCAGAACAAGGTGATACTGTTTATCTCCTTCTAATAAAAAGACAAATGCAAATGGACTTAACACGAACCGAATCTTCAAAACAACTCCTTTGTGGCGCTCGGCCAAGTAATGAAGCTGTTTTTGATGTCTATAATTGCCTTTGGACAATATATCGGTCAGTAATTCTTCGTTAGAATCGTATAAGTTATTTCCATTATCACCAGAGGCTGGTGGTTGATTTAACCCATCATGCACTGCAGAAATCTTTTTGCCAAAAAATGTTTTTTCCACAAATTTAAAGCGTACACCCTCTACAGCTTCCCGGTTAATTTTTTCAAGATCAGTCGACTGTGCCGTCATTGCCGAAACCACTTTGTTTTTATCCAACACAACCACGACGCTAATATCGACTGTTTTTGATTTCAGAAACTTCTCAAAAAAGGGTTTCAGTACTTCAAACTCCGGACGAATATTTAAGTTTTCTATATCAAAAATTAATTCTTCCGAATGCTCATGGATTTGGCATCGGAACTGGAAGCTTCCGTACAGAAAATCCAACTCTTCTATTTTAACTTTGATATTTTTCTCGATGATCTTTTCAACTTCAGAAACACTTTTTGCCTCTAAAGTATCTTCAACAGGTATGTCAAACAATGTCACCTGTTTTTCAAATTTTCGATAATATACGTTCCTTTTCAGGAACATACGATTTAGGTAATCAATCTTGATATCGCGGTAATCATATATGGTTGGACTGATTTCCGACCGCTGTACTCTGCCAATATATTGTATCAATTTACCCTCAAAGGAAAATGGGTAGGCCAGAAAAAGACATGAAGCATTTTGCAAATCAGAACCTTCACCAAAAAACTGCCCTGTAGTAATTAGTACCTGATAATTTCCCGAATTTAACACCTCTAATTTGACCCTTCTACTGGTTTCAATATCCTCTCCAGTAAGAGTAATCGTTTCAAATGATTGTTTAAGGTATTGATATAAAGTATCAATGTGCTCCTTTCTTTCAGTGAGAATAACAACTTTTCTACTTTGATTCAGTTCCTTAACAACGTCTTGCAAAATCAGCTTGTTTCTTCCAGAATCATGCACCAATATTTTTGACAAGGTTTCAAAACGGTCTGTTTTTCCATTAAATGGAACCTCCAACTGGGTATTTCGGATAATTATTTCAGGATGTCGAACTGTGTCTAATTCATTGAACCTCACTTCTGAAATAATATCTCCAAGGTGGATAAATATTAATTTGCCATCATTGTACTTTCTGAAAGGAGTTGCGGTAAGTCCATAAAGGTAATATGAGTAGAGTTTACTAATTGTATTTAGAAAGGTCTCGGCAGGTATGTGATGACATTCATCCACTATGATAAGACCAAAAGCGTCTTTAAGTGTATTAAAATCAGTTTTTACGAGGCTTTGTATTGTGGCCACTGTAATGTGTTTACCAATTTTAGTTTTACCCTGCCCAATCCTACCAATAGCTTTCTGAGGAATCTTCAGAAACGCCTCAATTCTTTCTATCCATTGATCCGCAAGTTGCTTACGATGAACAATGATTAGCGCAGGTTGACATTTTTCAGCAACAACTTTTAAGGCAATAACTGTTTTACCTGAACCGGGAGGGGCAACAATTACGCCTATATCTTTTTTGTTAATCGTAGTGAGGCATTCCTGTTGGTAGTTTCGAAGTGTCGCTTGAAAGCTAAAAGGAACAGGGGTGTGTAATTTTCTTTCATCAATAAATTTATGTGGAATGCCATTGTCTCGACAAAATCGAATCAGTTTGCCAATAAATCCTTTGGGTAGAATAATTTTATTTCCTTCTTCACTTATAAACCTGAAATACCGGTTTGTTCCAAAGGTGATTCTTCCACTATTCTTTTTAATAATGTACTCAGTATTCAAGAAATTAAGTTCTTCTTTCAAGAAGCTGCTTAATGTTTGATTTATGGCATTCTTGTTAAGTTGTACAGTATTGTTTAGGGTTATGATTAATTCACTATTATCAATAGGTGCATACTGTTTACTGTTTATAAGATTAGAATAGATCTTTTCAAGATGATCTATTGATACGCGTTGAATATTCTGCAAAAATTGCCACTGATCAGCGTAAGGTGTCTGCGTACCCGGGTCAATAAAACAACTATTTTCCTTTTGTCCAGAAGTTAAATGCAATGGCAATGCAATCAAATTGCCTAAGCCTTTTCCGGAAAGGTAGTCCTGATTGGGAAACAGCCGATCGAAACTTGTGTTTTTATCAAACACAGAGACTATGCCTGATGAGGTTAATAGCGTCATCATTACCATCCGGCTTTTATATGCTGGAAACGGTTTATCAAAAAATACCCAGACATGACCTCCATTGCCAGACCGGGAACGCTCAAGATAGGCAGGAATAGAAACTTCTTCACAAGCTTCAATAAACTTCTTACTTGATATTATCCAATTGCTTTCATCAAAATCAGCAACAATAAACCAGGATGTATTATCTGTAAGTAACGGATACAGTCCGATGAATTGTTCTCCATTAAGATGCTTCACGATCTGCTCATTGGTGAACGGTAAAAAAGATTTGTCAGGATAATTCTGAAGCGTACCTCCTTTTGCTTTATGCATACGGAAGCGATATGGATCGAAAGAGTAAGCAGGCATATAACCACTTTTGTTCCCTTTCTCCCAACGAATAGCAAAAACATCTTCTCTTCCTTTAAAAAGAGACTTGAAAAGCTCCAGCTTATTTTGAGTGTTTTCCATTATGTTCAAGTTGATATTTCACTAAACGTCGGAGCCATTAATGCTTGTTCACTTCGTGATATGCCTATTTCCGTTGCCAGTTTCTTCCAATCTGCTACTATTGAGTGCACTTCATCAATAATGTTGTTCATTTCATTTTGGCCTAACCTAAAATATTCCTCGACACTTTTAGCTAATTGAATATCCAATGCATTGCTGTCCATATCGATATTCAATGCCAATCCGTCCTTATTCGTGGATGGGTTAATGTCAAAAGCAGGGGCTAATCGCCAACCATCATTATTAAGAATAAAACCATGGTTCCGCAAATGGTCATCCGTATTGGAAATGAGAATATTGAAAACAATTCTTCTACAAAGTTGATGCAGGTCTTCATCAACATGACTGCCTTAGAACTGAATAAACTTCACAATATCTAAATACGATGGAATATCATCGCGGATAAGCTCTTCATTCTTTCCGGTCATGGTCATGGCTGAAGCGTTCATACAATTCTCTATCAAAACGCTTGGTAAAAAACGTTTGATGCCGGCCTGCAATATGCTCTAATCTCGATTCAGCCATGGTAATACCTGCATTAACAGCCAGTCGATAGGCTAAATATTCCCAAGACGCTTTATCTATTGTATCATTCTTTGAAGGAAATTTGGCAATCCACGGCTGTCCATCTTCATCAAGAATATTAGCTTTGGGCCTTGCACCACCAAGGAAGATTCCTTCCTGGAAGTACAGACCGTTTTGAATTGCGTTTACTGAATTTGCCATACAATATATATCACCTTGAAGACAAATATATAAAAAAAACTATAGATTTGTAACGAAAAAATCGTTATAATTGCATTCAATAATACCAGTTGCCAATTAAAAAGCAAACCAAAAACGTGAAATACGTTTTATAAAAAACTACGATATGTTAATCAGATTTATAGTCGAAAATTTTCTGTCGTTCAAAGAGGAAACAGAATTTAACATGTTGACCGGAGACGTCAGGCGTCATCCTAATCATGTTTACCGTTTTGCAAACGTAGACCTAGTAAAAAGCGCCGTCATCTATGGTGCAAATGGTGCGGGAAAATCAAATTTGATACTGGCCATCAATTTTCTGTCCGAAATAGTGAGAGAAGGATCGATCGATACATTTGATAACTTCGCATTTAAGCTATCTGAGGACATCAAGCCATCCACTCTTGAACTGGAATTTTTGATAGACGGAACCGGCTATTCCTACGGAATGACCTTTCATAATAACATTATACAGGAAGAATGGCTCTATCTACTGAATTTTGGTAAAAAAGACGACGAACTTGTATTCGAAAGAGCAGTTGACGATCAAAAAAGAACAAAGCTGACCGTCGCACCCAAATATCTTAAGACTCAAAAAGACCGCTTACTGATGCAACTCTATGAGGAGGATCTTCTGGAACCTGAGGTACCTTTTATATCTCTGGTCAAGGATAAAAAGTTCAAGGAAATAAATAATGCATACAAATGGATAGAAAAAGGACTGGTTGTTATTTTACCCGGCATGCAGTATGCTGGACTGACCTACAGTTTCATCAATGATGATGATTTTAAGTTATTTACAAATAAGTTGATATGTAAATTCGACACAGGAATAAAAGAGCTTGACATCCAAAACCTTGATTTTGATACATATTTCGGGGAAGATAATAAAGCCGAAAAGGAGCGTGTATTGAAATTGATCAGATCTGGTCAAATAGAGCGTGTTGGAGACAACAAGAACGCGATAGCCATAATCGAGGAAGGAAAGCCTGTCATTAAAAAAGTCGTTTCCTACCACATGGCCCCTTCTGGAAGAAAAGTCGTATTCGAACTTTTCGACGAATCTGATGGGACCTTGAGATTGATCGATTTTATACCCGTATTATATATGCTTGAGAAATTTCCTGTAACCGTCATGATCGATGAGATGGACCAAAGCATACATCCCTCGCTTCTGAAGGAATTTATCGGACAGATACAGGAAAACAATAACAAGGTTGGACAATTAATCATTACTACACATGAGTCCAACCTTCTGGACCTTGACCTATTTAGACAAGACGAAATCTGGTTTGCAGAAAAGAACAAAGAGGGTGCTACACATTTATATCCTCTCAGTGAATACAATGTGCGGCCAGACCTGGATATTAGGAAAGGATATTTATCAGGAAGATTTGGTGCAATACCGTTTTTAGGAGATCTTAAGAAGTTAAGATTTAAGGATTATGGCGAGGAATAAGAACAGAGAATACAAAAAGGGCAAACATCATCGGGATTTTCGAAAATTTGTCATTGTCGCTGAGGGGCAACGTGAAGATGAATATTTTAATTTTTTTGGAGAACTGAACAGACGTGTTGTTGTGGAAATCGTTCCACGGGAAGAAGGAAAATCGGCCGCCAAACATTTGCTTGAACGCTTGGAAAATACGACGATGAATACGGAGTTGAACCTGAGGATTTCGTCTGGTTTGTTTTGGACGTGGACCGTTGGCCACGCAAAGAAATTGACGACCTGCATCAACATTGCGAGCACGAAGCAAATTGGTCACTGTCTATAAGCAATCCTTGTTTCGAGGTATGGTTGCACTATCATGTATTAAAGACGATCCCTGCGAACCTGGATTCTGCCAAGAAATTAAAAGCGAACTTGGCAAATTTGGTAATTGGAGGTTACAACAGGGATAAGTTCGCAAATCTTCTTGATACTGCAACAGAGAATACCTCAAATATGGATATGCATAAAGATCATTACTTCCCTGAAAAGTTTGTCAGCAAAGTATATCAACTGGGTGACACACTGCTTTCTTTCCTCGGTAATAATTGGAAAGCGCAGTAGTGAATCAGATGGCCAAAGAAAAATTACTATCAATTAAATGCCTTTTACTATCCTATATCTATCCCTAGACCCTAAAATCTAATACTTTTGAACCGTGCGTTGGATAACCGCTACTCATTTGTCACTTTTAGCAGAGGAAAGACGTTGCGAAGAATTACTTCCTCGGATTATTCAAAAACTTATTATTTCCTCAAGCAAGGAATTCCCTATCCTCGATCTACCCATCGGAGATAGTATTTTTAAGCCAGGATGGGACGGTTATTGTAAAGTTTCTGAAGCTAGCTTATTGTTACCTAAAAATGAATCTTTCTGGGAATTTGGAAGAAATAAAGATTACATAAGCAAATTCAAGAGCGATTTCGAAAATCGAAACAGCACAACAACGAGCCAAATAAAAAAAGATTCCACGTTTGTATTTGTTACTCCAAGACGTTGGAGCAAGACCAACAAAGTTAAAATTCATTGAAACTTTAACGAGTAAAAATGAATGGAAAGAAATCTTAATCTACGATGCAGATAATTTAGAATTATGGTTAGACCAGTGCCCTGCAGTTGCTTTATGGCTCGCTCGTGAATTGAAAATCCACACAGATGATATAAGTAGTGCTAGGGAGTACTGGGACAATTATACGCATTTAAAAGATAAGTTATTCACCCCTGAATTTATAATTGAAGGTCGAATAGATCAACAAAATAAAATACTAAAATTCCTGACCGGAGACTCTGGAATTCTGGAAGTACAGGCATCTTCCAGACAGGAAGCAGTTGCTTTCTTGATTGCTTGTATGTCTATCAACAGTTCTTTGATTCAAGAGACTTACTTCAATAAAACTGTAATTGTAGAAAACAAGAAAGCTCTCAAACTATTGTTGCAGCAGCATTCTGACCTGTTCATTATTTATATAAATGAACTATCTGAATCACACTCCATTACTGCAAATGGTAACCATATTATCTCTGTGATTAACTTTGCCTTTACTGCTTCTTATTCAGGAGTTACGCTTCCATTCCCGAGAATGGCAGATTTTTTAGTGCGTCAGGCATGTTTAATAGCTCTAGGGTGCAAGTCCCGAACACGCTTTGTAGTGGGAAGTGTTAGCCGACGGCAAGGGTGTCCTTCGCGAGAAGGAATCTGAAGGAAGCCCAAGGCAAACTCTCGAGCCTACGAACAGAAACTGTATAAGAGGCAGTCATGGCAGGATAAGATTGCTAAAGAAATCAAAGTCCCACACTACACAGATGCCATGAATGTATATGCAGAGGCTACATGAGAGGAAAGCGATTAGACTTACCCTGAGAGATCTGATAACAATCTGGCAGCGGGAGAAGCGCAACCTAAAGCGGAAACAGCTTGCAGGGATGCAAGCACTGGTGTTATCAGAAGTCAGCAGAAGCCATAGTATTCCAAGTAATGTTGGGAAAAGGGCTGAATGTTAAAATTGGCAAGGAAACAGCTAAATCATTTGAAGCGAAAAAAAAAAAAGCCGAAACACGTAAGAGAACTGTCTGCATGAGGAAAGGTCGGAAACCGAAAGTAGACTGCAGAAGGAGCTTAGCAGAAAATGAAAGAAACTGACGGAATTGCCCGAATGCGCTATCGGTTAAAGTAATGCTAGAGAGAATATTCGACAGAAGAAACCTTGAAAGAGCCCTTGTTGCCGTAGAACGCAACCAAGGGGCAGCGGGTATTGACCATCTGCAGAGCGATGAACTTCGCCCCTATGTAAATGCCCACTATCAAGCCCTACTGAAAAGTATACTCCAAGGCACTTATGAGCCACAACCCGTGCGGAAAGTAGAAATACGCAAACCACAGGGCGGCAAAAGGATGCTAGGAATTCCTTGTGTAGTGGACAGGATGCTGCAACAAGCGGTCTCCCAATGGCTAATTCCGCAATACGAACAGGAATTTAACGAAAACAGCTTTGGTTTCAGGCCTGGTAAGAATGCCCATAAGGCAGTAATGACTGCCCAAAAGTACCTTAACACAGGCCGGGAATGGATAATAGAGCTGGATTTGGAGAAATTCTTCGACAAGGTAAACCACCAGCAACTACTGGGTTTACTAAGTAAGAAGATTGCGGACAAACGGACCCTAAAACTAGTCAGCCTTTACCTGAAAAGCGGCATAATGGAAGGCGGAGTGCTAAGCCCTCGCAGCGAAGGTACCCCTCAAGGTAGCCCGTTAGCTTTACGTACACACTCACAAACATTGACTTTGTTAAGCGACTTGTGATTAAAAGAGGAAGATTTTAGTTTTGGATATTTCATAAAAAGTATTATTTTTATGATAAATGAAAAGATCACCGAATTCGGAATTGGCGGAAAGAATCAATCAGGCGCATGCCTTATTGGAGCAGCGGAAGCCGTATACAAATATTGTAGAGCAGTTGATGGAAACCTATGGTGTGTCCCAAATACAGGCCTATCGTTATGTTCAGCAAGCCAAAGCGCACAAGGAGAAGTTAACCATTCCGGAGCGTTCAGTGGTCTTTACAGTAAAACTTCCGCCCAGTCTGATCGGTCGGGTAAGGGAATTTGCAGTCTCTCAGGGGACTTCAATCAGCAAAATAGTCAGGGCGGCATTGGAAGAGTTTTTAGCAAAAAAACAACACTATGGCCAAAAAGGAGAGGATCGCTAAGATATCGTTCTCCTATGACCGCTTGTGGGAGCAAAAACTCACACAGGTCTACCATCTTCTCGTCCCAGGCCAGTCGGAAATCATTTCCTCAGCAAATTCTATTAATCAACCCATAGAAGATCAGGTATATGAAAACTGCAGCCATTTATACGCGAGTATCCTCCGATCAGCAGAAGGAGAATAAAACCATCGACAGCCAGGTAGATGCTTTATTAGAATTTGCCAAAGAAAACGGTTATGTGGTCCCAGAAGAATATATCTTTAAAGATGAGGGTTACAGTGGAGCGATTTTGGTTCGTCCTGGATTGGAAAAAGTGAGAGATCTAAGTGCCGAAGGACAAATACAAGCTGTTTTGGTCTATAGTCCCGATCGTTTGAGCCGGAATTATGCGTATCAGGTGGTTTTAATCGACGAATTTCATTCCTGTGGTATAGAAGTGATGTTTGTTAATTCGCCCAAAGCCGAAACGCCGGAAGAGGCCTTGTTGCTACAGTTTCAGGGGATGATTGCAGAATACGAACGGGCAATGATCAAGGAACGCTCCAGGAGAGGGAAACGGTTTAAAGCTAAATCAGGGAATGTAAGTGTCATGTCTGGTGCCCCTTATGGGTATAAATACATAAAAAAAACAGATGCAGCAGCTGCCTACTACGAAATTAATGAGCAGGAAGCTTCTGTAGTAAGGGAGATATATCGTTTATACACCGATGACTTTTGTAGCATAGGTGCAGTGGCAAGAGCCTTAACTGCCAAGCAGGTTCCTACTAAGAAAGGGGCAACCATATGGGAACGCTCAACCGTTTGGGGCATACTAAGAAACCCGGCCTATTGTGGCAAAGCTTGTTTTGGTAAAACAGAAGCTAGCCCAAGGCAAAAAGTCATAAAGCCATTGAGAGCAAAAGGTGGTTACAGTTCAAAAAATAAATGCACTAAAGAAAAGCCCAGAGAAGAATGGATTGAGTTATCCGTTCCCGCTATTGTGTCACAGGCGACCTTTGATATTGCACAGGAACGATTAAAAAGCAATAAACTTCATGCGCAAAGAAACACAGTTGTCTTATCTCTGGTTCAGGGAATGATGGTTTGTAGCGAATGTGGTTATGCGTTGTATAGGACCGCAACTACAACTTCGGCAAAAAACAAGATCTATTATTATCGTTGCTTTGGCTCAGATGATTATCGGTTCGAAGGTGGCAGAAAGTGTACGTGTAAGCCGATCAGACAGGATTATCTGGACAGGATTGTATGGGAACAGATCGTAGCCTTATTACAAGACCCCACCCTAATTCAACGAGAAGTAGAGAAACGGGTAGCGGAAACTAAAAATACAAGTCCGTTACTTCATCAAAAAGCATCGTTTGAAAAGCAACGGGGAAAGGCAGTTCAAGCAATGGATAAATTACTGGATGCTTACCAGGAAGGCCTAATCCCAATCGCTCAGTTAAGAAAAAGGATGCCAGAGCTTCAGAAAAGGGTTAACACTATAGAGAAAGACCTGGAACAGTTGAAAGCGCATGAGCTGGCTTTAGATCAACGATTGCAGTTGCTGGACGTTGCGAGCTTTACCAACCAAATTGATCAAAACCTGCACCAATTGGATATAAAGGAGAAAAAGAAGATACTCAGACTGCTTGTGAAGGAAATAATTGTAGGGGATGATTTGATAGATATTAAACATTCAATTCCATTAAAAGAGGCTGAAAATGAAAATAATGAAAAAAGTTACCAATTGTGTACGAAGAGTGAGAAGCCCATTGCTTTCCAACATCATTTTAAATGAGCTGGACAAGGAGTTGGTAAAGCGGGGACATAAATTTGTGCGTTATGCCGATGATTGCAGTATCTATGTACAAAGTAAGAAAGCAGCCCAAAGAGTAGCTGCCGGAATCATAGAATACATAGAAAAGGAGCTACTACTAAAGGTAAACAGGGTAAAGACGAAAATCAGCCGACCCTCCAACAGCTACCTGCTTGGCTTCAGCTTTTATAAAACAAAGAAAGGCTGGCAGATTAGAATAGGAGAACAGCCCTTCCAAAGGGTGAAAGAAAAATGTAAAAGGATAACCCAATCAAGTAACCCCAGCCCAGAAGCAAACAAGCTTAAAAAGCTCGATGAAATCATCAGAGGCTGGGTAAACTACTTTAAAATCGCCAATGCGAGAAGTAAAATGGAGAAACTTGATGAATGGTTAAGAACCCGATTGCGAATCAACACCTGGAGGAGATGGAAACGGATACGAACCAAAGTCTCCAACCTAATAAAACTCGAAGTAGGAAAATCATTGGCCTATCAGTGGGGCAACACAAGTAAAGGTGCAGCCAGAGTTGCACACAGCCCCATTTTACTTAGAACGCTGAATATCAGCTACTGGAAAAAGAAAGGCTATTGGGGTTTTCAGCATTATTATTGTCAATGGCAAGCCGATGGGCAACCGTCGTTATTTTAACAAACCGCCGTATACGAGAACCGTACGTACGGTGGTGTGAGAGGACAGATAGGGAAATAATCCCTATCTTCCTACTCGATGAACAACTTAATAAAATAGGTTTCGCAAATCAGGACATCTACACCCTAGCCTCAAAATGCGGAAGAAGCCATTCCGTATTAAGAAGAATGCTTACGGATAAAGCTGGTCGAACAAGTTGGTCTATCCAACCAACAGTTATTGAATTACTTCCAATATTTTTTGTACAAAGATTTGATGATAAAAAGGTGACAAAGAAATAATTAATTGTTTGTACTCCGGTGGTTATGAGCAATATAAAATAATATTAAAGAAATGGTCATTACTGGAGGACCTCCGGTTACTGATCGATTAAAGTTGATATCTTGCGATTTCGATTTAGCATCCTCCCATGAACAAATTCAAATTTACCAGAAGGGAATTGTATGATTATATCTGGAAAAATCCCTTAACTTCATTAATTTCTATCTATAATATTTCATATTTAGAACTGAAACAACTGTTAAATAAGTATGAAATACCTGTACCTCCTAATGGATACTGTTCTAAATTAAAAGCTGGTCAAAATATTATCCCTACCCCTCTTTCTTCAAATTTTAAACTTGAAGATGTAAGAATGGTGGCTCACTATGCTCCAGATTATCCACTCAACTGTAGGTAAACTAAAATCGCAGCTGCTACAGTCATAATAATTAAGGCTGTGAAACCTAGTACGTTTGAGGTTCTTCCATTTACATTTTTTCCCATTATTTTTTTGTTGTTAGAAATATGAAGAATGATCGCAATTAAAACGGGGGCAGTTAATCCATAAAGAATAGCGGTATAAATTAAAGCCTTAATAGGCGAAATGCCAACGTAATTCAAGGATAGGCCAAATATCAGAGAAATAGCAATGATGACATAAAAGGCTTTTGCTTCATGAAATTTTTTGTCGAGCCCCTCTTTCCAACCAAAGGTTTCGGTAAATATGTATGAAAGGCAACCACTCAATACGGGTATGGCTATAAATCCTGTGCCGATGACCCCGATGGCAAAAAGAAGATAGGCCAAATTGCCGACTAAAGGTTTTAATGCCATAGCTGCTTGCTCCACGGTATCAATCTGATGAATACCCCCATTAAACAAAACGGTTCCAGTTGTAAGAATAATAAAATACATAACAAAGCCTGAGAATGTCATTCCAAAATCTACATCTTCTTTCATGTCATGGATTATCTTTTTGTTCACCATCAGATGTTTTTTTTTATGCTGCATTTCTTCTACTTCAACAGATGCTTGCCAAAAGAAAAGGTATGGGGAAATGGTGGTGCCAAGTATGCCAACAAGAATGGCAATAAATTCTTTGTTAAACTTGAGAGTTGGAATGAATGTCGCTTTAAAGATTTTCATCAAATCCTGTTCATACAAAAACGGAACAATAAAATAGACCAACATCACAATGCACAAGTATTTAAGAACAGAAGCGATTTTTAGATAGGGTAAATAAATGATTAGCCCTAAGAGTATAATGGTAAAAACAACGCTAAAATATGTAGCATCAATTGCTGGGAATAAAAGATTTCCTACAGCACCCATCCCGGCAATATCAGCACCTATATTCATTACAATTGCTGGAAAACTAAATAGCAGCATTAGATATAAAATCGGTCTAGGGTAATGTTTTTTTAGCGTTCCTGTTAAACCATGACCAGTCACTAAGCCAATACGTGCACACATTTGTTGAATAGCAGCCATAAGTGGAAAAGCAACAATAGAGGTCCATAATGTTGAAAGTCCGTAAGCAGCACCTGCTTGGGAGTAAGTTGCAATGCCAGACGGATCATCGTCACTCGCCCCTGTTACCAGGCCTGGCCCAAGCAGTTTCCAGAAACTAAGGAGTTTGTTTGAATGCTTTTTCATTTTTTTAGGTGAAAATGTAATCAAGATAAGCAGAAAAGAAGTGTTAGTATTATTTTCATGAAAAGTTATCAGCCTATGCTAACCCGAAATTTTATAATCAAATTAATGACATTAGTCATATTTTAAAAGATTAGGTTCCTCGATTTTTGCACCCATTAATATTTATAATCAATTGTTTTACAGTATGCCTATTCTGATTTTTTTTATTCTCCATTGGTATTTATCATTATTTGCTCAAACCTTCTTTTTGCATCGGTATGCGGCCCATCAAATGTTCACCATGAATAAATTTTGGGAAAAAGTGTTTTATGTGCTCACTGCTATTTTTCAAGGCTCATCCTACCTTAGTCCCAAAGCATATGGTATTATGCATCGCTTGCATCATGCCTATGCCGATACTGAAAAAGACCCACACTCACCCAAATATTCGGATAATCTGTTCGACATGATGTGGAAAACGAAAACCACTTATTGTGATATTCTTCACGATAAAGTTTCTATAGCTCCTAAGTTCATGAAAGGCGTTCCTGATTGGCCGGCAATGGATCGTTTTGCCGATCGCTGGCTCGTTAGAGTATTATGGGGTGTTTTATATACTCTGTTTTACATGCAGTATGCTACAGCCTGGTGGATGTATTTATTACTACCAATTCATTTTTTGATGGGACCTGTACATGGTGCTATTATAAATTGGTTTGCCCATAAGTTTGGTTATGTAAATTTCAAGGTAAATGATACAGCAAAGAACCTGCTTCCTTTAGACTTATTAATGCTGGGTGAAAGCTATCATAATAATCATCACAAGTTTGGCGGTAGGGCCAATTTTGGAGTAAGGTGGTTCGAGTTCGACCCAACTTATCCTTTAATATTGCTTTTTAATCTGGTCGGAATAGTGAAGCTGAAGAAAAATAATGATCTGAATTACATGTGATTTCTTAAGCAAGGGTCAAGTTTTAAGTACACTCCTATCGGTTAATAGACCGGTAATATTTGCTTTCAAATTCAGTTGGGCATCCGTTAATAGTTTGTAAACATTTAATGATTTTTTGACCTTCATCATTCAACGAAAGCAATTGGGAATATTAACTTGATTAAATTAAAGCCAGCTCTTGCGAAATAAAGTAATCATCAATTACCTCTATTATTAACATTTACATTATAGTTCACAATAGATATTGGGGTGCCCTGTATAATAACTGCTGATTTCCAGCTAGTTAAAAACTTGCAGTTGTCGATAGTATATTGATCTTCTCTGAGATCGCCATCAAATATTGTAAGGCCGCTAATTTTGCTAGGGATTTTATCCGATATAATTGAAGCAACGTAGATTGCACCAAAATATCCATCCGATCGTCCTCGATATTTCAAATAATCATCGGCCTTAGTATTCTCAAAAAATGTAAATGTATAATTCACACCGCCGGCAAGAAATCTAGGGCCACCAGCTGACAAATCAGGCAAATACTCCACAAGTGCAGAATTACCTGAGTACGTTACTTTAAACTCACCTGAAGTGTTACCAAAATAAAATTTATCTGGATTTAAGTCTTTGATCTTTATATGAATAAGCTGATCCAGATTATTATAAGTGAAAGTGATTACCTCCTTACTATCATAGGAATCTGTATAATAAATTTTTGTAGGCCGTTTTCGTTTTGAATGCGATTTATCATAATATATCGTTGCATTAAAAAAATCGCTTCCTGGATTATAAACATGATTTATTTTTTCCGAATGTTGAAAGTAATCAATGTGTATGCTTTCCCCATTATTATATACTATATCTGTTAATCTATTACCCAAGTAACTGAGCTTAAAAAAACCAGAATACGGTGGTGTTGGCGGCTCGGGCAAATACGAAGTCTCTAAAAAATCTATTTGAATAGGTTTAAGATATTTGCAATCCTTGCAATTTGCTTCAGTATTTAAAGAAGTAATCTCTTCATTAAGATTTAACTCCTCTTCTTGCTTTTCACAAGAACCAACCACAAATGCCACACATAGGGGCACTAATAAAATGGAGCGTTTCATGATTTTATATTATAGATATGATTTAAGTGAATAGCTATAAATAATTTAAAATGACAATCCAAGGAAGAAATGCAGTAAAAGTGATCGAGAAGTAATAATGATTTGGAAGATGATAATAACTTAAAGAGCGATCACAGAATGGAATTTACTATTTCTAAATATTAAGCAAATATAAAACAATGTTAATCAATTAGTTGAAGTTTTATTCTGAAATTTTGACCGATTGATTATTGCCTATTAACCAAGGGGTTTATATCCGTAAAAGAACCAGCTTTGTTCTTCAAAATTCTATTATATCGGAGTATCCGAAGGGTCGAATAATGATTTGTCCCAGAACCCGACTCGTTTTATTGCAGAATACAGGTTCTGAGATTCTGCAGGATTTAATGGTATTATTGCTGATCCAATGGAGATGGATTTTGCCTTAAATAGCTTGATCGAGACATTACCTGATTTGAAATTAGCCAATATTTACGGAACAAGCGGCCCTGATCTTACACTATTTGGCCAATTCACTGGCCTTAATAGGAGCTAATTTTGATGGCTGAATAAGTTCAAAAACTATGATCTAACTAATCAATTGTATATATAATCGTGTATATAAGTTGCATTAAATAAGTTAGTTAAGCTTTGTTTTTCTAGAAATATCCTTGACTAAGAAATTAATTATACTTAAATTAAATTATGCAGGGTAATAATGGTATGATTCCTATCCATTTATAGCGCCATTCATAACAGAGATTTCAAGGTCTGCTTAAAATTCTTCTGTTTTTATACTACTTCTTTCGGTTTCATCCCATTTACACTATACGCCCAATAGCCATACTTTTTTTGCTAGTTTTTTATTTCCGGTGGGCGTAATTAAGATAAAAGTTAGACTACATTCAAGCATTGATCACAGATCGAGAAAGCTTCCGTTACAAGATTCAATAAAGTAATTTTTATTTGGCTTTCTCCAATGAGAGTCGTCTAAGTCATCAACTTAAAGGTGTTAAAAGGTTTAGATATCAACTTAATAGTCTCATTATTTAAAATGCAACAGCTATGAAAAAAATTAAAATTACATTAATCGCATTGCTGGTTTTAACTGCGGGCTTTTTTGCCGTACACTGTCAACATGATGACTCAGAAACGATTCCTGTAAATGGACCTGATCAACCTGTTCGTGGTACAGAGATGATAGCCTGTACTAGTTGCAATACTGTACCTACGGCATCTAATGTCTGGTACCATGATAAATCGCACTCCAATGTGGAATGGGAAACGCAGTATAAAACATTAGGATCCCTACTTACAGGCAGGTTTGACTCATTCTTTATGGCCAGTTTTAACTTCGATGAGGCAAATCCTGTTAACATTTCATTTGAAGGCTATGTGTGGTTAAATTCTGTGAACACAAGCGAACCAAATAGAGATGATGGTTGTTTGCTGACATCTTTTGGAACAGCTAACGGACTGACTGAAGAGGCTCAAAATAAGGCAACCCTTAAATCGAAACCAGGCACTGGCAGATATAGTAGCACAGATAACGGATTTTTGATAGACGCTGACTTTACGTTTTTGGGTATAACAAAAACTGTTACAGTTAAAATGTTTTTTGCCCCAAAATATGATATCGGTACTGCATATGCGGCCGGTTTTAATTCAACATTTGATATAAAAAAGGCTGATTTTCTACCCAATGATACTAATATAGGCGATGTTGTTAGGATCAAAATCAATAGCCTGATGAGAAATAAAAAGTAAATATCAGACTTATGAAAAAGAAATTTATCTATGTGATAGTAGCACTTTTCTGTGCTTCTGGCGGTCTTCATGCATGTTATTATGACACGGTGGCCTCGTTTGAAGGGCTTCCTACAAACGTTAGTCTGAAAAACGATGTTCAGCCAATTTTTGATCGCGACTGCAACATGTCCGGTTGTCATGATAATAAACCAACTCATGCACCAAGTTTAGTCCGGGAAAAGGCTTACAATGATTTAATTTCCGGCGGTTATGTAAATACCACAGATCCTGCAAATAGCGTACTGTATCTATCCATCAATGGCGGAGGAATGCCTGCTGGACGTGCGCCGTTAAGTGATAATGATAAAAAAATTATTCTGGCATGGATAACAGAAGGAGCTAAAAACAATTAAAAGTTTTTAAATAAATCGATATGAAAAATTTAAATTCTACTATATATAGCAAGGCCTTCCGAGTGCTATTCACAACTGCTTTTATGCTCATAACACTACCATCATTCGCTCAGGATGATTCAGTTAAAGTAGAGGATAGTGGAAATAAACCAGTTCGTTCTACTTTTGAAAGCACTTGGATTATAGATAATCAGACCACATTTGTCCCTCAAAAAGGGACATTGGAGTTCATGATTAACCACCGGTTTGGAACAATTTACAATGGCGTCAGTGATCTCTACGGTATGTACGGAGCAGGCGCCAATATCCGGCTTGGCCTTAATTACTCACTGTGTGATAATATTGGTTTTGGTAAATTCAAAGGCAGTGTTGCCGTTGGACTTGGATCTACCAAAACTGGTATGGTGCAAGACATTAACCTGAAATATGGTTTTCTTAGTCAAACCCGGAATGGGAAAATACCTATAAGTATGGCGTATTATTTTGATATGGGTATTTCAACTGAGGATAAAACAGATGAACTGCCTAATGGTAATTCGTCTGACAGGCTTTCATTCTTTCATCAGATTATTATTTCCCGGAAATTTAATGATAAGTTTTCTGCTATGGTGGCTCCAAGTCTTTCGCACTTCAATGTGATTGATCCGAACATGCAAAATGATCATTTTGCTGTTGCCGTGGCAGGTAGATACAAAATTTCACCACAAACGTCCATACTCGTAAACTATGATCAACCCCTTACAGAACATACCGATAACAATCCCCAGTTTAATTTAAGTACAGGTATAGAGGTGGCTACGAGTGCACACCAGTTCCAAATTTTCATTTCGAACTTTCCTTTAATTGTACCACAATACAATAATGTGTTCAATCAACCTAACTCACAACACAAATGGTATCAGGATTTGTATATCGGGTTCAACATTACCAGGCTGTGGAGCTTTTAAAATAATGAATGCATATGAGTAATCTAAGCAGAAAAAAATTCTTGTTCTCGGGCTTAAGTCTCGCAGCTGTTATAGCCTTTTTTAAATGGGATAATCCACCCAAAAAAGAGAAAACTACAACCGCAAAGTTTTTAACGCAGGATGGCAAGTTAGTCGAAATTGACATAGATAAGTTACCCACTACCGGCAAAGTTGCAACAAAGGAAGATGTGCAAAATTGGGTTAAAAAATAAACAACGATACTTATGGTCGATTTATCCAAAATAGTTCCATTAAGCCCGATTCAGCGGAGAGATTTTATTAAGGGTGCGCTGCTGGCAGGTTTAGCAGGATGTACCCCTCATGATCCTTTTACCAATGAAGCTAAGAAGGAAAACGTACAGCCTTCTGGTGAAATGGTAAAGCTTCTTTCTACCACAGGGGAAATTATCGAAGTTGACAAAGCTTACTTAAAGCCCACCGAGGAAATACCATCCATTTCCAATATGGCAGAAAGAATGGGAATTGAGGGTAAGAAATTTGTGATGGTAATCGACTTATCAAGGTGCCGCAATCTTAAAAAATGTCAGGAGGCCTGTAACCATGCTCACTTTGTGAGTGACTTTCAAAACTGGATCAAAGTGTACCCAATGCAGGATGCTGAAACCACTGCACCTTTTTGGCAACCCACCACCTGTATGCATTGTGATGATCCGCCGTGTGTAAAAGTTTGTCCAGTGGATGCCACATTTAAACGTCAGGATGGAATAGTAGGCATTGATGCGGATCGGTGTATTGGCTGTCGTTTTTGCATGGCAGCTTGTCCATACTCTGTCCGTGTATTCAATTGGGATAAACCCATAATTCCTCAAGCAGTCAAAGATTTGCCATACTCTATAGAAACCAGTTGTCCTCCTAAAATTGGTACCGTATCTAAATGTGATTTCTGTCCGGATATGGCCAGAAAAGGAGAATTACCGCATTGTGTTACAGCTTGCCCCAACGGTGTTTTTTTCTTTGGCGATATATATGAAGACACTGTAACCAATGGATCGGAGACAGTTCGATTCAGTGAGTTAATTCGAGATCGTTCAGGCTATCGATTAATGGAAGAACTGGGTACAAAACCAAGCGTCTATTATTTGCCGCCGGTTGATCGATTGTTCCCATTTAAAAATGAACAAAACTCATGAGCTCAACTAAAATAACTTCGGATTTACTACCCCAAAAGTTTGGAAAAACTGGTAGGATCTGGACGGCCTTCCTGATACTGCTTTGTTTAAATGGATTATATTGTTACTATAAGCAAGTCACCTTGGGTTTAGGCATTACCGGCATGCGCGATTATGCATCCTGGGGAATTTACATTTCCAATTTTGTTTTTTTTGTGGCCATAAGTTTAGTGGGTTCCCTTATTACCGCTATTTTTCGGCTTACGGGTGTTGAATGGCGTACTCCTTTAACACGCATTTCAGAAATCATTGCCGTGTCGGCGATCTTATTTGCATCCATCATCATTATTGTGGATATGGGGCGCCCGGAAAGATTCACCCATCTCTTTCTATATGGTCGATTGCAGTCACCTATCATGTGGGATGTTATTGTGATCACCACCTATCTTACCATTAGTATATTGTTTCTATATTTTCCGCTGCTGCCGGATATTCCCATCTTAATTAAGAATAGCAAACCAGGAAGCAGAGTTCAAAAATTTTACAAATTCATTGGGTCTTTTTGGAAGGGTACAGCTGCACAATTTAAAATAAGCGAAAATGCCGTTAAAATAATTTCGGTCATGATCATTCCTGTTGCTCTGGCCATTCACACCGTTACTTCATGGTTGTTTGCCACCACCTTTCGCCCTGGATGGGACAGTACCAACTTTGGTGCATATTTCGTCTCTGGTGCATTTTTAGTGGGTGCAGGTGGCGTAGTGGTGGCCATGTATGTGTTTAGAAGAGCCTATAAACTGGAGGCCTACATCACTGACAAACATTTTAACAACATGAGTAAAGTCGTGGTGATGCTGGCTCTTTTGTATTTGTATTTCAATATCAATGAATACCTGGTTCCAGCCTTCAAAATGAAAAAGGCAGAGGAGCATCATCTGCACAGCTTGTTTACAGGACATTTCTCTGGTTTGTTTTGGTCTGCCATTATATTAGGTATGATAGTTCCGGTTGTGGTGCTGTTATTTCCAAAAGGAAGAAAACCATTTCCAGCATTTTTGATGGGTATTTTAGTAGTGATTGGCGCATGGTTTAAGCGATTTTTAATTGTTACACCAACCATGCTGAGCCCATTTCTTCCAATGTATGATGTTCCGGAATCTTACCACCATTATATCCCCACATGGGAAGAGTGGTCTATCACCATTGGTTCACTGGCCGGAACATTGCTCATTATTACCATTTTTACACGCTTGTTCCCCATTATTCCTATTCATGAAACGATTGAAGAAATGGAACATAGTAAACCTGAAAAAACATGAAGCAACTCAACCATTTAACCGGACTGATTGCAGTGGCATTATGCTTGATAACCTTTATGACGCATGCCCAAGGTAAAGCTAAAAGTACCATTCAGATTTATCTTGCCTATTCCCAAGTGAACAATGATCTACCTGTTATTAAGGCATCAGCAAAAATTAAAAAAGAGAAGTTTGTACCTTTAGAAGGAGTTTATATTAATCTCTTTTTTAATACAGAAACCTCAGCAGGGTTTATGGGAAGAGTAAAAACCAACCTCCTTGGAGACGGGTATTTAGCTTTGCCTATGCGATTTAAAGCCCAATGGGATACAGCGGCCAATTTTAAATTTATTGGTACGGTTACTCAGGACAAGCGTTTTGAGACTCAATCCTCTGAATTGGAAATAACAAAAGCAAAAATTGAACTGACCCTCGATGAGGTGGATAGTGTTCGTTCGATACATGCAAAAGTTTTAGCCATCCAACCTGATGGTAAATGGGTGCCGGTGCCTGAAACCGAAGTTAAATTGGTAGTAAGAAGATTACTAAGCGACTTGACGGCTACAGAAGAAGAGTCCTACACTACAGACTCCATTGGAGGAGAAGTATCAGCCGATTTTAACCTCAGTATACCAGGTGATTCTAAAGGCAATATTATTGTTGGAGCGAAAATTGATGATAATGAGTTGTATGGAACATTAATAGCGGTAAAAACTGTAAAATGGGGTACACCGTTTGTTCAGGATAATAGTTTTGCAAAAAGATCATTGTGGGCCACACGCGATAAAACGCCCCTTTGGTTGCTTATTTTTCCTAATCTCATTATTATATGTGTTTGGGGAATTATCTTTTATCTTATCTATCAGATTACGCGACTTATTAAGCTTGGAAAAGCAAAGGATACTGTTTAGTTGAAAATTGAAACTCTTAAAAAATCTAAATATTATGAAAGCAAATTTGATTGGAGTAATAATGGTTGGTAGCGTTCTTCTTTCATTTACGTATTATCAAACCAAACCTTGGGTCGTGCCTGAAAAGAATGCAAAGATGGCCAATCCGGTGAAAGCTGATGCCGCATCACTTAAGACTGGCAAAGAAATGTGGACTAAGCATTGTGCATCTTGTCATGGTAAAACCGGAGCAGGCGATGGAACCAAGGCGGCATCATTAAAAACGACTATGGAAGATATAACTTCAGCAGGTGTTCAAAAACAATCTGATGGGGAATTATTTTACAAAATTACAGCAGGTCGTGATGAAATGCCTTCCTTCAAAAAGAAAATTACTGATCCAGAGGATTTATGGTCAATCGTTAATTATATGCGAACCTTCAAAAAATAAATTATCAAAGCAATACTCCAATAATAAGGGGATATCTTTATTGGTATTCCCTTTTAATTGATGTAAAACCAGACAACTTTATCTTCAGTAGCGATAGTTTAAGCTTCCTGAAGCTTGGCTATATCCAGTTTTCTCATCTGCAACATAGCTTGAATAGCTTTTTGTGATTTTGCAGGATCTATAGAATGAAGCAGTTGAGGCAAAATAGTTGGTACGACCTGCCATGAAAGTCCATATTTGTCTTTCAACCATCCGCACCTACTCTCTTCTCCCCCATTGGCAGTTAATTTATTCCAATAATAATCAATTTCATCCTGTGAATCACAATTGATAACAAAGGATACTGCTTCAGTAAACTTAAACTGTGGTCCACCATTAAGGGCAACAAACTCCTGATCTTCCAAGGTGAATGAAACTGTTAGAACAGAACCAGGCTTGCCAAGACCACCCTCTCCCCAATGATTAACGGTTCCAACTGAAGAGTTTTTAAAAACTGAAACATAAAAGTTAACGGCTTCTTCTGCTTGATCATCAAACCATAAAAACGGTGTGATCTTTTTTGGGTGGTTGTTTTCGATTTTCATCTCAGTTGTTTTTATAACTACACAAACTTAATTATCTAAGCTTATTATTTATGGCGGTGGGAACGACAGATAAAGGGTTGATTGAGACAATCTTTTTCAAGCTGCTTTTTCAGCATTGATCGTGTCCTTTTCTTGCTTATTATTAAGATATATATAAGTGAGAAGTGGTAAAATACTTATTTGCAAGATAAAAAACACTAATGAACTTAGACCCGTCAGCTTATGGTTTTCATTAAATATAAGCATTTGATTACCTAATGGTCCTTGAGAAAGAATAACTATGTGTGCAAGGTTCCAACCTAAATGCAAACCAATAGGTAAATAAAGGGAATTAGTTTTAGTAAATGCATATGCAAACATCATCCCCCATATACTTGTCATAAAGAAGATAATTAACATTTGTTGCCAATTGCCCAATACTCCAAACGAAAACCAATGGTAAATACCAAATGCAATGGCTGACAAAAAACAAGCCCTTTTTATTCCAATCTTTTGAATTGCAATGTAAAGTAAGGCTCCCCTGAAAATTAATTCTTCAAACAAAACGGAACTAAGTGTCCACCAAAAGCTATTCAGGAAAACGAAGAAAGTAAAGTTTGGGTTAAGAACAACATTGCTTTTACTTAAAATAGCTAGTGTTCCAAAATGAAGGAAGCAAATAATTGCGCCGCAAACTAGGCCTAAACTAAAATTATTAAGCCTCTTGAGGGTTGGAATAATTCCTAAGGCGTTTAAGTTTCTTTTGTAAGCAAGCCAAAGTATAAACCATGAAAATAATAGTAAAACTAATATTCCAACCATTTCTGAAGCTTAAAGCGGTAGTTGAAATTAGAAATTATTTACAGCAACCTTCAATACCACTTTTTTAACATGGGTAGATTTTTCATTTTTGATGCAGGGCATATGTAAATCACTTGGGAAATAAATGGCAAACATACCGCTCTGCATTAACGTGAAATATTTAGGTTGATTTGCTGCTAGCAGAAAATCCTTTTCCTCATCATATTCTTTAAAAATCGGTTGGTTAGTCAGTATGTCGTGGCCAACTAATTCTTCTCCGCTAATCCAAAACTGAATATCTATGTATTTCCGATGTGCTTCCATTTTTTCGTTGGCGGCATCAATGGTTTCATATTCATTTACTATAGCAAATAACTTTTCGCCTTCAATTTCATATTTTCCGGTTTCAATGTTGCTGAAGTCGGTATTAACAAGGTAGTTGAATCCTTTAATAAATAAATCTCCTAATGGGTAGTATCTTTCAGCGTTAGATAATTTATCAATAATCATAGTTGGTGTTCTTAAGGTTCAAAGTAAATCATAATTAAATTGTTTCTTAGTTTTTAATTAAACATATTTGACAAAACCACATTCCGGTTATTTATTTTATGAGTCTTAGAAAAAAGATTTTATACGGTTTTTTGGCCGTTATTGTCATTATTCAGTTTATTCGACCTGCTAAAAATCAATCCGATGGTATATCTGCCAATGATATAAGTAAGCATTATTCAGTTCCGGTTGACGTTCAAGAAGCACTTAAAACGGCATGCATGGATTGTCATAGCAACAACACTGTTTATCCATGGTATGCCAATATTCAGCCGGTTGCATGGTGGTTGCAACATCATGTGGACGAGGGAAAGGATGAGCTTAATTTTTCAGAATTTGGGGCCTACTCTCCCAAAAAGGCAAATCATAAATTAAAGGAAGTAATTGAATCACAACAAGAGGGTTGGATGCCTATTGACTCCTACACCTTTCTACATAAGGATGCTGTGCTTACTCAGCAGCAAAAGGATGCGATTGTGAACTGGGCCAAAGTAATTCAACAACAGATTAAGTCGGCAAATCCAGGGGTTGATTTTACTGAAAAGAAAAAATAATTTGATAGGATGAGGAAAAATGAGAGACGAATGCAACTCATCTCTCATTTATGATTTATACAAGTTCTTTATCTAGTTCAATTAACCAATTTTGGTAAAGATTAGATTCAATAGAAATGGCCTTTTGTCCATGCATTTCCCAATTTGATGAAAATTGTTTTAACTGATTGATCATTTCTTCTAAATGTCCCTCCTCTTCTAAAATGATCGATTTTACATTTACTTTACTTCCTATACTGTCCAATACATCCTGATAAATCGGGTAAATTTCATCAGCTCTTACTTCAATCGCATAAGTTACCAGTAAATAGGCTGCAAATTTTAGTTCTTCACCGTTTAGTCCCAGTTCATTTTTCAGGTAACGACAAACTTCGATATCCAGAGAGTTTAAATAGGCGTAACTTGCTTTAGGAGCCAATAAATGTTCATTATTATAATCAGGGCAAAGGGTTGCATCAATTTTACCAATCTGTTTTTTCAGATAGTATGCATGGCGGGCTTCTTCTGCAGCATGTTTTAGAATAATAAGGTTAACATTTTTTTTATGCTCACACGCCGAAATTTTACGAGCTCCGGTATTTTCCATCATCGAAAGCGTATTAAGCCATTTTGCATGTATTTCAGGTTGTTGAGTAATTTTTGTAACTATATTTTCGAGTTGCATAATGGGTTAGATAAATTTGATAAAAACGTTAAGGCTAAAAAATCAATATGTAGTTTAAATGTCTTGAACCTTTAAGTATCTAATTAGGCGCTAAATTATTGCATTTTCATTGAACTTCTTGTCTTAATTCTAAATCTCCAATAATGCAGCTTCAATTTTGTTATACACAAAATCGAGTTCAGCAGCAGTAATACAATAGGGAGGTAATAGGTATAGCACATTGCCCATCGGTCTTAAAATAATTCCGTTTGAAAGGAAATATTCATACAACTTATCTCTTACTTCATTAAAATAGGAAGTGTTTCCATTGGTATTCCAGTCCATGGCTAATATGGTACCACATCGACGCACATCTTTTAGTTTCGGATGATGCTCAATTTTCTGCTTAAATTTTTCATGCTTAGTAGCAATAAGTTGAATTTGTTGCTGTGTTTCAGGTTTAAGTAATAAATCCATACTTGCAAGAGAAGCCGCACATGCTACGGGGTTTGCTGTAAAAGAATGACCATGAAACAATGTTTTAAGCTTGTCATCAGATAAAAAGCGTTCATAAATAGACTCGGCACAAGAAGTTATGCCCATTGGCATGGTGCCTCCTGTTAATCCTTTCGAGAAGCACATCATATCGGGTTGTTCGTTCAGATATTCACATGCAAATAGTTTTCCTGTTCGGCCAAAACCTGTCATCACTTCATCGGCAATGATTAATATCTCCTGTTTCTTGCAAAAACGGATCAGTTCGTTCAGTGGTTCCGGATGGTACATAATCATCCCTCCTGCTCCCTGCACCAAAGGTTCAAATATGAATGACGATAATTGGTTTTTTTGTTCTGAAATCTGTGATTTTAATCGGTCCAGATTTTCAAAGGTGGGCAAGTCAATATATTCAACTTCAAATAATAAACTTTCAAAAGGGTTGGTAAAAGCACTTCGGGCACTTACCGACATGGCTCCGAAGGTATCGCCGTGATAAGAGTTGTTAAAAGCCAAAACTTTTTTCTTTGTTACACCCGAATTGTACCAATATTGAAATGCCATTTTCAAGGCTACTTCAACTGCAGTTGAACCGTTATCCGAATAAAATATTTTAGTTTGATTGGATGGAATTATCTGGGTCAAACGTTCGGCTAGCTCCACAGCACAGGGGTGCGTAAATCCTGCAAAGATTACATGTTCAAGGGTATTTAATTGTTCTGAAACTTTTTGAGCAATATAAGGGTGGGCATGCCCATGAATATTGACCCACCACGAGGCCACTACGTCCATGTATCTGTTGCCATTTTCATCAATAAGATATAAACCTTCTCCCTTTACAATTGGAATAGGCGGCTTGGCGGTTTTCATTTGTGTATAGGGGTGCCAAATAACATTGAGATCGCGTTGAGATAAGGTCATAATAAAAGGGATTTATGGGCTTGAATTTTAGAGTAAAGAAAATTTTTTACTTCAACATATCGAGTATCTTCCACATTTTTTCTCGAATTTCGCGTGGATTACCGTTGAAATTATTAACAATAAACGCAAATAGATAGGTATTGCCGTCCTTAGCGTTTACATATCCGGCATAGGAACGTACTCCGTTTATATACCCATCCTTCATCTTTAATCCATTGCTTTCGGGCAAGGAATTGTAAAAAGAGTTGAACCATGGCTGTGAATATGCATAATATAGAACTTTTGCCATCGAATATGTTGTTACCCTGTTGGCAGGAGAAAGTCCGCTTCCATCAATAATGTTTAATGAGTTTTTATCCAAACCGTTTTGACTCCAAAATTCTTTTTCTATTTCAATGCCGGCTTCAGTTGTGGAGTTTTGTTGCTTTTCTAAAGCAAATGTTCGAATTAATTGCTCTCCATATAGGTTCACACTTTTTTTATTGAACCAATAAACAATCCTACTTAAATCAGGAGAGTGAATATCTAATAGCGTTCGGCTAATGGTTGGTACTGATTTTCCTTCTTTCTGCATTCGGCGAGCAGTGGTAATATCAATTGTTTGAATTAATACCTCTTTTTCCAAAGCGCCTTTTATTCTATACGCACATTCAAAAGCAGGATCAGGTACAGCGGCTGAAATGCTAAGGTTAGTTTCATCTAAGCCAATTTTACCTCTTAAATAACCTTCAGTAGCATAGGGAGCTAAGAATACATAAGCATCATCTCCATCACCTTTTGAGCCGGTTTTTAATTCATTATTCAAGGTGATATAACTCATTTCAGGCTTATAAGATAGTACTTGAACGGAAGAGCCTTTTTCTTTGCCTGCTTTCAATGTAATATCAAATTGGTTTTCCCGCCAGGTTAAAGCAGAAGTCCCAGTGCCATAGTAATTGCCTATATCCTGCCATATCCATCCAACTGGGATTGACTGTGATGAAAATATATTGTCATCGGCTATTAGTTTACCGTCTACTTTTTTTATGCCGATATATTTTACCGCATTGCAAATATTACTTAGCAGCAGATTTTCGTTGGTTTGGTCATAACGCCATGATCCTAATGTAGGGTCCCCGCTTCCTTTGATAATTAAGTCGCCATGTAATACTCCCTCATTATCAATATTACCAGTGTAGCCCAAAACAGTTTTATAATGATAGTTTTCACCAAGTAAGCTTAAGGCGGTAGCAGAGGTTATCGTTTTTAGTGTGGAAGCTGGTGCTAAACCTAAGTCAGGGTTATGGGTGTAAATGGTTGCTCCTGATTGGGCGTTCAAGACAGTTAGCCCAATTGAGGCATATTTAAGCTGAACATCATTGCTGAATACTGTAATAGCTGAGCTAAGCTTTTGCTTTAAGGTTTGTGCAGAAAGAACGTGCGAAAATAGACTGAATAGGAAAAATAAAGTGAATCTATTTAACATGAAATGGATTTAATTGGCAAAAGACTGAATTCGGGTGCGAAGCATGTTTGCTACATGTTTATCAATTGGGAAGGTTAAATCATCAGCCGTAATTTTATTAACTGGCAGCCACCTGAAGCATTGAGCTAATTCTACACGCTCTTTAAAATCGAATGGTTTGTCTACAAGATGAATATCAAGTGGAGAGATATTTTTTACGATATAGTAGATACTGATTAGCTGTCCGCCTCCAAACATTGATTCGAGAAAAAAGTCGGTAGTATAAAAATGATCAATCACTTCTATTTCACATCCACATTCTTCCCAAAATTCGCGTTTTAGGCCATCAATAGTGCCTTCTCCCAGTTCCAATCCTCCTCCCGGGAATTTAGAGAACTCCATTCCATATTCCAACTCATCACTTATTAATACTTCACTTTGTTCATTAATAAGAATGCCGTAAACGCGAACATTAAACTTAGTTATCATAAATACTAAATAAATGAAATTTCAGCAAAAACAGATACAAATGTCGGTATGTAACTAATTTTAAACTTAGGCAAAGTGCTTTTGGTTTTCCATTAACAGGTCAACGGTCCATTTTACTTCTTTTCTATATTGTTCCGATCTTACCGGGCAATTTTCAACACGGCAATAATGGCAACATTGAGGTAAGCAAGGATCGGCATGAATAAAGAATTCAACTCTGCCTTCCGAATCTTTAGCAATCATTTTATCAATGCAGGAAACCTCTTCATGTACCTTTTCCAAATCAAAATACTTAGGAAGGGTGACATGGCAATCAACATGGATATCGGCACCATATTGTTGTATTCTTAAATTATGAATATCAATCCATTCATTACGCCTATTTGTATTAAGCTGATCTACTACCCTGTCCAGAAGTTCAAAATCGGTTTCATCCATTAAACCGGCGATAAATTTTCTAACCAGTTTATAGCCACTATAAATGATGTAAGCTCCTATTATTAATGAAAGAATTCCATCAATATAGATAAAACCCGTTACATAAATTAAGCCAAGTCCAACTATAACTCCCAAACTACTGTATGCATCGGTTTGCAGATGTTTTCCATCAGCTTGTAACGTAATTGAGTTTACTCTTTTCCCATTTTTGACCAGTATATGTCCAAAAATGTAATTAATAAGACCGGTCACAGCAATTAACATTGCTCCCAGTTCCAGCTTCTTTACCTGAACAGGCTCTATTAAAACGAATACAGCTTTTACACAGATGATTACACCTGCAATGAAAATTAAAACACCTTCAAGTCCGGCTGCAAAAAATTCAATTTTACCATGACCATATGGATGGTTTTTATCCTTTGGTTTTGCGGCTAAGTAAATACTATAAAAAGCAAAACAGCTACCTATAATATTGACAATGCTTTCAGCTGCATCAGTTAAAATAACAGTTGATTTGGTAACATAAAAAGCACAAAACTTTGTTACCATTAAAGCAACCGAAATAAAAATGGCTGTAATAATTAAGGTTTTTGGAGTCTTCAAGATGAATAATTAAGGATTATCGGGTACTGCAAAATTATCAATTCAGAAAGATTTTAACCAATGATATATTTTGATTTTAGTGTATTTGCTGAGGTTAATTTGTTATATTTTCAATTAAAACGCTTAAATGTTATAAAATGGATAATTATTAATTGGAAAAAATCAAATTAAAACAACAATGAATTGTAAATTTGTCTATATTTGCAATCTAAGCACAATTTAACAATGAGTATTCAACTGGCAGACCGTATTAACCGATTAGAAGAATCGGCAACGTTATTGATGTCTAAAAAATCTCGTGAACTGGCTTCACAAGGTATTGATGTGATTAATTTAAGTTTAGGAGAACCTGATTTTACCACTCCTAAGCATATTTGTGATGCGGCTAAAAACGCCCTTGATCAAGGTTATACTTATTACACACCAGTTGCCGGATATTTAGATCTTCGTCAGGCTGTTGCGGCAAAACTGAAGCGCGAAAACGGTTTGGAGTATGCTGCTGATCAGATTGTGGTTTCTACCGGTGCTAAGCAATCATTGTCAAATGCTATTTTAGCTTTGGTTAATCCGGGTGAGGAAGTTATTATTCCTACTCCTTATTGGGTTTCTTATTCGGAAATGGTGAAATTGGCTGAAGGTAAAAGTGTTTTCATCCCAACAACGGTTGAAAGTAACTTTAAAATAACTGCAGCTCAATTAGAAGCTGCAATTACACCAAAATCTAAATTATTTATGTTCTCCTCTCCTTGTAACCCAACGGGTTCTGTTTACAGCAAGGAAGAATTGGCTGAATTAGTTAAGGTGTTCGAGAAATATCCAAATATTTATATTCTTTCAGACGAAATTTATGAACACATCAACTTTGGTGATGGTCATGCAAGTATTGCATCGTTTGAGAGCGTGAAAGACCGCGTTATTATCATCAACGGTTTTTCAAAAGGTTATGCAATGACCGGATGGCGTTTGGGCTATATGGCTGCTTCTAAAGCTATCGCTGCAGCTTGCGATAAATTGCAAGGGCAGGTTACTTCAGGTACTTGTTCAATTGCTCAACGTGCGGCCTTGGTAGCTTTAACTGCTGATATGTCACCAACTTACGAAATGCGCGAAGCATTCCGCAAACGTCGTGATTTAGTTTATAACTTATTGAAGGATATCAAAGGGGTTAAAGCTAATTTGCCTGATGGAGCGTTTTATTTCTTTCCAGACGTAAGTTCATTCTTCGGTAAATCGTATGAAGGCAAAGAAATTAAAAATGCCGACGAGTTAAGCTTGTTGTTATTAAGTGAGGCGCATGTTTCAACCGTTGGTGGTGATTCATTTGGCGATCCTAATTCAATTCGTTTTTCTTATGCAACTTCTGAGGAAAAATTGATTGAAGCAATGAGACGTATTTCAGCGTTTCTTGAAAAAGTGAAATAATACTGATTATATTCAATAATAACGCTATTCGTTTATTCGGATAGCGTTTCTTTTTTATAGAACACCTCGTTAAAAATACCTAATTTTAGCCCCTTCAAACTTAAGCCTTTGATGAAAGAGATTTTCAATAAGCTTGCAAAACAAACTGTATTAATTATCGGTGATGTTATGATTGACTCCTATTTATGGGGAAATGTTGATCGCATATCACCAGAGGCACCTGTTCCAATTCTATCAGTAACTAAGAGAGAAAACCGTTTAGGCGGAGCCGCTAATGTTGCACTCAACATTTTGGCAATGGGGGCCAAACCTATTATTTGTTCTGTTATTGGTAACGACGGACATGCTACCACTTTTGATAGTTTGTTGAACGACCAAAACATCTCTAATGCAGGAATAATAAAGAGTGATAACAGAGTAACTACTGTAAAAACAAGACTTATTGGTCACCATCAACAAATGCTAAGGGTTGATTCGGAGGTGATCAAAGACATTACCAAAACCGAGACAGAGCAATTGATTGGCAAGGTTGCCCAGATTATTGATATTGAAAAAGTAGATGCAATTATTTTTGAAGATTACGACAAAGGGGTAATAACGCATAAATTAATTGAAGAAATAGTTGAGCTTGCCCAAGAAAGAAATATCCCTACAATTGTTGATCCCAAGAAGAAAAACTTCCTTCATTATAAAAATGTAACACTTTTTAAGCCTAATCTAAAAGAACTGAGAGAAGGGTTAAAAGTGGATATTGATGCCAAGGATCATCATCAGCTAGTTGATGCAATTGAATTACTAAAGCATAAACTAAATGCGAGTATGGTAATGGTTACCTTATCTGAACAAGGGATTTATATTAACAGCGCTGAGGAAAAGATGCTGATCCCTGCTCATATCAGAGATATTTCTGATGTATCCGGAGCCGGAGATACCGTTGTTAGTGTTGCAGCATTAGGGTTAGCGGCAGGGCTAAAACCTTCTCAATTTACGGCATTAGCCAATTTGGCCGGAGGTTTGGTCTGTGAAAAGCTTGGCGTTGTGCCGGTTGATAAAATGCAGCTATTGGAAGAAGCGAAGAAGCATAAAATATAGCTTTTAAAGAGTTTATTTGAAGATTGAAAATTTGATTGCACAGTTAAATTTCAATCTTCAAATACGATACTAAAATTATTTTGAACGAATAGCTTCTACCGGATCTAATCTTGAAGCTGTAAAGGCTGGAATAAAACCTGCCAGGGTGCCTATAAAGACAGAAATTCCTAAACCTACAATGACATTGCCGATGTTAATGCTAAAGTCAAAACCAATAAGGCTTGTGGCTGCAAAGCTTAATATGAAAACAATGGCCATACCGATGAGACCTCCTACTAAGCAAAGTACAATTGCCTCAATCAAAAATTGAAGAAGGATAAAGAAATTTTTGGCTCCCAATGACTTTTGAATACCAATAATGTGAGTACGCTCCTTAACAGAAACGAACATGATGTTTGCAATGCCGAAACCTCCTACCAAAATTGAAAAGCCGCCAATAACCCAACCAGCAAAATTTAAAACGGCAAATAAACCGTCAATTTGATTAGCTAAAACGGTAATCTTATTAATGGCAAAGTCATCTTCTTCAAGAGGGCTTAGCCTTCTGATGGACCGCATCGCACTTTTCAGCTCAGCCTCAACTTCTTCGTTTGGAATACCAGGCTTACCTTTTAGCATTATACGCGGGTCATTTCGTTCGTCACGTGGGTTAATAATTGTTTTAGCGAAGTTTAAGGGCAGGTAAACACAGTTATCATCTTCGGTAAAGTTTAATATTGAAGTACCTTCTTTTTGAAGAACTCCTATAACCTGTGCCTTAGTAGCGCCAATTTTAACAGTTTTGCCTATTGGATTTTCTCCTTTGAATATACCGTTGGCTATTTCATGTCCTAAAATTGCAAGTGGGCGTCCACTCTGCACTTCATTTTGTGTAAAATATCTACCCTGCTCTATGTTCAACGTATACACTTTATCCATATCATAGGTTACACCTAACATATAAGCGCCTTCTGCAGTATTGCTTTTATATTTAATGGTTTTGCCTGAGGTAACAGTATAAAAGGCTGCAGCATCAACGGTTTCTACTTTAGGCATTAAAGCATTATAGTCTTTTTCATCCACCGGTTTTCTATTGATGAATTTCCACCAAGGGTAATCGTCCTGAAACAGCATTGGCCATTTTTCAATTACCATGGTATTGCTTCCAAGCTTATCAACGCTGGCTTTAACATTTCGTTTTAACGCATCAACAGCGGTTAAAATTGAAATGATAGTTAAAATACCAATAGTAATACCCAGCAATGAAAGAAAGGTACGAAGTTTGTTTGTCCTAAGCGCTTCAAACGCGAAGGCAAAGCTTTCCTTAATTAAACGCAGATAGATCATTTATCAAATCTAATTAATTATCAATGGTAAAGTTAGGTGCTAATGTAAAAATTTACTCATAAAGCATAAAAATAAACTCAAAAGCAATTGGTAATATTGAAGATTTTATGATTCAAAATGCCTATCTTTGCCACATTTTACAAAAATCTAATAATCCTCATATAACATGAAATTATCGCAATTCAGTTTTCATTTACCTGAATCATTAGTAGCTCACAAACCATCGGAAACAAGGGATGAAGCCCGTTTAATGGTATTACATAAAGATTCAGGAAAGATAGAGCACAAAATTTTCAAAGACGTATTGGATTATTTTGATGATAAAGATGTAATGATTTTGAATAACACCAAAGTATTTCCAGCCCGTATGTATGGTAATAAGGAAAAAACAGGTGCACAAATTGAGGTATTCTTGTTGCGCGAGTTAAACAAGGAAATGCGCCTTTGGGATGTTTTGGTTGATCCTGCCCGTAAAATCAGGGTTGGTAATAAGTTATACTTTGGCGATAATGACCTTTTGGTTGCCGAGGTTGTTGATAATACAACTTCTCGCGGTCGTACCATTCGCTTTTTATTTGATGGCACCGATGAAGAGTTTCGTGAAGCCATTGAGATTTTAGGAGAAACTCCTCTTCCTAAATACATTAAACGTAAAGCTACTGCTGAAGATAAAGAGCGTTACCAAACTGTATTTGCTAAGAATGAAGGTGCTGTGGCTGCTCCTACTGCTGGTTTGCATTTTAGTAAAGAGTTATTGAAACGATTGGAGTTAAAAGGAGTTGACTTTGCAGAGGTTACCTTACATGTTGGTTTAGGAACTTTCCGTCCTGTTGAGGTAGAAGATCTGACCAAACACAAAATGGATTCAGAGCACTTCATCATTGAGCAAAAAGATGCAGATATTGTAAATCGTGCAATTGAGCAGAAAAGAAGGATTTGTGCTGTTGGTACAACTTCTATGCGTGCAATTGAGTCGGCTGTTTCAGCAAGTAGAACGTTGAAGGCTGCTAACGAGTGGACAAGTAAATTTATCTTCCCTCCTTATGATTTCAGCATTGCCAACTCAATGATCACCAATTTCCATACACCTGAATCTACCTTATTGATGATGGTAGCTGCATTTGGTGGTTATGAAAACATAATGAATGCTTATGAAATTGCCGTTAAAGAGAAATATCATTTCTATAGCTACGGTGATGCTATGTTAATTATCTAATTTTAATAATTATCAATGTTGAATTATGAATGATGAATGCTTTGTTGTAGAATAAAGCCTTCATCATTCATAATTAAACTCATAATTATACATTGACCTATTACGCAATTATAGTGGCCGGTGGTACAGGTTCCAGAATGGGGGCCAGCGTACCTAAACAATTTCTTGAACTAAAAGGATTGCCTATTCTGATGCATAGTATCAGGGCTTTTTATCAATGGCCTCTGGTACCCAAAATTATATTGGTAATGCACCCAGAATATCACGAACACTGGAAAAAACTTTGCGAAGAACATAAATTTACAACTCCACACACCTTAATTGCCGGAGGTAAAACTCGCTTTGAATCGGTAAAAAATGGATTGTCGTTGGTGAAATCTCCAGGAGTTGTAGCTGTGCATGATGCGGTAAGGCCTTTGGTGAGCCATCAGTTCATTGTTGATCTATTTCAATCAGCGCAAAAGAATGGTAATGCAGTGCCTGCGGTTAAATGTAGAGACTCTATCCGTAAGGTCGAGAACAATATTTCGGTAGCGATTAATCGCGAACATTATTATTTGGTGCAAACACCTCAATGTTTTTCTGCGGAACTTATACTACAGGCCTATGAGCAGGAGTACAAAGAAGAGTTTACGGATGATGCCAGTGTAGTCGAAGCCTTAGGTACAACCATTCTACTTACTGAAGGTGATTACAAGAATATAAAAATCACCTATCCTGAAGATTTGCTATTTGCAGAGGCTATAATAGGTAGATTGTAATATTTTTGTGAATCTGTTGTGCGGGACAGATATTTAATAATTTTAGCTTTGTTAACTAATTCAGGTGTTGAAGCGCTTGTATGGACGCAAAAGAAAAAGAACTCTATCTAGCAATTATAGTTGCAATTGTATTATTCAGTATTATCATTATCTACTTTGTTACTTCATTAATTTTATATCAGCGTCGTTTTATTGCATTACAAAAAGAGCGTATCAATGCTGAAATCAATACTCTTGAGAATGAGCGTCGTAGAGTTGCTTCTGAATTGCATGATGGTATCGGTCCGCTGATTTCTTCTGTAAAGTTGTACATCAATAGTTTAGATGTTGGAGAAGATGATACAGAGATTGTGCATAAGGCCGGGACTTACATTGACGACATTATGCAGAACATTAGGCAAATTTCAAACAACTTGATGCCTAATACCTTAGTTCGAAAAGGGCTGGATGCAGCAATTAAAGAATTTGTTGATAAGGCAGATAATCAAAATGGAATCAAAATCAGTTATTCTTGCGAAATTCCTGAGTTAAGCATTAATAAAGATATGGAGATTAATGTTTTCCGAATTGTGCAAGAAATCATTAATAACACCATTAAGCATTCCGGAGCATCAAAATTGATTATTAAGCTTACTCAGCAAGAAAAAATGCTGCTGTTGCAAACAAGTGATAATGGTAAAGGTTTTGACTTTGAGTCGATGAAAAATAAAGACGTAAGCAAGGAAGGTGGATTGGGTTTGAAGAATCTTGAGAGCCGCGTTGACGTCTTGGGCGGCCAATTATTCCATCAAAGTTCACCCAACAAAGGAGTGGCATTTATTTTTGAAATTCCCATAAATCATTCCACAAATAATTAATTTTGTACATCTATTGAAACAACCTTTGCCTGATGAACTCTACTGAAATTAACATAATTATCGCCGACGATCATGAGATTTTTCGTGACGGTTTAAGTTTGGTTATAAAAAAGGAAAAGGATTTTAACCTTTTGGATCAAGCTGTAAACGGAGTTGATCTAATCAACAAAATCAGTTATCATCGACCACATGTGGTAATTACCGATATTAAAATGCCAACTATGGATGGTATTGAGGCGACTAAAATTATTGTAGATAAGTTTCCTGATGTGAAGGTAATTGCTTTATCAATGTTTGATGAGGATAATTTGATAGCTGATATGTTTGAGGCAGGTGCTAAGGGTTATTTGCTAAAAAACGCCCATAAAAACGAAATTATTGATGCTATAAAAACTGTTTATGATGATGGTAACTATTTTTGCGAAGCGGCTTCAATGAAGTTGGTGAAGATGATTGCTAAAAGTAAACAAGATGCCAAAACTCCTCAAATTGATTTTAACGAACGAGAAAAGGACATCATTAAATTTATCTGTAAACAGCTAACGGCTCAAGAAATTTCTGAGCAGGTTTATTTAAGCAAGCGTACAGTTGAGGGCTACCGTTTGCGTATAATGGAAAAAATGAACGTGAAGAATACAGCAGGTGTGGTAGTTTACGCCTTAAGACATCAACTGATTACCGAAGAAGAGATATTGGAATAAGTTTATACTTACAGGTGACTTAAAAGAACTTTCAATTGTTCATCAATAGGTAATTCTCCGTTTATCCAATTGATAGTAAAGCCATCACGCTCCATTTTTCTGAAATAAGTCATTTGTCTTTTAGCAAACTGACAAATTGCATTTTCCAAGCGATTGGACAGTTCATCATACGATAATTCACCGAGCAAGTACAGCGTAATGAATTTATATTCCAAACCATAGTAAATTATATCTTCTACTGAAATACCTTTGTTCAATAAATCCTTTACTTCTTCAATCATTCCGCTATTCAAACGTTGTTCCAAACGGGTAGAAATCCTTTGTCTGCGAACATCTCTTGAAACATCAATGCCAAACAAAATCGTATTGATTTTGGCATTTGGTTCATTTTTATGTTCATTACTTTGCAAATAGGTTCCAATTTCTATTGCCCTGATTAATCGTTTAGAAGTTGAAATGTCGGCCAACGCTGAATAAGCTGAGGGAGTTTGCTGGTGAATGGCAAGTAATTCTTCCTTTGATTTTGAAATTAAACGGGCTCTCAATGCTTCGTTTACCGGTATGGATGTATATTGGAAATCTTTTAAAATGGATTCAATATATAATCCCGTTCCACCACAAAGTACAGAGAGCTTACCTACTGAGTGAAGTTGCTGATAAACCGTTGAGAAATCACGCTGAAACTCTGATATATTATAGCGCTCTCCCGCATCTTTAATATCGATCAGGTAATATGGAATAGGCTGGCCGTTATAGGTATATTCATTTAAATCCTTGCCCGTTCCGATATTCATATCCTTATAAACCTGGCGTGAATCGCCACTGATAACTGCACTTTTAAGTTCATGAGCTAAACGTACTGCCAATCGGGTTTTCCCAGAAGCGGTGGGTCCCAAAATCACGACTAAATCAGGTTTGTTCATTTTTGAAGTGTTAAGCGATATTTATAGTTCCCTGCATTTTGAATTTGCACATAACCCAATCGATTTAAAAATGCTTGTTCGGTTTCATCGCTGTTTTTTTGCCTTAATAATTCAACAGGCAATTTATGGGTATAATAACGTATCCACTCTCCCTCTTTGAGCCAAAATTGCTGCGCAGGAGTTATTCCCTCACAAATAAACCCTAATTTTTCATAACCCATCCCCTGCGACCATTCACGGTCGGCATAGGTCATTATGTCTCCTGGATTAATCTCTTCGATAAACTGCTTTAACAATTTACTTAAGCCTCCAACCACCGTATTTCCTCTTAAATTGGCAAATCGGATGAGTTCGTAAGATCGATAATTTTCCCCTCTGGTTTTCATTAACCTTCCAGAACTGAAAGAAGCAACGGCTACAAGTTCATCTTTATAAAATAACCCGTACTTGAATTTGGCAGTGGTTATAACATTAAGATGGTTATTCGCTAAAAAAGAGTTAAGCAAATTTTTGTCAATGCGCTTTACTTTGGTAGCCCGACCGTGTATGCGTTTAGTGATTCCTAATATTGACTGAATCCTTGATTGAATCAACTCTTTCTGCGTAATCCATTGATCTTCCCAAATGACAATTACGCGTTGATTCTTATCAGACTCTTCAGGCAGTAAATCAGGTATTGATACACTCTGATCACTATTAGTCAGCTGCACATAGATCAGAGCTAAGTGTTTTGATGGTATGAAGTAAACCGGCAACGAGTTTAAGAAATGAGTTTCCATCATTAACTGGTGAAATGAAACAATTTCTTCAATCCATTGCTTGAAATCTGCTGAACTCAATGTAATGCTTAATTATTGCTCAAAAATAACAAATGAGGTTTTATAAGTTACAAATACCGTTCATTTAGCACATTCACATGATGATGAATATGTCCAATCATAATGAAGCCTAATGCTCTTGCACTAATGTTATGTGTTACTCCATTACCCAAAAACTTACTTTGTTCATCGCTAATGTTTTTGAATAGAAATTCAGAGTTTTTACGAACAGTCAAAAATTCGTCAATTAAACTTTCCATGGTTCTATGTGTAACATCAACATTGGCAGCATAAAGATCTTCATCCATGCTATGCAAGGGAGTCGAATTATCTCCACGGGCGCATACTAAGGCGCGATAAGCAAATACTCGTTCCGTATCAATGATATGCATTAACACTTCTTTAACGCTCCATTTATTTGGAGCATACCTATAATTATGCTTTTCAGATGGCACTTCCTTAAAATATTGTGCTGTTAGCAGAGTGTTTTGATGAAATAGTGTTTCAAAATCACCTTCACCCACTAAGTCAATGTAATGCTGGAAATACGGATTGTACTCTGTTTGTTCAGGGAGTTTCATTTGTAGTATTTTTAATAAGAAATCGTTCTAAAAGAACGTTATTGCAGGAACTGAAATAAAGTTACTAAGATAATCCTTTAGTAGAGATTCTTTTCTTTATAATTAAAATACGCTTGATTGAGGCTGTAAATCGTTTGTTGGTTGGATATTTTCGGTGAGAGGTTAAATTGTTAAATATTAAGGCCATCCCCAGTAAAATTAATGCGCCCATCAATACCGGAAATACCACATAAAAATATCCTAATGCTTTTATTTTCTCCGAACCTGTTACAGCAATTAACGCAGTTGCTCCTCCGGGTGGATGCATGGTTTTAGTTATTTGCATCATAACTATGGAAAGCGAAACTGCTAAGGGGGCATTTAACCAAACAATATCAGGAAACAGCTTATAAACTGTAACTCCTATAAATGCCGAAATAAAATGACCGCCTATTAAGTTTTTTGGTTGGGCTAAAGGGCTTTGAATTGCACCATAAACCAGTACACTCGAGGCGCCGAATGATCCTATTAAGAAAATGTTTTCGTTGGGAGGTAAGATATGGCTTTGAAGAAAAGCAATGATCCCTATACCGGCAAATGCTCCTATAAACGACCAAAAGTGCTCTTTATAATCAACAAGAGTTTCTTTGTAAATAATGTATTTTGATACTCGGAGGCTTCTTTTAATCCTTTTTTTAATCATCTAGTATTGTTTGGTTTGCGCCACAAAGGTAGGCTTTTAGGAATTTTAAGTGTGAAAGAAATCTGTTACTGAAAGATAAGTTCCCAAGATTGCTCCTTAATCCTCCTGATTTTTTGCAACCCGATACTTTACTATTTCAATTATCAATTCAATTGGTAGCGGTTGATTTAAGGAGAATTGAACCGTTCCTTTTCCTCCTTTGTAGGATTTAAGGGTATCCTTAAATGCAACGTGTTCTCGCGGGGCCGGATACATTCCAATATGTTTTTTATATCCGGCAAAGTGGATTAAATTACGACCATTTAATTTAAACGTAGGTATACCATAACTAATGGCTTCCTCCGCATCGGGTACCGTTTTCTTTATTAATTCCCTAATTTGCGATAAAATAAGTTGTATGTTTTCAGGACACTGAGAGATGTATTCATCAATAGTATTAACCACTATAGCCATACTTGGAATCAAGAATTAAAGTTTGTTGCTGAGAACATTTATACTAATGAAAATAATTAAGGTTTTATGGTTGCGTGCAAGGTAATGTATTAGTTGTTCATTAAAACCGGAGAGATAAACAATAACGTACCTATGACAAACAATAAGGTTAATACATGTACTTTATAATGGTTGGATCGTAAAAATATGAACTGTTGTATGGTGCGAATAAACCAAAATAATGAACTGCCCATCAGAAAAAGGTGTCCTAAACTGGTGGTCAGCAATTCAGAAGGATAAATGAAACAAATTGCTGCGGTAAATAAAAAATAGTAAGTGATTTGCACATTGAGTATTTGCATTATCGCTTTATTTATGTACCCCGTTTTCTTTAATTTACTGTTCCAGTTGAATATTTTCCAAAAGCCGATATGAAATAAGGCAAAACCGATATTGAAAATTCCGCATAGCAGTATTATTGTTTTCATTTTAATGTTGTTAAAGATATGTCAGGTCGCTATTTTATTTCAATTCTTGTATTACATTAATATAGAAATACTAGCCATAACTTAACAAATAATATTTTTAATTATTTGAATATCAGTTTGGCATAGAACTTTTCTGAGTAAAGTTATTCATATTGCATATCATATAAGTCAAAACCTTTAGCCCAATAATTCTTTACAACTGTTTGAAGAACAAATCCGTTTTTCTGATAAAATTTGTACGCTAGTTGAGATGTCCTGACTTTTATTCTTTCTATATCCTTAATTGACTTAAGAAGCTCAATTCTATAGTTAAGCAACTTTTGTCCGACTCCTCTCCCTTGAAAATCAGGGTCAATAATGTCCCAGCTTATTTTGCCTGTTCTATTATCATTATCAAAATTGATGCCTCCAGCACCTATTATCTTTTCACCGATTCAACCACAAAATATTTTTCAATTTTATATTCAAGATATTCGTTCAGGTCTTCAATTTCACTTTCTGCAAAATACTTAGGAACATTTAGTTTTACTATTTCAATAAGCCGAGCCTTATCAGTAGGTCAGAATTCTCTTATGATTATGTCATTGGCCATACCTTTATTTGCGGACTATGTCTTCCTGTCATTGAATAAGCAGAAGATATTGCTGGTAGTTTGGGTTAATTGAACGGTCTATAAAGATAAATAAAACGTGTATTTTTAAAATGCTTCCTGGAAGTTGAAATAGAAACCGCTTGATCCTTTACCAAAGCCATAATCCAGACGAAGGTTCATGCGAGGTTGCACTTCAAACCTGAAGCCTATTCCTCCATTGGGGAGCCAATGCTTAAAGTCTGTAGGATCTTCCCCAATTGAACCTGTTGCTAACCAACCAACAGCTCCATACTTTGAAGGTTTAGCATCCTTTTTATAAAAGGTATGTCTGTATTCTCCAATTCCAAATAACATCGACTTATTACGGTATTGTCCCCATAAATAACCTCGCAGGTCAAATGGTGTACCTAGTTGAGACATTTCTCCATAAGGAACGTTTCCAACGGCAAAGCGTCCGCGTAACTGAAACGCCAGGGTATGGCCGGGTTTAGTTATTGAAAAGTATTTTCTAGTATCAAATGAATACACCTGGTAATTATTTTGACCTCCTAAAAATCCCCCGTAAAGAGTAATTTGTGCTTCAAGAAAAATTCCTTTCCAGGCATTAACAGTAATGTCCCGGGTGTCATGTTGAAATAGTATGCCAAATCCACTGTTGTATGGTGTTTCATTGTATTGCTGATAAACCGGATCGGCTGCAACTCCTGGACTGGGATCCTTTCCTTTTGTATAATTTAAGTCTAAAGCTGCACCTGCAAAAAAAGTTTTCTTAAACTGCCATAAGAAACGTGGATAGAATTGGAGCCAAACACGATTATACTTGGTGGTTGAGTCACTTTTTGGGGTATATCTCCCATTTTCATAACCAATTCCAAAGTAATTGTCATCCATGTTTTTAAACCATACATCGGTGTATAACCTATATTTATCGTGTTTTAAAAAGACAGAGGCACGTGTAGAAAAAAAATAAGAGCCTGTTGAACCCCATCCAATATTGAATGGAGCTGATGACCGTTGAAGAGTTGTATCGGCCTTATCCATTCTCCATGATGTTAATACACCTCCTGCTATGGTAAAACCCAGTTCAGGAGTATAGGCTGGACCCGCTAATGGAGTAATCATGAACTTGCCTTCTTTTTCTTTTTGTTTTTTGGCAAGTTGACGCTGTTGTTTTTTGGTTAGGGTGTCAATCGGTTGGGCTGATACAGTGGTAATTGTTAGAGCAAATAGGAAGAACACCAAAGAGAGCATGCGATTGTTCATACAGGTCTAAATGTTAGAGCTTTAGTTTACTTTTTCTTTTCACCCGACATAATGTTTTTGCCTTTAATACCAAAACGGTAACCTACAGAAAGCATATACTGTTGTTTTTTGTAGGCTCCACCGAACTCTCCTCTAATTTGCCATCGCGGATTGATTTGCCATTGTCCTCCAATTGAAAAGTGCCAAGGTGTGTATAAACCTTTGCTGAAATGATAGCGAACATATCCGGTTTCAAGAGTATTCGATGCTGTTTCCAACCCATCCTTTAACCGGGTATATACATTCTCATAAAGTTCCTTTAAAGGAGGCGTGAGGTTATTATACCAATCATCAAGTTGTGATTGTAAATCGTTGATTTTATCGCCATCTAATCCTAATTCTTTGAAAGAAATTTGGCCATTGGTTTCATTAAAAATTTTCTGATTTTGAGCTGTTACCCAAATGGCAATATTCTGTTTGGGGTGTTCATTAAAGTTAAAGGTACGCCCTACCCTTATACCTACTACCCGTGTTTTAACGGGACGATCCAGAAGATCCAAGTCTGTCCATGCAAAGTTTATATCGCCAGTTACCCAAAGTTTTCCTATTCCTCCGGCTAGCATGAGCCCAAAACCATAATATTGACCTGGGTTACTGGTAACAGTTCTAAAAGAAACAGGTTCAGCCAGCTGGACAATGGTTTCTCCGTTTAAGGTTCCTCCAAGCGCATATACATTAAAAAAAGGAAATAGGTAAGTGTCAAAACGAAAGTTAGTTATGTATCCTTCACCGGTAACATAATCAAATACAACAATTGAATCGAGATTAATTAACTCTGTACTATTAAAGCCCACTTCTAGGCCGTTAATTTTTATATCTTGTTTAGTATAAATAGTGTTAAGCATTAAACCGTTCGGCAAGGGAAACTTAAACCCTTTCGATGCTGCTTTTTGACCAAGTGCAGGAAAAATGTATGGGTATTTGATGTTTTTTAGGCTATCAGCAACTCGTGCACTGTCTTTTTTTGTTGGTACGGTGGTATACTGTGCCCTTAGGGAAATGCCAATTAACAAGAGAATAACTAGAGAGAGCGTACGTTTCATTGCATTTATAATGTAGTTAGTTAATCAGTTATAAGGCTTTTGGCTGAATTAATACGATAAATAGGTTTCAGGTGCAAAATCGTATCTTAAACAGTATTTTGGGCAGATGTTTTAAAGTAATGCTTAAGTTTAATATGAATAAAGATAGAGTACTAGTCATAAGCATGTTTATTAGTATGTATTAATTTACTAATATTTTATTAGATAATTTATTGAGAAGATGAATTAAGGTCCTGTTTATATAGAAAAGGCCCATAATCTTATGAATTATGAGCCTTTTTATCAACTAAGGATCTGTTATAATATTATCCCACCCTTTTGATTTCCGCCAAAACGCCGTCCCATAATTTTATTCGAGTTTTAAGCGCTTGAACCACGGCACTTTCGGCTTCAATCCATTTATCGTCATCTTCTCCACAAAGATCATTTGTCATTTGCAGAGCCAGTTCACCATGGTGGCCACCGTCAACCTCAATATGCCTTTCAATGTAATATTTGAAAATGCTGATTTCCCCAGGATGTTGCTGGTCAAGTTCTCTTAAAATAGAAAGGAACATATCTGGAATTAAATCTTCCCTTCCATACGTAAATACAGCTGCCTGGGTATGCAATTTACCTTGTGCAATTGTATCAAAAGTAAAGTTGACAAATTGTTGCACTGATTCTGGTAACTCTGCCGTCCGTAGTGCATTCTCTATAGAGTAAATCCCTGTAACACATTGCAAAAAGAACTTAAGTTTGGCTTTTTCAGCCCCAGCCTGTTTCATGGCATCTAAATACAGTTCAAAATGACTAATCCGTTTGCCGTCTTGGTCTACATCACTTTCTTCTCCTGTTACAATTTCATTGATTAGATAACGGGTTGCAGCTGAGCCAACTGGTTTCCATGGTGCTTCAGTGCAGGTAAGGTGATGCTGTAAGTTTTTTAGTAATGACATGAAATCCCATACAGCATATACATGGTGTTGCATGAATATGCGGAGATGTTCAATGCTTTTGATGTTCTCATATAATGGGTGCTTAATCAACTGTTGACGTAATGGTTCAATAGTTGTTCGTATTTGTTGTATCTCCTGTACCATAATTGTGATTTAAACTGAAGGAAGGGCAGCTAAACTTTGGTTAATTTCTTTCAAATACTCAAGGTATAAATTTAATGCCTGATGCTTTTTATCATCAAACACGTAGTCAATTTTATGCAGCAGATAATCGTCTAAATCAAAGTCGCTGCGTTTGTCCATTGTTTTTAGCAGTTCTTCTCTATGGGTAATTCCATAACCTAGGGCCCTGTTTAACTCTTGTTTAAGTTCTGGACTTATAGGTTTATTGGCGGCCCAAACTGCAAAAGCAAATGGTAAACTGGTAAAGTTTTTCCATTCTTCGGCAAGGTCATATACGTAATTAAACTCATGTTTGCGGCCAAAAGTACGATCGCCAATGAGCACCTGAGCGTCAGCTGTTCCTTCATGCAGAATAATCGGATCCAATTTCCAATATTTTTTTAGAAGAATACGAGCAAGGTTGTTTGATGTTCTTGACTGTGCATCTAAACGAATCGTTTTTATTTCATTAACAGGTAAATCACTGAAGATAAATACCGAGTTAACGGCTCCATTTGCTCCGATGCAATAATCGCCGATAATTTCGTAATACGGTAAGCGAAGTAATGCCGCAACCGGTATTAAGCCCACGTCCGCCCTATCATCAATTAACTTTTGCGCACAATCTGCCGGAATATCTAGTGAAAGCTCAATCTTGTCTAGTATGTTTGAGTGTTCTAATCCGTATAAAAAAGGTTTGGTATTGGTATATGATACTGCCGAAACTCTTAATTTTTCTATTTGTTTCTCCATGGGCTTATACTCACTTTTCTATTTGCTCCAAATGGGCAAGGGAATTAAAAGTTAATAAATTAAATTGCTGTCCGGTGTATCCAAGTGTATACAATGAGGTGTTTTGATGAATAAATCTATCCATATTGCGGAACTCAATATTCAATAAACCACAAAGGAGAATACGCATTGCTCGGCCATGCATGCAAATTAAAATATTCCTTTCATCTTCTTTCCCCATTACGTATTCCATTGCCTGCATCTGACGTTCACTTACATCCAAGGGGCTTTCACCTCCTATAAAACGTTTATCGTATTTACCTTCAAGCCATGCGTTGGTAACAGTCGTAAAGCCATCAATTACTTCTGACTTATATGGTTTTCCTTCATTTTCGCCCCAATCCAATTCATCAAACCCGGGATGCTGTTCCCATGCAAGTCCTGTAGAAATAAAAGGGCGCATGGTTTGGTGGGTACGTTTTAATGTTGAAGTATAAACCTTATCAAATGCAATGTGTTTATAGTTTTTGAAGAATTTCTGAGCCTGTTCATGGCCCAGATCATTCAAATCAGTATTTACACCACGGCCCTGTACTACTCCACTACGGTTATAGTCGGTTTCACCGTGACGTACAATGTAAAGTACCTTCTTATAATCTTGAAGCTGAAATTCTTCATTATCACCGGAAAATGCCGGATGGTTTGTAAGTAATTCCTGCATAATGTTCTTTTAATAGCTAATAGGTCTAATTGCTATTAAACCTTTCTTGTTTTGGTTTAAAAGTATTCAACCTAATCTTTTAACAATTTACGCAAACTGTTTTAGTTGCGCACTTCATTCAATACCGGAAGTGAAATAAATTCAACCTCCTTCTCTTCAGCCGAGAAATCGTACTCATTATAATCTGTTATGATGTTATACAATGTATCACGCTCTATCGGATGACGGTTGACATGTTTAATCAAATCAACCAACTCTTTGGTGCTCATTGCCGGGTGTTGTTCTTCCGAACCGGCCATTGAATAGATTTTTGTAGTATCATCAATGGTTCCATCAATATCATTTACCCCAAATGCCAATGAAAGTTGTGTGGTTACACGGCCAATCATTGCCCAGTAAGATTTGATATGATCAAAATTATCTAAATAAATACGGCTAATTGCATAGTTTTTCAAGTCATCAACGACTGATGTTTCAGGAACATCCGACATTTGATTGTCCTTGTTTCTGAATTTTAATGGAATGAACGTTTGAAAACCGCCGGTTCTATCTTGAAGCTTTCGCAATTCATCCATGTGGTGAATTCGATGCCAATAGCTTTCGATATGCCCGTATAACATAGTTGCATTAGAACGCATACCTAATTTGTGCCATTCTTCATGTATTTGCAGCCACTGCTCTCCTGTACATTTATCTGCAGCAATTTGATCACGAATTTCATGATGAAATATTTCAGCACCTCCACCAGGCATGGATTCCAGACCTGCTTCCTTCATCAATTTCATGCCCTCTGCATAACTTAATTTGGCCTTTTTAAAGATATAGTGATATTCAACAGGTGTCAGGGCCTTCACATGTAATTCGGAACGGTGGGCTTTTATGGCTTTAAATAATTCCATATAGAATTTCAAATCATATTGAGGTAATACTCCGCCTACAATATGAACTTCGGTAACAGGTTTTCCATCATATTTTTTCACAATGTTCAACATGTCATCCATGGTTAACTCCCAACCTTCTGCCCTTTGCTTAATTAAGCGCGAATAAGAACAAAACTTACAGTCGTATACACAAAGATTAGTAGGTTCAATATGAAAATTGCGGTTGAAATACGTGTAGTTGCCGTGTTTCTTCTCCCTTATATGATTTGCAAGCGTTCCTAAATAACCTAAATCACCTTTTTCATAAAGCAATACACCTTCATCAAATGTAATGCGCGCACTTTCTTTTACCTTTTGGGCAATGTTTTTTAGATCTGGGGCAAGGTGCGGATCTGCTAATAGTATGTCGAGTTGTGTTTCAGCGCTCATGTATTAAATTTTAACAAAATAGAAAACCTCTACCTGTGTTACGAAAGTTTGGTTCTGAAAGGATTGCAAATATACATTTACAGCAAATAGTAAACAATGTTGACTATTTGAAAATAAACATAAATAAGCTTCAAACTGTTTTCAAAAATGCGAATTATTCATTAACAAAGTGAGTTTTTTAAGACAATTGATTCGTAATTTTTCTATGAAGTCATTCAAGGAATGTATTCGAGTGAGTAGTATTGGTGAAATATTCCGATGCTTACTTTCTTCTTCAATATGTTCATTTACATAATGATATAATAATTCAAAGTCGTGAAGGTTCCCTAATTCTTCTTGCAGATTATCTATTTGCGTGATTAGGTTAGACCTGTTTGAAACTACATTTAAAATCTTATATAGCATTAATATATGTTTCAGTTGTGCCCGAATATGATGAAGCTGTCCCTTATTCGGTCCTTGTAGAACTTGTTCTTCTACAGATGCCAATCTTAGACGCGTAAAAGTTTTATAATTGCCTAGTCGTTCCAGAGGGCTCTTTACGTCTAAATGAAAGGATAAATAATCCAGGGTACTAGCTGCCTTTTCATGCTCAAAATTTTCGGCCTTATTCAAATAGCTTACCGTTAGTTTTTCTTTTCGATTATGAAGTTTGTCCTGTAAGCAATTGATGAGTTTTTCATCTTCAGTAAAATAATGAATCAGGCGTTTTTCAAGTTGAAAGTTGTCTCTTAATCTTCCGGAATGCCTAAAGAGGCGTTTAAAGGGTAGAAATAAAGCTTTTGAATTTTGGTGTTCATTATTATTGTTTGCAAACAAAATACATAGTGCCTTTATTTTTTTCAGATTTAGCCGAAGTGTATGCAGATGGTCGTTAGAACATTCCTTTTGAGTTTCATCAATAGCTTGATAAAGTTGCGATGAAATAGTAGCTGATATGATTTTTTCTGTTCCCACAATACATTTCTTTCTTAAATTTAGGCTTTTTAGTAACCATCTCAGCTATCAATTACAAATTGCTTATTTATGAAACTTGAAACATTGGCCATACATGCCGGCAACGAACCTGATAGTGCAACCGGTGCCATTACCCCTCCTATTCACTTATCGACTACTTTTCTGAGAGACGAAGATTTAGGCTATTCAAAAGGTTTTATGTATACCAGGCATAATAATCCAAATAGAAAGCAATTGGAATCTTGTTTGGCCGCATTAGAAGGTGGTGAAGCAGCCTTAGCCTTTGGTTCTGGTTCGGCTGCGGCATTTGCAGTTTTTCAGGCATTGCAACCCGGAGATCACATCATTGCTCCAGATGATATGTATCATGGTTTACGCAATCAATTGAAACAAATTTTTATTGACCTTAAAATGTGGATCACTTTTATAGATTTTAATGAAGTGGAAAATCATATACGTCCTAACACAAGGTTAATTTGGATGGAAACTCCATCTAATCCGCTAATGAAAATTACAGATATAGAACGGGTTGTACACTTGGCTAAGCAGAATAATATAATAACCGCAGTTGATAATACCTTTGCAACTCCATGTATTCAACGCCCTTTAGAAATGGGGGTTGACGTGGTCATGCATGCTACAACCAAGTATATCAACGGTCATAGTGATGTATTAGGTGGAGCAGTTATTTCCAAGAATAATAATGAGTTTTTTCAGCGAATTCGTCATATTCAAATACTTGGAGGTGGGGTACCTTCTCCATTTGATTGTTATTTAACACTAAGGGGTATCAGAACATTACCATATCGTATGAGGGGGCATTCAGAGAATGCGCTTGCATTGGCGAAATTTCTTGAGCAACACTCCAGGGTTGAACAAGTTTTTTATCCCGGATTACTATCACATCCTGATCATCAATTGGCTGCCAAGCAAATGAAAAATGGTTTTGGTGGAATGCTTTCTTTTTGTGTGAAAGGTGGTATGGAAAAAGCTGTTAAAGTATGTAATAATACCCGTTTGTTCTTACAGGCAACAAGCCTGGGTGGGGTTGAAAGCCTTATTGAACATCGCGCCTCACAAGAAGGATCAGAAACTAAAACACCTCAAAATTTACTAAGAGTTTCAGTCGGTTTGGAGCATATTGACGATTTAATTGCTGATATAGATAGAGCCTTAACGATCTAAATGGAAGGATTATTTATGTTTAATTAAAGCATGAAGAAGCTTTTAGCTTCTTCATGCTTTATGATACCTATTTAATTTTATACTGATAAAGGGTGCTAATCTGGCTGATATCGGAAACTGTAACATCCAAATCATGCAAAATACCATCGGCAACATCGAATACCCAACCATGAACCGATAATTTTTGTCCGCTTTCCCAGGCTTTTTGAACAATGCTGGTATTACATACGTTTAGTACCTGCTCTTTAATGTTGATTTCACATAACAATCTAAAACGTTCTTCTTCATCTGTAATAACATTCAACTGGTCTTCATGCATACGATATACATCTTTAATATTTCTTAACCAGTTATCAATCAACCCAAAATTTGAATTGCCCATAGCAGCTTTAACACCACCACATCCGTAATGACCAACTACCAAAATATGTTCTACCTTAAGCACTTTTACCGCATATTGAATTACAGAAAGGCAGTTTATATCGGTATGAACAACCATATTGGCAATATTACGGTGCACAAATACCTCTCCTGGAGCCAATCCCGTAATTTCATTTGCAGGTACCCTACTGTCTGCACAGCCAATCCATAAAAACTTAGGATCTTGTTGTTTAGCCAGATTTATAAAGTAGTTTTCATCAATACTTAACCAGTGGTCAACAAACTTTTTATTATTCTCAAATAGTTTTTCTATTTCGTTCATGATATTTATAGTAGGTTAATTGGTTATATAACAATAAAAAACGTCCCGGTTTTACCGAGACGTTATATGAAGATTATTAAATATCTCTATTCGGGTCGAATGCCTCAAGATAATCAGCTACTTTTCGAACAAACATTCCTCCAAGTGAGCCATCTACCACACGGTGGTCATAAGATAATGATAGGAACATCATATGGCGAATGGCAATTACATCACCAAATTCAGTTTCAATTACAGCGGGTTTCTTTTTAATTGCCCCAACTGCCAAAATTGCTACCTGTGGTTGGTTGATAATAGGTGTACCCATTACATTACCAAAAGAACCTACATTGGTGAGTGTGAAGGTCCCGCCTTGAATTTCATCAGGCTGCAATTTATTATTACGAGCGCGGTTTGCTAAATCATTAACTGATTTTGTTAAACCAACCAAGTTCATTTGGTCTGCATTCTTAATTACAGGAACAATTAAGTTGCCACTTGGTAAGGCAGCAGCCATACCAATGTTAATGTTTTTACGAACGATGATTTTTGTTCCATCAACTGAAACATTAATCATTGGGAGGTCTTTAATTGCTTTGGCAACAGCTTCGATGAAAATTGGTGTAAAAGTGATTTTTTCACCTTCCCGTTTCTCAAAGGTTTTCTTCGCTTTATCTCTCCACTGAACAATATTGGTTACATCAGCTTCAACAAATGAAGTAACATGCGGAGACACATGTTTACTCATTACCATATGCTCGGCAATAAGTTTTCGCATGCGATCCATCTCGATGATTTCATCAGTTCCACCAACAGAAACTGCAGGGGCCTTAATTTCAATTGTTGAGGCAACAGGAGCTGCTTTAGGTGAAGCCGGAGTTTCCTTAGCAGGTTCAGTTTTTTGAACAGGAGCTGAAGGCTGACCTACTGGAGTTACTTTAACTGCTCCTGATGCTCTTTGCTGAACATAAGCTAAAATATCTTGTTTTGTAACCCTTCCTTCTGATCCGGTACCTTGAATAGCATCTAGTTCGGCTGCTGAAACACCCTCGCTTTCTGCAATGGTACGTACTAATGGAGAATAGAAACGAATTCCGTTAGATTTTATAGGAGCTGCCGTTTCTTCAGTACGTCCTAAAGTGGCATTTACAAGGTTTAAGTCTGGCAAGTCATCACCTTTAGTTTGTTCAATTTGAACAGGAGGTTCAACTTGAGTTACAGAGTTAGTAGTTTCGGCAACATCTGTTTCAATAATAGCTATAGCTGCACCTACTTGAACAATATCATTCTCATTAAATAAATACTCCACTAAAGTTCCTGAAACAGGAGATGGCACTTCTGAATCAACCTTATCGGTGGCGATTTCAAGAACGTTTTCATCTGCCTCAATTTTTTCACCGATGTTTTTCACCCATTTGATAATGGTAGCTTCAGCTACACTTTCACCCATTTTGGGCATAATCAACTCGTAACGTGCCATAGAATGTAGAATCTCTTTTATTTAAAGGTTAATTTATTGATGGACAAATGTAGAAATTTTATTTTAAGCATCATGAAACGCCTTCCCTTAAATTCGCAATGGTTGCATTCATTGTTTCCCCAAAGGCTTTAAGAAACTTATTTCTTAATCTGATTTTTATTCATTTTAAAGCCTTGTGCAATATTGTTTACGGCTAATGCAATTCTTTGTACCTGAATATCTTCATTGTCGGAAGAAAATATCCATTGGGTGTATTGTTTCTGTTCTTCTAGAGTAAATTGCTGGAACTTGGCAAATGCCTCAGGTTCGTCTTCCAGGCAAGCTAAGAAAGAGTCAATAGTAGCGGTTTCATTTTCTGGATTGAATCTATATAAAATTAATTGAACCCAATCACCAGCTTCTTTTCTTATCTTTTTTCGTATTTCTGCTTTAACAGGAATAAATAGTTTACCGTTGCCAATTGGCATTAAATGGGTTTCAGCTAGTTCATAAGTATCAATGGAGCCCTTAACTTTTAAGTAGTTTAGCTTTTTTGATTCCTTACCCTTTAAATCAAGTGGTGCATAGGTCCATCCGGCTTTACCTGGAAATTTTTGCAATTGCACAGTTTGATCAATAATAAGTGATGTCATAGTTTAGTCAGAATGATTCTTAGAAAGTATTACTTCTTCAGCTCCCCTCCTACACTATAGGCTTTTTGATACCAGGATTGGTTAAAATCGCTGATCATTACTCCCTTACTGGTTGATGCATGTACAAAACGTCCGTTTTTTAAGTAAATACCTACATGCGAATTTTTTTTCCCGTCATAATTCATAAACACCAAATCTCCTTCACGTAATGCAGTATATGGCTTTTGATCCATAATTGAATAAATTTGACTGGTGGTGCGAGGAATACTTAATTCGTAAACGGTTTTATAGAGCAAACTTGTAAAGCCCGAGCAATCAATTCCTGCTTTGGTCATGCCTCCGATTTTATATGGAACCCCTATCCAGTCATCTATAAAACGTAATAAATTGACATTTTTGAGTTCTTTTTCGTTTATGCCTAATTCCTGAGCGTAATATCCGATTAGGTATTTGTCTTTTACTGACGAATAGTTCGTAGAGTTAAGCTGGGTAGTTGTGCTATTACCAATGTTGGGACCTGTAATTGTTTTGCGGGTGGAACATGCACTAAAAGAAAAAAGCGTGATTAATACGTATAGTTTAGTTTTTACGTTTTCCATTCAGATTCTAATTAATACTTTTGATTTATGAGCAAAATCAATGTCAAAATAACGCGATTCAGTTTAATTTCTTGCCTTTTAATTTCAACATTTCAACTTAAAGCACAAAAGGTTGAGCCCAGGGTGGCAATTGATGTACCAATTGAAGCTAACAAAACTTTGTATTATAGCAGCAACAAATCCGGTACGTATCAAATTTATAAGAAGAACTCTAAGGAGGAAAGTCGAATTACCAATGACGATGGTTTCAATTATTGGGGGATTAAAATTGCGCCCGATAAGCGAAAGTTCATTTGTTATCGTGCACCTAAGGGGTTGATTATAAAAGATAACAATGCTAAAAATTCAGAGCTTTGGCTCTTTAATATTGATGGAGGCAAGGGGCAAAAGCTTATTACCTTAAATGATTATAAATGGCGAGGTCATAATTCTGCAAGTTGGTCGGTTGATGGAAGCAAAATTTTAATGGCCGCCGAAATAAGTGATAAAAATGACCAGAACAGATATCGATGGCATTTAGTGCTTACCGATTCAATGGGGAAAAATCCAATTCAGATTAGTACGCGGTCAACTCAATTTGCGGATCCTTCATTTTCTCCAAACGGGAAATATATTACCTACTCTGCACAATCTTTGGGCACACCGTATAGTCTTTGTCCTTCGAAATACATGGAGATCTATGTTGCGCAAATGGATTCATCAACTTTTAAGTTAAAGAATGAACGAAAACTTACTTCGAATGAATATTGGGATGGAAAGCCCTCATTTACAAATGATAATGAACATATCGTTTACAGTGTGGCTCCTGGATGTTTGAGTGAGGTTGAATATGTTGATTTGCAATTGGTAAGTATAAGTGGTAAGATGTATGATTTAAAGACAGATAAATCGGTTAAACAAAATGCAACAGTTGCTCAAGATGGTTTAATTTATTTTCAATATCGACAAGGCCTAACCGGAAATTCTGGTATTGCCAGGATAAATAGCGACGGTGGTGGCTTTACCATACTTTATCAGGGAAGTAATTTTAGTATCATTAATCCTGAGGTTTTGGTTGATTAAAAGACTTTTTGATTCAGTTTGGAAAAGGTGTGAGCTATGGTTCATGCCTTTTCTTTTAGGATGAATTTTACGAAAGAAAGTTTTCTTTTTCTTTATATTTAAAAAATAAGATTCTATTAAATATGAAGAAAGTTTACAAATTATCCTTTTACTTGTTCGTTGCCAGTATATCATCGGCATTTGCTCAAGATGAAAAAATCGATTTTGATGTAATCGAAAAAATAAGAAATGAAGGCTTAAATAACTCCCAGGTAATGGATATAGCCTTTTATCTAACAGATGTTTCCGGCCCAAGGCTTTCCAATTCAAACGGTTTAAAAAATGCACAGAATTGGGCTATTGCTCAATTTAAGCAATGGGGATTGTTAAATCCGCATAAAGAAGCTTGGGGCGATTTTGGTCGAGGCTGGGAGATAGAGAAGAGCTATATTGCCATGACTAAGCCTTACTATCAACAGTTGTTGGGCACTCCTCGTGCTTGGACAAACGGTACTAATAAGTCAATTAAAGGAAGTGTTGAATTAGTTAAATTTAAATCGGATAGTGATTTTGTAAATTATGCCGGCAAGCTGAAAAACAAAATTGTCATTATGGATATTCCAAGCTCTATAAAGACTGGATTTGAAGCTGATGCTAAACGTTATACCGATGAGGATTTAGTTAAAATGGCTTCATATTCAGATGAAAATCCGGCTAAAAAAGATACTTTCTCCCCTAAGCAGATTCAGGAGTTCAGAGCTCGCGGCGCCATGATGGGTAAGTTCAGAGAGTTTTGTTTGACAGAAGGTGCTGCTTTGGTCATTAGTAATGGTCGTGGAAATAACGGTACCTATTTTACTAGCAATGGTGCACCCTACGCTGTTGATGCAAAACCTGTTGTTCCCGAAATGGAAATCACTGCCGAACACTACATGCGGATGATACGCCTGTTGAAAGCAAATATTCCGGTTGAGCTTGAAATTGATACTAAAACTAGGTTTGTAGATGAGGACGTTAAAGGATATAACGTGATTGCCGAAATACCCGGTACTGACCCTAAATTGAAAAATGAAGTGGTAATGTTAGGTGCACATATTGATTCATGGTTTGCTGCAACTGGCGCAACGGATAACGCTGCCGGTACAGCTGTTGTAATGGAAACGGTAAGGATTATTAAAGCGTTAAATCTAAAACCAAAACGTACAATACGAATTGCATTATGGTCATCAGAAGAACAAGGTTTGTTTGGCTCAAGAGGGTATGTAAAGCAACACTTTGGAGATAAAGCAACCATGGCATTATTACCTGAGCATGAAAAGCTTTCTGCTTATTATAACCTTGACAACGGAACCGGTAAAATTCGTGGTATTTATACCCAGGGTAATAAAGATGTTAAACCCATTTTTGAACAATGGTTTACACCATTTACTAACTTAGGGGCCAATACTGTTACTCTAAGTAATACCGGGGGAACTGATCATTTATCATTTGATGGTATCGGCCTTCCTGGTTTTCAGTTTATTCAAGATGAAATTGATTACGACACCAGAACCCATCATACCAATATGGATACTTATGACCGTTTACAGGCTGAAGATCTAAAACAAGCATCTGTTATTATGGCTTCATTTGTTTATAATACAGCAATAAGGGAAAACAAGATGCCAAGAAAAACGATTTCGAACTAAGATTAATTCATTATAGTTATAAGGCCCAGAGGAGCAACTCTTTTGGGCCTTTTGCATTGTGTGCCGTGCATATCTATAAACTAGGAGGTGCAAGTCCTCTATGGGGGTCGGTAGTTACCAACCATTAGCCAAGAGCAAGGGTGTCCGCTGCGAAGCGGAATCTGAAGGCCGTATGTTTGTAAAGGAATAAGTTCCAGGAAGTTATGTAAATTTAAGAAAGAACCCCTAAAATTTTATAACACTGGAACTTATGCAACCACAAGTTAATCAATTAGATTTTAGCGGTCAAAACATTTATGTTGGTTTTGACGTGCACTTAAAAAGCTGGCAGGTTACCGTTATGACTGAACTGCTCACCCATAAAACCTTTTCGCAGCCACCTAAACCCGAAGTATTACACCAGTATCTCCGGCAGAATTTCCCCGGCGGCACCTATCATTCCGCCTACGAAGCAGGCTTCTGCGGCTACTGGATCCATAACCGCTTGGAGGCTCTGGGCATTCACTCCATCGTGGTCAATCCTGCCGATATTCCCACCACCGATAAAGAAAAAGTGCAAAAAGAGGATTCCAGGGATAGCCGTAAAATCGCACACTCATTAAGAAGTGGCGCCTTAATCCCGATTTATGTTCCTTCCAGTAAAACCCTAGAGGACCGTTGTTTAGTTCGCACCCGGTCCATACTGACCAAGGACCTTGCCCGGTATAAAAACCGGGTAAAATCGTTCCTGTACTTTCATGGCATTGAACTACCTGCGCCCTTCACCAAAAAACAGTCCCACTGGTCGAAACCTTTTGTTGATTGGCTGGAAAGCATCGCTATGGCTGAGCAGAGTAGTAAAACGGCCCTGCAGGCCATGATTTTAGAAGCGAAACATTTGAGAGCCTCTGTATTGCAACTCACCCGGCATTTACTAGAGCTATCAAAAACAGGTACTTACCAGGAAGCCATCGCTTTACTGCGAAGTATCCCTGGCATCGGATTATTAACGGCCATGACCTTATTAACCGAGCTGGAGACGATTAACCGGTTTAAAAACACGGATCAACTCTGCAGTTTTATAGGACTCATCCCCTCGACGCATTCAAGTGGGGAAAAAGAACTAGCCGGTACTATCACCCGACGGGGGCATAGCGTGCTGCGCAGCGCCCTGATTGAAAGTGCATGGGTAGCCGCACGCCTGGATCCGGCACTGACTAAAAGTTTTCATGAGTATTGCCGGCGAATGGAACCGAATAAGGCCATCGTAAGAATAGCCCGGAAATTACTCAACAGAATCAGGTATGTATTAATAAACAAACAAGAATATGAGTGTGCAGTGGTTAAATAAAACTAAAACGCCATATAAAAACATCCTTTTAATCTGAGACTGATAACACGCTTCCTGCAGTGCTGGTCATTCTGTATCTGCTATCTGAAGGCTACAGCTCACTATCTATAAAAAATTAAACACGGCATTGCAGCCCGATTTACCGGTTCTGCTAATAGAAGGATGTTTTTATAGGCTTTTAGTTCATTGAAAAGACAGGTGTGTCTGAAGATTCAGGGCAAGAGAGTTTTCTTTAGCCATTTAGGACAATGAATACAGCAAAAAAGCCCCTGTCATTGTGGGGCTTCAAAGCTATATTCACCGTCATAAATCCTATTGCTGGTGAGTTGCTCTCCAGCAGCGCCCACTTCCTCTTCGGATTTATATCACAAAGGTAATCATTAAAAAAACTTCCAGATCTCTTGCTTTACAACATAGAAGGAAGCTTGAGGCAAATCCCTGAACCGAGGAACACGAACCCTATCAGGCATATCCAGCAGGATGAGGTTGCAATACAAATCGAAGTCCAATAACTACCCGGATACTGGAGTGTAAATAAGGCGGTTACATGGGGAGAAAGTGTATAGGTTTACCACGGGAGGTCTGGCAGACGTGCGGAAACAAGCAGTATGAAACACGGCTAACAATTGCTGTCAGAAATCAGCAGAGATCAAAGTACGCTGCTACGAGTTAGCAGGGGAAGGGTCGAATCTTAAGAGGTGAGCATCAAATGAAGGTTACTGTATGAATGGTAGAAAGCAGAAAACGGAGCAAGACACCTGGCAGAGCGGAAATAGGTCGGAAACCGAATCAGGCTCTGGAGGGCAGACATATCTATGGATGACTGAAAAAGGAAACACCAACACAACGCAAGGGCAACAAGCCCAACTTTTAGAGTATATACTCTCGCCATCCAACCTTAATGCGGCCTACAAACAAGTTAAGCGTAACAATGGAACAGGCGGGGTTGATGGGATGAATGTGGAAAAGCTTTTGCCCTACTTACAATCCCATCGAGAAGAACTGCTTGACTCACTACAAAATGGGCGGTATAAACCGCAAGCCGTTCGTAGGGTCGAGATATCCAAAGAGAACGGCAAAAAGCGAGCTTTAGGCATACCTACAGTAGTGGAAAGAGTCATTCAACAGGCAATCACCCAACAATTAACACCTATTTACGAACGACAATTCTCGCCCAACAGTTACGGCTTCCGTCCAAAACGCAGTGCTCATCAAGCCATAAAGCAGTGCCAAACCAACGCAAACGACGGTTATCGTTACGTTGTGGACATGGATCTGGAAAAATTCTTCGATACTGTTAACCAAAGCAAGCTGATAGAGATTTTATCCCGAACCATCCCTGATGGCAGGGTAGTATCATTGATACATAAATACCTAAAAGCAGGCGTAATGATACAGGGGGAATTTCAAGAGACATCGATGGGAGTTCCGCAAGGAGGAAACCTAAGTCCGCTGTTGAGCAATGTAATGCTCAACGAACTGGACAAGGAACTAAAGGAAAGAGGACATCGTTTTGTCAGATACGCTGACGACTGTATGGTATTCTGTAAAAGCCGCCGAGCTGCTGAAAGAGTGCTTGTCAGCCTTACAAACTATATCGAACAAAAGCTTTATCTGAAAGTAAATAGAGAGAAAACCACAGTTGCACACGTCAAGGATGTTAAGTTCTTGGGGTATGGATTTTATTTCAACAAAAATGGTTGCAAAATGCGCACCCATAAGAAAAGTGTTGAAAAGATGAAAGACAAAATCCGAGAACTGACCTCACGGAGCAACGGATGGGGCAATGAACGCCGAAAGGAAGCAATAAGACGGTACATCACAGGCTGGCTTAATTACTTTCAGCTGGCAGACATGAAAGGATTGTTGGAACGCATAGATGAATGGTATCGAAGAAGAATCAGGTCATTGATATGGAAACAATGGAAAAGTATCAAAACCCGAATTAGGAACCTGATAAAACTGGGTATCCCGAAAAACAAGGCAATGGAATACGGCAATACGAGGAAAAGCTACTGGCGTACAGCTAATAGCCAAATCCTTAGCAGAAGTATCACCAACGAACGTCTTAAGCAATCGGGCTATCTGTTCTTTGCTGACTACTATCAAAAATTGCGTTGTGTAAATTAAGAAACCGCCGTATACGAGAACCGTACGTACGGTGGTGTGAGAGGACAGATAGGGAAATAATCCCTATCTTCCTACTCGATTAATTTTAACTATAAAGGTCAAGTGGATGAATATTTGAAGACATGGTTTGATACTTACATGTTGATTATCAGGTAAATTGTTTGGTTATGCCGACAAATTAGTCAGTATTTTTAATTTATAGTTATTAAATATTCCTTTTATGAATTTTTGATTTATGTTTGCTGCGAACAAAAAACTATTTATCTATTTATTTTATGAAAAAAATCTACGCATTAGTGGCGGCCTTATTTATGGCTGGAGCAGCAATGGCACAAGATGGTCCTAAGAATGCAATTAAAGTTAACCCACTTTCAATTGGTGTATCAACAATTAACATTTCTTATGAAAGAGCTGCCGGAGAAAAGTCAAGTTTTCAATTAGGCGGTTACTACACTGGTTATTCAATTACAGATACCAAATGGAGTGGTTTTGGTATTACTCCTGAGTACAGAATCCACTTAGGACAAAGCGCAACTGCAATTCAAGGTTTCTATGTAGCTCCATTCCTGCGTTATCAAAACTTGAAAATAACAAGTCCTTCTTTTGACGAAATTGGTAACCAATCTGAGATTAAGTCAACATTGAATACTTTCGGTGGTGGTGCAGTAATTGGTCGTCAATGGGTTTGGGGTAAATTCGCTTTAGACATTTTTGGCGGTCCTGCATTTAACTCTGGAAGTGCTAAAACTGAGGGCAATGACGCTTTTGATATTCAGGGTGCTAACCGCTTTAAAGGCTTTACTTTACGCTTTGGCGTTTCGTTAGGATTAGGATTCTAAGAAAAAGTAACTTCACTTGAGGAGGCGGAAAGTATTATCGGCACTTTTCTTTACAATTATACCAACCAACAATTTAAAGCAAAGGTTATAAGCCTTTGCTTTTTAATTTTCACTCTTACTCATTTGTAATACTGGCATAAAATTTTCTGTATTTTTCTCATATTCTAATATTTACCTCCAAATGAACATCTTAACTGAAGTAAAACATCTTCTAATTGTATTAATCGGTCTATTACTATTTTCGCTCAATGTATTTGCCCAGAAGGACCTCAGGTATATAAGGCATGGCTGGTGGGCATCGGGAGGAGTTGGACCTGGTTTTTTAAAATCCTCTTTTACTAAGGATACAGCACAGCGATCAGGCAAATTTGGTATTAACTTAAAGGGCGGATATGCAGTAAGCCAATTTTTGCTGACAGGTGTTGAATTTAACGGTTGGAATCTTTCAAGCAGACCCTTTTTAAGTTTTGATGGAAATAGAAGTCCTTCAAATGCGGCTACCGATATGTTGATCAATACTGCATTTTTATTACAAACATATCCATTAAGGTGGCCTGTTTATTTAAAGGCAAGTTTAGGCTGGTGTTTTTATATACCGACATCTAAAACTAATCAAAAAGGCAATGGAATGGGGTATTCAATAGGTACAGGTTATGAATACATTGTTAATAATAATTTTGGCTTTGGAGTTTCTTTGAATTATGATTTCGGGAACCTAAAAGATAGAACTTTTTCAGAAGTACAAATCTTGCCCCAACGAAGGTATGATATTATTAATCTAGGATTGAATTTTATTATTTATTAGATAAAAGAGTATTAAGTTTTAGTAGTGGTGAAATAGAAAGAGCGTTAATGATAAACATGAACGCTCTTTATTTAAAAGGATGTTGGAATTCTTGCCACTCAGGGCTATTTTATCAGTTTCTGTATTTCGTTCAGTTTTAGTAAAGCTTCAACAGGTGTAAGCACATTTACATCAAGATCAGTTAATGAATCCCGGATTTTTATCAAAATCGGATCATCCAGAGAAAAAATATTCAGCTGCATATTGTCAGACTTTTTAAGTTTTTTCACTCCGTTTTTAATGCTTGCCGTTCCTTCGTCCGAACTGCGTTCCTCTTCCAATTTGCGTAAAACCTCTTCCGCCTTTTTAATTACTTTTGGAGGCATTCCAGCCATACGAGCCACATGAATACCAAAGCTGTGTTCGCTTCCTCCCGGAACTAATTTTCTTAAAAAGATGACCTTATTATCAATTTCTTTGATCGAAACGTTGAAGTTTTTGATCCTTTCAAATTGAGTCTCCATTTCATTAAGCTCATGATAGTGAGTGGCAAACAGGGTTTTGGCTCTTGATTTGGGATCGTTATGTATGTACTCTGCAATTGACCAGGCAATGGAAATTCCATCATAAGTACTGGTACCGCGTCCAATTTCATCTAGCAACACTAAACTTCTATTCGAAAGGTTGTTCAGAATGCTGGCTGTTTCATTCATTTCCACCATAAAGGTTGATTCACCAGACGATAGGTTGTCTGAAGCTCCTACCCTAGTGAATATTTTATCGGTGATGCCTAAACGGGCAGCTTTAGCCGGAACAAAACTGCCAATTTGAGCCATAAGGACAATCAACGCTGTTTGACGAAGCAATGCGGATTTACCGGCCATATTCGGTCCGGTAATCATAATGATTTGTTGCTGTTCGTCATCCAGCAAAACATCATTTGGAATATATTCCTCGCCTAATGGCAGGCTTTTTTCAATTACTGGGTGTCGGCCGGACTTAATGTCAATTACATTATCCTCAACCATTTGGGGCAGACAATAATTGTTTTTGGTAGCAGTTATGGCAAAACTTAGCAACACATCGAGCTGAGCAATCAATAAAGCGTTTACCTGTATCGGCCTTATGTATTCGGCCATGCTCAGTAATATATCACAGTATAGCTTATTTTCCAGAGCACTTATTTTTTCCTCAGCCCCTAAAATCTGATCTTCATATTCCTTAAGTTCAGGGGTAATGTATCTTTCGGCGTTAACCAGCGTTTGCTTGCGGATCCATTCGGCAGGTACTTTATCTTTATGGGCATTGGTTACCTCTAAATAATAACCAAATACGTTGTTGAAGGCAATTTTTAAAGAAGGAATACCTGTGTTTTCACTTTCCCGGCGCTGCATATCCAACAGGTAATCTTTTCCACTGAAAGCAATTTTGCGTAATTGATCAAGTTCTTCATGCACCCCTTGAGCAATTACTCCTCCTTTTTGCAGCAATGCAGGAGGTTCAGGATTCAATTCTTTTTCTATTTTCTCCCTGATCAGTTTGCAAGGATTTAATTGATCGGCAATTTTTTGAAGACTTTCTTGTTGTGCGTTTTCAGCTATGGATTTTACTTCTGCAATAGCCGTTAAAGCCCTGCCCAATTGCACCAGTTCCCGGGGATTGGCTTTTTGAAGGGCTACTTTAGATATCAAGCGCTCCAAATCTCCAATAGGCTTTAATTTTGATTGAAGTTCTGCACCAAGTTCGGGTTGGTTTACCAAATGTTCAACCACTTTCAATCGCTCCTCAATTAAAACCTTCTCTTTTAAAGGCATTACCATCCATTTGCGTAATAAACGGGCACCCATTGGAGTGCTGGTTTGATCTAGAACTGAAATTAACGGTGTTGCTCCTTCGTTTGGAGAGTAAACTAATTCCAAATTGCGGATAGTAAAACGATCTAACCAAACATAACGCTCTTCTTCAATCCGAGATATTTGAGCAATATGCTGTACATTACGATGTTCTGCCTCAAAAATATAATGCAAACAGGCTCCGGCTGCAACAATTCCATGATGCAGGTTTTCAATACCGAAACCTTTTAAAGAAACGGTTCCGAAGTGCTTTAAAAGTGTTTCATGAGCATAGTCAAAACCAAATACCCATTCATCCAATCCAAAAGTGTAAAATTTGTCTCCAAATAAATTGACAAATTCTCTGCCTTTGGGTTTAGCAAAAATAACTTCAGTTGGTCGGAAACTTTGGAGTAGTTTATCGATATAATCGGCATCACCCTGTGCGGTTAAGAACTCTCCCGTAGAAATATCCAATAAGGCAATACCCATGATATCCTTGTCAAAATGAACGGCCGCCAGGTAGTTATTGACTTTATTGTTCAGGATGGTATCATTGTATGCTACTCCTGGCGAAACCATTTCGGTAACACCCCGTTTTACAATAGTTTTAACGGTTTTAGGATCTTCCAGTTGGTCACAAATGGCCACACGTTGGCCGGCACGAACCAGTTTGGGTAAGTAAGTATCGAGCGAGTGATGTGGAAACCCTGCCAGTTCAATGTGTGAAGCAGCTCCATTAGCTCTTTTGGTAAGGGTTATGCCCAAAATTTCGGAAGCTTTTATTGCATCCTCTCCAAAGGTCTCATAAAAATCTCCAACACGAAACAACAAAATAGCACCAGGATATTTTCCTTTTATCTGGTTGTATTGTGCCATTAAAGGCGTTTCTTTTCCGTCTTTACTTTTTGCCAAGTTAATTGCAGTTTAAGAAGGCGAAAATAAGGAGGTTTATCTATTTAGACAATGTGTAGTTTTTAACAATTTGTTAGCTATCGCAACCTTAAATTCTACCATCTATTATTTTGATATTACTCTTAATATATTGTAATATTGAGTTCTACTAAATGAAAATTAACATAACAAATATCTAAGGTCTATTTGTTCTTATGGTTTTTTTAAAACCATACAACTAAACAGGGTTACCTATTTTAACATTGTATTTTATTTATGAAACATCTATCGAAACCAAGATTATCAATCTTCATTTTGGTATTATTTACACTTGCTTGTACCCATCAATATTCTGAACGGCAATTAGCTTTTAAAAAATTACTTAATAATAATTGGGTAGAAATAAAGCGCAGTAATATTATGGATGGCCTTTATAGCAGTATAGGAGAACGTTATACGCCTGATTGGAATTTAAAAATTGATTCCTTAGGTTTTGCAACTTGTAAGGTGGCCTCTCATGAAATTTTTAGTAAGATTAAAATTACCAATGATTCCATTTTGCAATGGAACCAATTCCAATACAGAATTATTAAAGTAAATCAGGATACATTAGTATTGCAGTATAATCCTTCATTGCGAAATACGATTAATAAATCACATCGTTTGTTATTTATAAGTAGTAACCTTTTCAATAAATCTCAACCTGAACAGTTGAGTAAGCTCAAACAGTTGACTAAGAATGATACCTTATTTTTAAGGCGGCTAAGCGATTCGTGCCGAAGAGTTCCTACGTTTCATTTTATTGGAGAAAAACTCCCCCATGCCACTTCTTTGTCGAGTGATATTAAAATAGATACGGCCTTGTTTTCTATGGGCTTTGATGGACCCAAAAATAATATTGAATTCTTTATTTACGATTGGGACTCAAATACTCGTTATTCGCATGCTTACTCAGGAAGATTTATTGTTCGGGAAAACGGCAAAATTGCAGCCTTTGATGTAGGCTTGATGACTATGTGGGATGATGAAATAATATTGCCCAGCACTTTTAACTATATTAAGCATGTAGTTGAAAGCAAAGTAAAGTTTGAACCGGCAACAACCTTGGGCGTAAAACATAATTCTTATGTATATTTTACCTATGTGCGCTTACCAAAGACCAATAGTTAATTTTCTCAGTATCAATTCCTGGTTTTAAAAACTCAGGAATATATCTTCTAATCTTTACAATTTTTAAGTCAGAAGTATTTGGCTTATTTTCGGCACCATGAAAAATTTGGGTATAACGCTGATTATCTTATTGTTCTTTGGAGCTTCTTGTTCTTCTAAATACGAAGAGAAAGAGGCTGACTTCAGAAAGAAATTAAATAATAATTGGGTTGAAATAAACCGAACCAATCTTGAAGGTGGTCTTTACAGCACTTATGGTGAGCGTTATAAAGCTGATTGGATGATGTTTGTAGATGATAAAGGCTTTGCGACGGTTAAAACACCAAAAGATTATTTTAAGAGCATTTTCGTTCGTCCTGATTCCATTATTAAATGGGATAAGTATAAGTATCGTATCGTAAAACTGAAAACGGATACATTAGTTCTTCAATATATTCCAAACAAAGGAGACTCGATCAATAAACCACATCATTTGTTTTTTGTAACTGAAAAAGTTTTCAAAAAGATTAGCAAAAATCAGTTAACAAAGTTGCAGGAATTGACAGCTAAGGATACCTTGTTTTTGAAAAAGTTAAGTGATTCATGTAAAAAATCACCAGAGTATTTCTTTACTGCAGATAAGTTTCCTTTGGCAAAGCCACTTTCAAATGAAGTGAGAATTGACACAGCAACTGCTTCAGATGGACGTATTGAGTTTAAGATTACTGAGATTAACGCAAACACTCAGCATGAGCATTTGTATTCCGGCAAATTTATCCTCCGTGAAAATGGTAAGATAGGTTCATTTGATGTGGGGCTTATGGCTTGGGGAGGAACAGAAGAAATTTTACCCAATACATTTAAATACATTAAACATTTTGTAGAAAACAAAATACGCTTTGAGCCCGGCACCACTTTGGGTGAAAAAATTAATACTTACGTGTATTTTACATTTAAGAGAGTTCCCCAAAAGGGATAACTAAAAAAATAAGAATGCCGGTTAAATATTAACTGGTATTTTTTATGAGAAAATACCGTTTTGTTCAGTCAGGAGTATCGGAGCATTATCAGAAATCAATATGGTATGTTCATGCTGGGCAACAAAACCACCCAAATTACCAACCATAGTCCAGCCATCTTCTAACTCGGTTGTAAAGGTTGACTGGGTTGAAATAAATGTTTCAATAGCTACAACTGAGTTCTTTCTAAAACGAGCAGTGTTGTTTTTGTCGCAATAATTGGCAATTTCACTAGGCTCTTCATGTAAACTCCTGCCAATACCATGTCCGGTAAGGTTTTTAATTACTTTAAATCCACGTTTTTTAGCTTCAGTTTCAATTAATAATCCAATATCAGAAATTCTAACGCCTCCCTTAATTTGACTGATGGCTTTCTGTAGAATTTCTTTGGACGCATTCACCAGTGGCTGATGAATGTGAATATCTTTACCTAACACAAAAGAACCTCCATTGTCTGACCAAAAACCATTAAGTTCAGCCGAAACATCAATATTGATCAAATCGCCTTCCTGCAGAATTGTTTTCTCAGAAGGAATGCCATGGGCTGCTTCATGATTAACGCAAATACAGGTGTGTCCAGGGAAATTATAACTTAATTTTGGTGCTGATTTGGCTCCGAATTTAGCTAACATTTCAGCTCCGAATTCATCCAGCTCTTTCGTGCTCATACCTGGTTTAGCCAAGGCTTGCATTTCCTTAAGTGTTAAGGCTACTGCTTGACTTGCACGCTTCATTCCCTCTAGCTCCTGGTCAGTTTTAATAATCATTTTAGGATATTTAAGTAAATATGATCCAAAACTACCCTATTTATGTTCACTTTCAAAGTAATTGAGCATCTTTGCGTTTTGTAAAAATAACAGGATGACCGCTGCTGAAGAGTTAAAGCACTTACGAAAAGTACTTAAAATAGAGAAGGAAGAAGATTTACAACAATACCGAAAGTTTGTTGTGGAATCTGAAATTAGTGAGCGTGTTAGAAACGGCAGTAGTTGGTATCCGGTTAAAATTACACAAACAGGTTACGGGCGGGGTGAGCAGGTATTTGTGGAGCTAGAACGCACCTCTGCAAAAGAAAAAGACCATCAATTACAATCAGGAAAACGTGCATCTTTATTTTGCAATGTAAATAATCAGGCAGCCAAACAGCGAATTGAAGGTGTTATAGGCACAGCCTTAAAGGATCGATTACGTATATATCTTAACGCTGACGAACTTCCCGAATGGATTAACGACGGGAAAATTGGTGTTGATCTGCTCTTTGATGAAACTTCATACAAAGAGATGGATGACACTTTGCGGTTAGTAGCTGATGCTCAAAATAACCGTTTGGCTGAATTAAGAGAACTATTACTGGGGCATGTGCCGGCCAGATTTTCTGGAGATCATCCAATCCCATCCTTTGGAAATCTTAATCAATCTCAGAATGAGTCCATCGGCAATATGCTAAATGCGGTGGATGTTGCTATTGTACACGGTCCTCCTGGTACCGGTAAAACCACAACCTTTATTGAGGCCATCAATTTAATTGCCAAGAACGAGAAACAAGTTCTGGTAACTGCACCCAGTAATACTGCTGTAGATTTGTTGTGTGAAAGGCTTTCAGAAAAAGGTTTGAATGTTGTTAGGATTGGCCATCCGGCGCGAGTTGGAGAGCATCTTGCGGATTTGGTGATCGATAATAAGATTACCCAGCATGAATATTTCGGAGATATTAAAAACTTGCGGAAAAAAGCTGAGGAATTCAGAAGCATGGCTTTTAAGTACAAACGGAATTTTGGAAAGGAAGAAAGCAAACAACGTCAGTTATTGTTTAATGAGGCTCGATCGTTAAAGCAAGAGGCCTTAAAGCTTGAAGATTACATTGTTAGTGATATTCTTTCGCAAGCCAATGTAATAGCATGTACACTTGTTGGTGCAAATAACCCCTTGTTGCGTGAGCGAACCTTCAAAACCGTTTTTATCGATGAAGCTGCTCAAGCCTTGGAGCCGGCTTGTTGGATTCCGCTTATGAAAGCCGAGCGAGTAATAATGGCCGGTGATCATCATCAGCTCCCTCCTACTGTTAAATCATATGAAGCAGGTAAACAAGGTTTAAATGTGACGTTGTTTGAAAAGGTGATTTCACGACAAAAAGTTGATACGCTTTTGAAGGTTCAATACAGGATGAATCAATCCATTATGGAGTTTTCAAACCAGCAGTTTTATAATGGTAAGCTCGCTGCCTGTGAATCGGTTGCAACCCGAACTCTTGGAATTAATGATGAAACTCCCTTCCTATTTATTGATACCGCAGGTTGCGGTTTTGATGAGAAAACAGAGAATGGACGGAGTGCATGTAATCCGGAAGAAGGGAATTTGCTGCTGAATTATTTAAACGACTTTTTACAGCAATTAAGCATCGTTGATGAGAGGGCTTGGGAGAACCTTAAACGAGTCGGTGTTATTTCTCCTTACAAAGCTCAGGTAGGTTATCTGGCAGAACAATCGATGAACTTTGATAACCTGACATTACTAAAAGACAAGATAAGTTTTAATACAGTTGATGGTTTCCAAGGGCAGGAATGTGACTTGATTGCCATTAGTTTGGTTAGAAGCAACGGCAAGAATGAAATTGGCTTTTTGGCCGATACTCGTCGGATGAATGTTGCCCTTACCCGGGCAAAAAAGAAACTGCTTGTAATTGGAGATAGTGCAACGTTGTCTTCACATTCATTTTATGCTGACTTTTTAACTTATGTACAAGCAAATAATGCTTATCAAAGTGCCTGGGAGTTAAATTATTTACAATAAAAGCTGCCCCCTTTAACAAGGACAGCCTTATATAAAATAAATTTTATTTCTTAATTAATTGTACGCTACATAAGCTTCATAAACAGGAGTTGCTGCTCCTGCACTTAACAAAGCATAATCAATCCAAAAGTAACCTCCTAGGCCCCAGCCTGTACCCCATGAATTTTGCACTTTAAAGGCCTGCTTAGCGTCATCATAACCCATTATTGCTACAGCATGTCCTCCGTATTGTCTGCCTGATTTCCTTTTCCAAACCCAACCGGTTTTACCCATGTCATAAAAACTGTCATCCACCATAAATCCAAGCAACACTGGAACTTTTGAGCTCACTAATGTTTTTACATCAGTAAGATTTCTCCAATTAACTGTTCCCCAGTTACTAATCTTATGTGTACTAGCTGCCTGTGCTTGTTGAGAAGTCGGCTGTAAATTGCAAACACCATCAGTATAAGGCATTTCATTAAGGCTGCATGCTCCTTGATTTTTTAAAATATTTAAATTATCAGAAAAATAAGTTCCCCAACCGCAATTACCTTGAACAATTTGATTGTAAACATAAGATGGGCTTCTGTAAGCCTGAGGGTAATTCATACCATCGAAATTATGCTCGAATGAACTTGCTGCAGCATAGGCAGTTGCCCATGATGTGCACGATGATTCACTCTTTTGATCACCCGGGGTCGGCATGTCAATAAAATAACTAGTAGGAACAGCTTCTGTTGCGTTTTCGCTTTCCACATATTGCTTTCTTATCGCATTTACATCTACTTTCGGAAAACTGTTATACTTTTCCTTAGTTTGAAATAGTAAACCTAACACATGATCAGTTTGGTTTACTTGTTGATTAACTGTGTCGCTCTCTTTGCGACAAGAAGCAACAGTAAGTAACGCTACTGCTACACTTAGTAAATAAATACTTCTTTTCATTTTAAAAGATTGGATTGATCTTACGCCTACTCTAAACAATTTTCGGCTTCCTTGATTGTTAAAAACAATGTCTTAAGGTTTGTTGTAAGGTTTTTGTTACTTGTTATTATTTAATGGAGGCAAAATCGTGAGGGTCAGATGTTTCGTTATATATAAATATATTTTGTATACATTATAAATTGAATTATTTATCAATATCCTATATATGTATGTTAGAATTTTATTGATCATACTAAAACGGGAACGTTAGGTGTTTGTTAACTGTAACCAATCTGTTACAATAGAGTGGTAGAAAGAAAAAATGAGGTATGAATGAAGGCTTAATAATGAGCTCAAAAAACAAGGATGTCTGCTGTAAAATCGGGAGACAGCATCGTTTATTGATACTTTTAAAAGGTACTATTTCTTGAAGAAAGAAATCAATATTCAAATTAGCTGCTCTGTTGCTATGCGTTCTTAAGTTTCACTGGTTGATGTACACCATTTTCTAAAGCAGCCATAAAAAAGCTGTCCCCAGGTAACAGAGGACAGCTTATCCAAATTAATTTTATTTTCTATTAATTGTACGCTGCATAACCCTCATAAATAGGATTTGTTGCTCCTGAAGTTAACAAAGAATAATCAATCCAAAAGTAACCGCCTAAGCCCCAGCCTGTACCCCATGAATTTTGTACTTTAACTGCATTTTTAGCATCGTCATAACCTACTATAGCTACAGCATGCCCCCCATATGCTCTGCCAGATTTCCTCTTCCAAACCCAACCGTTATTGCCCATGTTGTAAAAACTGTCATCCACAGTAAGACCAACTAGTACCGGAACATTTGAGCTCACTAGTGTTTTTACATCAGTAAGGTTTTTCCAGTTAACGGTTCCCCAGCTAGTAATCTTATGTGCACTAGCTGCCTGAGTTTGTTGAGCAGTAGGTAGAATGTTACATAAGCCATTTTGATAAGGCATTTCAGCAAGACTACATGCCCCTTGATTCTTTAGAACATTTAAATTGTCAGAAAAGTAAGTTCCTGCACTGCAATCAACTGATCCCTTAACTTGATTGTAAACATAAGCAGGGCTTCTTTGAGCATCAGGATAAGACATACCGTCGAAATTATGCTCGAATGAACTTAATGCAGCATAAGCAGTTGCCCAAGAGGTGCATGATGATTCACCACCTTGATCACCTGGAGTTGGCATGTCAATAAAATAACTAGTAGGAACAGCTTCTGTTGCGTTTAAACCTTCCACTTGTTGTTTTCTTATTGTATTTACGTCTACTTTCGGAAAACTGTTATACTTTTCCCTGGTTTGAGGTAGTAATCCTAATGCATGGTGAGTGTTGTCCGCTTGTTGATTAATTGAGTCGCTTTCTTTGCGACAAGAAGCTACAGTTAGTAATGCAACTGCGCTTAGAAAGTAAAAGCTTTTTTTCATTTTTAAATTGGTTGTCATATTATGTCTACTCTAAACAATTTTCGGCTTCCTTGATTGTTAACAATATTTCTGGTTTGATTGTAAAATTTATATTGCAAACGTTATATTAAATTATAATAACATGATTATTAGTTTCTTTTGATGCTTTAAATGTATTTTGTATACATTATATGTTGAAATTTTTATCAATATCTGTTATATCTATGTTAAGATTTTATTAATTGTAACACTTCGGTTACAATTAATTGTAGCTATTACGTTGTGGGAAAAAAGTGATAAGAGAAAAAGGAAAAATTAAGGAAGGCTTAACTAGGGGCACAAAAAAAAGACGGTCTCCTGAAATTAAATATCAGGAGACCGCCTCTATTGTGATACTTTAAAAAGGATTATTTTCTGAAGAAATCAATAATCAAATTCGCTAACTCAGCTCCTATGCGTTCTTGAGCTTCACCGGTTGATGCACCAATGTGTGGAGTTAATGAAATTTTAGGATGCTTTAACAATGCCTCTAAGGGTTTAGGTTCGTTTTCAAAAACATCTAAGCCTGCAAATGCCACTTTGCCACTTTCTAAAGCTGTTAATAATGCATTTTCGTCAATTACACCACCACGAGAAGCATTCACTACAAAAACACCGTCTTTCATTAATGCAAACTCGGCTGCTCCTAATTCAGGTTTTTCAACTGCCGGAGTATGAACTGAAATAAAGTCGCTGTTTTTTAATAGCTCTTCTTTACTTGCTTTTTTTACATGTAGTTTAACTTTTGAAGCACCCATGAACGTTAATTCAACTTCTGGATTAAAATCGTACAAATCGTAGGCTAAAACTTCCATACCTAAGCCTAAAGCAATCTTTGCTACTTCACGGCCAATACGACCAAAACCTAAAATGCCAATGGTTTTACCACGAAGCTCAATACCTTTTGTGTAAGCTTTTTTTAGGTCATTAAATTTATCGGTGCCTTCAATTGGCATTTTACGGTTAGCGTCATGTAAAAAACGAACTCCTGTAAATAAGTGCGCAAAAACCAATTCTGCAACTGATAAAGATGAAGATGCAGGCGTGTTCACAACAGCAAGACCCTTACCTTTAGCATACTCAACATCAATATTATCCATACCAACGCCTCCTCTTCCAATTAATTTCAAATTTGGAGTGGCATCAATTAAATCTTTACGAACTTTTGTTGCTGATCGAACTGTGATAGCATCATATTCATTTAAACGCGATGCTAACTGATCTTGAGGTATATTTTGTGTATCAACGGTATGGCCGGCACGTTCTAATAATGACTTTCCAACCGGATCAATTCCGTCATTTGCTAATATTTTTGCCATAAATTATTTATGAATAAGATGGGATGCTATTACTTTTTTAAATTCTCAAATTCTTGCATTACGTTAACCAAATGATCAACACTGCTTTGTGGTAATGCATTGTAAATAGATGCTCTGAAACCGCCAACACTACGATGACCTTTTAGTCCAACGATATCAGCTTTTTTTACAAAATCAAGGAATTCTTTCTCAAGCTCTTGATTCTCCATAATAAAACATACGTTCATGCGAGAACGATCTTCAGCAACACAGGTACCTTTGAACAATGAATTACGATCAATTTCAGCATATAAAGTAGCTGCTTTTTTATTATTGATTTTTTCCATTGCTGCCACTCCTCCTTGCGCCTTTACCCAGCGTAAGGTGAGCATCGATACGTAAATAGCAAATACCGGAGGGGTATTATACATTGAACCGTTCTCTATATGCAATTGATAATTTAACATAGAAGGAATTTTACGGTCAAGTTTACCAAGTAAATCCTTTTTGATAATGGCTAATGCAACGCCTGCGGGCCCCATGTTTTTTTGCGCACCAGCATAAATCAACCCGAATTTGTTGGCGTCAAAAACACGGCTGAAAATATCAGAAGACATATCGCTTACCAATGGAACAGGAGACTCCGGAAACTCATGTAACTGCGTGCCGTAAATTGTATTGTTTGAGGTTACGTGAAAATACTTTGCATCGGCAGGGATTGTATAATCCTTAGGAATAAAAGTGTAGTTTGCTTCTTTTGATGAGGCTATTACATTTACATTGCCGAAAAATTTAGCTTCTTTAATGGCTTTGCTTGCCCATGTTCCTGAATCAAGGTAGGCAGCCGTTTCACCTGCACCCAATAAATTAAAGGGAACCATAGCAAATTGCATACTCGCGCCCCCATGTAAGAAGGTGATGGCGTAATCATCGTTAAGGTTCAATAATTCTTTAACCAAACTACAAGCTTCGGAAACAACGGACTCAAAATCAGGGGTACGGTGGGAGATTTCCAAAATGGACAATCCACTGTTATTAAAATTTAACACTGCCTCTGCAGCTTGCTTTAGTACCTCCTGCGGTAAAATACCTGGACCGGCTCCGAAATTGTGTTTCATCTTTCTATATTAATTTATCTATAAACGTGATAGTTATTATTGTTGTTTTTCAACAATGTGGAGTAATTATTGACAAATTTATTATTTATAAACCAAAATTTTGTAAAAAAAATAATTTTTATTTGGATTAATATCTTTGTAGTAAAATTATAGGACTGTAAAAAATAATTTGACAGAACATTATAGCATGAATAAAGGTAATAGCAAGTTGATAGCAGAGATGTAATGGTGGTGAAGTTACTTTATTAAAATGAATTTTTATAATTTAAAACGCAATAATTGATAACTAATAATACAAAATTGATAATAAGTAATTGAGATTTAGATATTTTAGCGAGTGTAAAAAATAGGAAAGCCTGATGGTAATTTGATATCCCATCAGGCTTTACAAAAATAATATGAAGCTATATTTATGCTTGAAGTGCCTCGATATTGATTTTTTTAAGTTCAGCAATCTCAGCAATCGGATCTTCGGCAGAAAAAACAGCATTGCCTGCAACCAAAGCATCTGCACCAGCCTTTAGCAAAGCCGCCGCATTATGTTTGTTAACACCGCCATCAACCTCAATAATTACTTCAGCATTCTTGCGCTCGCATAAACTGCGTAAAGCTTTAATTTTATTGTAGGTGTTTTCAATAAACTTTTGACCGCCAAAACCTGGATTAACCGACATGATCAATACTAAGTCCACATCGTTAATAATGTCTTCCAACACGCTAACAGGTGTATGCGGGTTAAGAGCTACCCCGGCTTTCATACCTAATTCTTTAATTTTAGTAACCGTACGATGCAAGTGCGTGCAGGCTTCGTAATGTACTGTTAAAATTTTGGCTCCTACTTTTTTGAAATCTTCTAAGTAGCGATCTGGGTCAACAATCATTAAGTGAACATCCAACGGTTTTTTAGCGTGATGGTTTACAGCTGCTACAACTGGAAATCCAAAAGAAATGTTCGGAACAAAAACTCCGTCCATCACGTCCACATGAAACCAGTCAGCGCTGCTTTCGTTAATCATCTCTACATCATCCTGCAGGTTGGCAAAATCAGCCGATAAAATTGAAGGGGCAATAATTTGTTTCATTCTTTTTGCTTTTTGTAACGGAAACTTAATTAGTTGATTGGTAACGTGTTTCCATTCGTGGGCAAAAATACTCAATGTAATCTTAATAAAGTATTGATTTGGATTTTTTATGTTTTATAATAAACTTGTTAACGGGCTCTTTCCTTCACCTCCATAAACAATTATCTGTTTGTTTTCGGTTTAATAAAGGTCAATTTATACATCAACCCTTTGCAAATGATTTCTGATTTTATAGACAACATTTCTTGAGGAACCAAGTCTGTTGGAATAGTTGCTTTGCCGGAGTCATTAAATTTCCCTTTCAATACAGGGTTTTTCTGATAGTTTTCTCTAACTAACTTATCTGTTTCGTTAACTATTAAAAGTTTTGTCCCTGGTTTTGCAACCCTAGTCATTTCCAAAATGGCTCTTTGTTTGTCATTAAAGTAATAGATGCCACCACAATGAAAAACTACATCAAAATATTCATCTTCAAATGGTAAAGCTTCTCCTTCGCAATGAACTAATGTTGATTTAATCCCCCATTTTCTTAAATGCTTTTTAGCTTGCCGCAACATTCCCATTGAAATGTCTACGACAAAATATTCTGCATGTTAATTTAAAAAATCGAAAATTGTCACCTGTACCCGTTGAAATTTCCAATACCTTGTCGGTGTTCTTAATGCCTAATTCATTCAAAAAAGGCTCTCTGAATTTTTGTTCTCCGCCAAACTTAAGCCAGAAGAAAAATCGTTGAGACCAATTATATGACCATGCAATTTTATTGTAGAGTTTATTGTATTTAAGATTATCTCCGGATAGCAGCTGTTCGTCTATAAAGGAATAGATCCCGTCCTTAAGTGTATATTCTTGTTCTTTTAGAAACATTGCTATATTGCTTTTTTGATTGAAGTAATAATGGATTTAAACTCCGAATTGTCTTAAATGATGATCGAGATGTTTCCATTGGAAAACCGCCCATTCTTCAGGAGTAAATTTGCCAAAAAATGGATGTGGATGAGTAGTGCATTGGGAAGGCCCTCCCTCAAAAAACTTTTTGATTGATACTATTGCTTTCGATTTTTCCGCCTTAAATGTAAGATTGTCAGGAAAGATATAGCTTTTGTCGGTTGGGGAGTTTTTAGCAAACGGTTTTTCTCCAAGAGCCACAGACTTCAGAAAAGAGCCTATGATTTTGCCAATAAAAGGTTGTTTTACAAAATTCAGACCCATAGCTGTTTCTATTGACATATTACAATGGGCTAACATTTGAGCAACATTCATTTTACCCCATTGTCTGTTGGATTTTGGTGTCAGTTTTTCAATTCGATCCAAAATTTGGGTAACGTCTGATTGATTAAATAGGTTGTTCATTTAGTAAATGGTTTACTTAAGGTAGGCTTGATCAAAAAATATAAAAAACGATTCGAAAATAACTTTTATTTAGCATTTAAAAAATGTACTTAAAAATTAAAAAAGCTGTCTCTTAGTTTTTTCAAACATAAGTGACAGCTTTTTAAAATTTGTCAGATTTATTTACTTAAGCGATGTCTTTAGTGTTAACTATTAAAAATGGTTTTGGGCTATTTTTAATATTTCATTGCCAGTATAACCATTTCCAGCTATAATTTCTCTGGAATTTATATATTCATTTCCACCGGAAAAGTTAGTAATAGTTCCTCCTGCCTGCTTAACTAAGTAAGCTCCAGCTGCCACATCGTAAGCGTTTAGGTTATATTCAAAGTATCCGTCAAAACGGCCGCAGGCGACATAGGCTAAGTCTACAGCTGCAGAACCTATTCTACGCAGACCGTGAGTTAGTTGCATAAGTTCTTTAAAGGTTTGCAGGTATTGTTCCGCTTTTTCAAAGTCGTAGTACGGAAAACCAGTTGCTAATAGTGAGTCGCCAAGTGTTTTATTAGCGGAAACTGTGATTACTTTTCCATTTAAGTAAGCCTTCTCTCCTTTCCAAGAATAAAATAATTCATCCAGATTAACTTCATATACCACTCCTAAAACAGGTTGGTCGTTTTCATGCAATGCAATGCTTATTGAGTAGTTCGGAATACCGTGGATGAAGTTTGTGGTGCCATCTAATGGGTCTACTATCCAGTTGTAAACTTCTCCATGCTTGTTAATGGTTTCCTCTTCGGTCACAAAGCCAGCCTCTGGTAAAATAGTCTGCAAAGCTTCCACCAGCATTTCTTCCGATTTTTTGTCAACGTAAGAAACCAGGTTGTTTAAACCTTTATATTCAATTTTATCAACATTGAACTTTTTACGCTCATTTCGGATAAATGCACCAGTTTCTAATGTAATTTCTTTTACGGCTAAGAAGATGTTTTCTAAATCAATCATATTATGCTGTTTTAACCTTGAAGGCGAAGTATTTGCCTAATAAAAAACTCATTACAGCAACTATCATAGCTGCTAAAGCTCTTGAAGGTGTTGGATACCAGTTTAAAAACTCAACAAAAAATTTCAGTAAAAAGTAGTTGGCTCCGAAATTGACGGACGCAACAATCAAATACCTGAATAACTGAATGCGTGTTTGCAGATTTGAATTACTGAAAACAAAATATTTGCTGATAAAAAAATTAGTGATAAAGCCGGCAGAAAATGATATACATAAAGCGGCTGTATGCCCACTTACAATTGAACCTAAAAATTCAACAGGCTGTTTGTAAAGGATAAAGTTGAAAACAATAAAATAAACTACAATATCAACTGCGGTTGATGTTCCTCCTGAAATTAGAAAGCGGAAGACATTGTTTTCAAGTAACTTTTTGGAGAGCGACAAAGCTTGTTTTCTGCGTTGTCCGTTTGCCATTAATTTATATTGGTTTTAGGTTGGTTAGTTTTGCTAGTAAGATTTGATTGAAAAAAGCAATATTTGACTATACTATTAATGAGTCAATATTTCTTCTGCTTCTTTTATGTCAACATCACCCTCATTATTGATAGAAATTAACTGAACTTCTTTTAGTTCGTTTACTAAAACAGGGTCGTATTTAACAGAAACCTTGATGTAATTACGCGTAAAGCCGTGCATTTTGCCCTCCTTGCAATCCGCTTCGAATAGAACCTGGAAGTTTTTATTGAGGTGTTGTTTGTAAAAATATCGGCGTTTTTTCTCAGAGAGAATATGTAGCATTTTACTTCGATCAGCTCGTTCTGAGCCTCCTACTACATCGTCAAATTCAGCTGCTGGTGTGTTTTCACGTTCTGAATATGTGAAGACATGTAGGTATGAAATATCAAGTTCGTTTAAGAAGTTGTATGTATCCAGAAAGTCTTCTTTTGTTTCGCCAGGAAAACCAACAATTACATCAACACCGATACAACAGTCGGGCATTAAGGATTTGATTTTAGCTACTCGTTCAGTATATAGTTCACGTTTGTAGCGGCGTCGCATCAACCCTAAAATTTTATTATTACCTGATTGTAATGGGATATGGAAATGCGGAACAAACTTACCCGACTGAGCAACAAACTCAATTATTTCATTGGTTAGCAAATTAGGCTCTATTGAAGAAATACGAATTCTCTCAATTCCTTCAACTTTATCTAATGCTTGAACTAGCTCCAAAAATGTGTTCTCATGTTTTTTGTTGCCATGTTCTCCTTTTCCATAATCACCAATGTTTACGCCGGTTAAAACAATTTCTTTAACACCAGAGGCAGCAATAGAAGCGGCTGATTGTACAATATTAGTAACTGTATCGCTCCGGCTGGCCCCTCGGGCCAGTGGAATGGTACAAAATGAACAAGTATAATCGCAACCATCCTGCACTTTCAGGAAAGCACGGGTACGGTCGCCAATTGAATAAGATGAAATAAAAGTGTTTGCTTCAGCAATGGGTTGATTATGAATCTCAGCCTTTGGCTTTTTGGTAAGGTCATTGATGAAATCCATTAATCTGAATTTTTCAGCGGCCCCCAATACCAAATCCACACCTGGAATTTCAGCTATTTCAGCTGGTTTTAACTGTGCATAACAGCCAATAATAACAATATATGCTTTAGGAGAATACTTTAAAGCTTCTTTTACTACCTTTTTGCATTTCTTGTCGGCGTTTTCTGTTACAGAACAAGTATTAATCACATATACATCGGCACCCTCATGAAATTCAACCTGCTTGTAACCGTTTTCGGTAAACAAACGGCCAATTGTTGAAGTTTCAGAGAAATTCAATTTGCATCCTAAGGTATAAAAACTAACTTTTTTAGGGGTATTCATAAGGCCGCAAAGGTACGAATTTTTAAATTTGATAAATTGTAAATTTTACAATTTGAAAATGAGATGTTTATGGTGTAATTATTTGAAAATAAATTGTTTTATTGATTACCCCACCTGTATGAATCACTTTCAAGGCCAGCAAGATCAATTACTCTGTTAATTACAGTTAAGGCAATTTCTTCATGAGTTTGTGGTCTGCTGTAAAATGATGGGCTAGCCGGACAAATAATTCCTCCCGCTTCTGTAACCGTTTTCATATTGTTGATATGGATGAGGTTCAAAGGGGTGTCACGAGTAACCAGAATCAATTTTCTGCGTTCTTTTAGAATCACATCCGCTGCTCTGGTAATTAAATCATCTGAAACACCGGTTGCAATGCGTGCTAGGGTACCCATTGAACATGGAGTAATAATCATCGTGTTAAAACGAGCTGAACCGGAAGCAAAGGGAGCCATGAAATCCTTTTTATTATAAAATCTGAAATCATAAGCTTCATAAGACTTATTGCCAAGCTCAAACTCCCAAACTTGCTTAGCGTTATCAGACATGACAATCCCAACATCTTCAATTTGCTTACTAAGTAGAGATAGTTTGTCCAATAAAACTTTTGCATATATTGAGCCACTGGCACCGGTTATTGCTATGATAATTTTATGTTTCATAAATTGCTTTTCCAAATTTCTAATTTCGTTTTTATGAGAATTAAATGTTTGAAATCAATCATAATAGTTAGCAAAAAAAATCTATTTATAAACTAATTATGTTGTCGAATATACAATGCTATAATGTAGACATAAAAAAAGGGCCGATTAATCTCTTAATCGACCCCACATCTACCTATGAAAAACATGCCCTGGGTGGGCACTACAAAAGTAGAAAGATTTCTTATATTATTAAAATATTTTCAAAAAAAAGTTAAAATGATATTAGTTATGTATAAAAAAATGCACTTTGTGATACCTGTATTGATCTTTTTGGTCATGTCTAAACTTTGTTACAGTCAGCAAAAAAATGAGGTTAAATGGTTAAATATCCAAGAATTGGAAGCGTTACAAAAGAAAAATCCACGTAAAGTTTTAATTGATATTTATACAGATTGGTGTGGGTGGTGTAAAACAATGGATAAAAAAACTTATCAAAACGAAGCAGTGATCAATATTATCAACAAAAACTATTATGCTGTAAAGCTGGATGCTGAAACCAAGGATAAATTGATGTTTAAAGGAAAGGAATATGTTTATCGGAGGGATTATAGATCTAATGAATTAGCAGTTTACCTGTTGAATGGTCAAATGTCGTATCCGCATACAGTATTTCTGGACGAAAGCTTGGAGATGCTAACCAGTGTTCCAGGTTTTGTAAATGCTGATGAATTTATTCCAATTCTTAACTATTTCGGTGGTGATTTTTACAAGAAAATGAAATGGGGGGAGTATCAAAGCAGAACTAAGAAAATGAAATAGGGAACAATACAGGGTTAAAGTTTAACCGATATCCGCAATGCTTTCAGTCCACTTATGCCTTGTAAATTTTCAAGTTCAAGTTCTTCAATATCATCTTCATGTAAATTTTCTTGTTGAAGATATTGAATGAACTGGATGTATTCATCTGCATCTTTTTGATTAAAGTAGATAATGGCAATCTTGCCCACTTGGGTAAGGTGCTCATCAGTGTTTTTGATAGTAGCTTTATCAATTCTTTTCTTGATTACCTGGTAGCGGATGTTGTATGCACCTTTAACATCAAATCTTCGCTCATCATATCTGAATGAAATGTCGATGGTATTGGGATGAGTAAATATGAGCTGAGTGGTTTGCAGTTGAATTGGTAATAATGGCAATAAACTGTGAGTAAGCTTTGCAACTGCAGCCATTGACTTTAATTGCCATAAACGAAGATTCTTAACATACAGCAAATCAAAAGGTTTGTCTGGCGCTAGTAATTGGCCAATATAAATGTCATAATCTACCCCATCGGTTCTGAATTTTTCAAAATAGCAAGTGTAAATTTGTTGTAATTCATTACTAAATAGGTCTAAATATTGATTTATAGCAATATTTATGGTTTGCATTGATTGTTCTAAAAATTTACGGTGTTTGTGTGCCGGATCATTGTAATCAGAATTGAAAAAGTAAGTATCGATTGAATCACTTGCCAATGGGTGAGTAAATTTTAAGCGCTGCAGCAATGGAGTGGCAACGTTGCTTATGAAATCTTCTAATTGCAGGGCCTCCTCTCCTTCCATCTGTTCACATAGGTTGGTTACGGAGTAGATGGAAGTAGATTTTTTACTGCACTGAGTATTGTTGCCTTCATCTGGTTTATGAGGATATTTGCATTTACCCTTAAGTTACTAAAAATTAGGGGCGATATTCGAATCGAAGTATATTTCCTTCATTAAGTTCGTCTCCTTCGTTTGAGATATAAAGTGTTCCCTTGCTGTCAAAGGTAATTCCTTCGGGTTGATTAAAGATTGATGAATTAAGTTGATAGACCTGGGTGATATTCCAATTTACATCAGCTAAAATCAATAATTTGTTGGCAGAAGTAAGTATGTACCATTCCCCAGTAATAGGATGTTTAGAAAGTGCAGTGGGTTTAATACGTTCTTTAGCCTTAACAGTTAATTGTTTATCGGTTGGTGGTTTTATTTCGAAGTTTCCTGATTTATACAGCGAATCGGGGGTTTTCTCATAGGTTAAAATTTCGCCTGTTAAAAGTTTCTGTTTTTTATTTCCAGGTGATTTTTTCACCAAAACATATAACTGATTGCTGGCATTATTAGCAAATAAACCTTCGTATTCAGCTTTCGGGATTAGCTTTTTATATACTTTAACATGTTCAATATCTTCCTTCCAAGCTTGTTTGAGGGGGAACGAAAAAAGTTGACCGTTACTTTTCAATATAAAAACGGTTTCATTCAATATGGCTACATCTTCATAATCGCCATTAACTCCAAACCGGGAGTGCTTCTGCTTCTTTATTTTCCAGTTCAGTTTAAAAAGTTTACCTTCCTCATCTTGAATAGCATAAATCGTATCGGGATTATTGTTATTGAATGTAATTCCTGATACTTCAAGCATGCTTTGTGGCAGATTAAACTTTTCAGGCTTATTTAAATCATATCCTTTTGGAGAATTATATTGTTTTGCATCTATATTGCATGCAGTGGCCAATAACACCCAAAAAAAGCAGCAAACAATTGCCAATATTTTTTTCATATGGAGGATTTTACATTTTAGTAAACGAAGCAATAATAAAAGCCAGAACAGAGGTTGTAATTCCAAACATAAATACATTATAGGCCTGGCGAAGCAAGCGGTATTTTCTCCCCAGAACCACCCCTTGAAAATATAAATCGCGAATAAGACTGCCATACAGAAATTCCCGACTGTCCATCATTTCAAGCATACCTTTGGTATAATCTTCTAAACTCATTCTATAAAAATTGCCAAAAAACAACAAGTTAACCTTTTTCTTATCGATATCTTCCTGTGTAAAAACACCTGATGGTATTGATGGACGGGTTGCTAAAATCGAGAAAACCAAGGTGATCACGCAAATAACCAGCAAAAGAAATGTAGGGAAGACTAAGTAGGGATTGTCCTCCAGTTTTCGCAGCAGCAAACTCAATACAACCGATAGGATTATTGCAGTTGTAGAAATCATAATATGGGCTTTATTATCAGCCATATCACTTAAACGTTGGTGATTATTGGAACTGATTCTAAACATGGTTTCAATGCCTCGGGATGGGCGGTTGTCTTTTTTTTCTTTATCCTGATTAAGAATCGGATTAAGATTTAACGCATTTATATCCTTGGACAGATCAGGGCTTTCTTCCTTTTCGGCTTCACTAATTTTCAGCTTTAAATCAGCAAGGTTTTGAGCCTTTTTGGCATTTAGGTTGGTTTGGCAATATTCTGTTTGAAAATGATGCTCCTGCATGAATGTCACGGTCTTTTTTCGCCATTTATTTTTTCCAATTTTCTTCCCGCTTTTTAATTCATATTCTTGGCGCATTAATTTGTTGCCCTCATTAAAGTCGTCTGTTCCAAGGTGAAATAAATCAGCATCACAAACTATTTGCTCAAGTAAATTTTTAGGTGATTGTGGTAGTTTAGTTGCTAATATACAGCTTGTCACAACCTCATTTATGCTGGCTTCAATACCATATTTTGTTAAAAAAACAGTAGCTTCATCAGCTCCTTTCTCTTCATGGTTGTTACAACCAGTTAAATACCCAATATCATGAAACCATGCTGAGGCAGTTACTATAAATTTGTCTTTATCATTAAGCCGGTAGTATTCTGCCATTAACAATACATTTTTAGCCACTTTTTCAACATGGCCAAAATTGTGATACGGCAGTTTTTGAGATATATTTTCTGTAAAAGATTGCTTTATATGATCTTCAATTTGCCTGGTAAGTTCAGTGTAGTTCATTTTTTAGATCATTTAAATAAAAGTTTATTAAAACCTCATACCAATTGTTAAGTATGGATAAAAACCTTCTGTCGATTTACCCATAACAAATTTTAAAACGGCCAGTTGAGCAGGTGCAAAATATATACCGCCGCCAAAACCGTTATGCCATTTTTTTGAGTGCTCCCCTGTTTCCCAAACTCTGCCAAGATCATAAAAACCAATAACACCCAGCTGACCTGTGAGAATATATCCGGCAACATTGCTTACTTTAGCTCTTAATTCTAAATTGTTATAAAAGCAATGAGTTCCGGCAAAGCGGTACTGGAGGTATCCTAACAAATTTTCGTGTCCACCTAAAAATGCTGATTGGTAAAAAGTAGATTTTCCAGCTGTAACCACTCCTCCTATTCTGTTTGCCAATACCAATGATGATTTTGCGTTGATATTTTTGTAAACTGCAAGCTCGGGGATTATCTGCCCATAGGATTTTACTTCAGAACCGACTCCAAAATATCCCACTAATTTTAAGCTTAAGTAAGTTCCCCATTGCGGTAATATTTTGTTGTTTCGTTTATCTAGTAGATATCCGGCTGCAAATCCGATATGAGTTTTGTTTTGATCAATAGATGTGCTGTCGTAAGAACCAATTTGTGATGAATTGTTGATAAACCGGTCTTCATTATCCTGCGAATTATAATTGTAATATTGAACTGCCGGCCCAATTGTTAAGGAAGAAGCTGTATTAAAGCGCCAACGAAACCCCGTTTCAAGTACATAATAATTGAAGCGGGTACGGTAATAGGTTTTGTAACCTTCTGATTTATCTAATTCGGTTTCGTTTCCCCTGCCAAAAAAATTCATGGTATTGTTAGGGGCATTTATATAGGCTTTGACAGTAAAATCTGCATTATTGATTGTATGTATCCATTCCCCGCTGTAACGTATTCGATAGGCTTTGGTAGAAAAAGAATGGATAACACTTATTTGATGCATGCTAGCGTAAGGTTTTTTTCGGAAACTTTCCTGTCTAATAAATTTGTATCCTAATCCAAGTAATACACCATCATCAACATTATAGGTTCCCGCAATAATAAACATGGGAACATTGTATAAATTTACCATTTCAAATGCTGTATTTAGACTATCATTGGAAAGGTGTTTTTTTAGTTTTTTAGCATCATTTCCAGTAAATGTTGAGCCTTGTTCCTTGTCGTAAAGCCTTATGTTTTCCTTTGATTTTTGAATATCGTATTTTTTATCTCCCTGGCCTCCAATTAACCTGATGTTTATGTTAGAATTTAGATTGTTTACTATTAGGCTATCGTTTCCCTTTAGCGTATATATCCTTATTTCTTTAGTTAATTCAGGAGTAAATGTTTTTTGATAAATGGTATCTTCTAGTATTCCTTCTTTACTGATTTTTCTGATCAGTACTTCTAAGCCATCCTGAACATTATCCCTTACATTGATGTATTCGTTTTTATCGCTCCCTTGTATATCAACTATTTTATGTAGAAAACTGTAATAACGGTTCATTTCACTAACCAAATTTGACCTGCGCTTTTGCAATACACTGAATAATTGCTGATGCCTTAAGCTATAGGCTGATGCTGGCATTTGTTTTAGTGCGTAGTTGAGTAAACTGTCTGTTACTGTTGTTTCAAATTGGTGGGTCGTTTGACTCCAGTACTGCTGACTTAGGGCTGTTAGAAAACGACCATCGAGCAATCTTGCCTTCCAGAAAAACGTGTTTACATTTCTAACTTCATCATTAAACCCTTGTAGAAATGGAAATAGCCAGCGTTGAGATGCAATTTTGGGTATTACACCATTATTTAAATAAAATACCTGATCTCGATCCCTTGGTACAGGAATGTAATGTTTATTTTTTCCTGTCTTTTGATAGGCCCACCGCCATTGATCCAAGTGCCGATCCCAATCCCCAATAAGTAAGTCCAGTATTCGGGCGCGTAGGTAGGTTTCTTTATCAACTGAATTATCATTATCAGCATTTAGTGTTGCCAGCATTTTTTCTGAGTTATCCGATTTTCCCCAAGGTTCTCGTTCTTCTAACAGTGCTACTTTGTTGGCAAATAATTGATTATACTGTCCTAAATTTTTATCGGCAGAAACCACTCCTATTGTAGGATTAGAATGGGGTACTTCAACAGCCTGGGCAATTGGTGGAACAATTAATGCCGCAAATGGGTGTTGTGATGACATGTTATCTTTGACCCAGTCTTTTGCAAACGTTTCCCTTAAGTTTTCTGGTACAATTACTTCAGGGTATTTTTCTACACTCCTCAAGGCCCATTCTTTACCATTATTATCTTTCAATCGAATTGAGACGGTTTGAAATCCTCCTCCACGTTGAGTTGGAATTAACCCACCTTCTATTATTGACATTTTCAGTACTGGGAGTCGGGTAAGGGCAGCATATTCTTTTCGGTAGTTTTCCCCCAGCCAAAAACGATGAAATTTGCTAACGCTATCGTAGCGAGCGAATAACCGTAAATCAATACTGTCTTTAAAAATTGGTTGATAAATGTCTTTCGGTATTAACGGAATGGGTACATATTGCTTTCTAAATGTAAATTGAGGTTTAATTTGATCATCATCCTGCGTATAAACGGTGAAAACTATGTCCTTATTAATTAAAAAATCAGCCATAATAAAACCAGATGACGAACTTGAAAATAAAGAGCCTCCTCCTTTTTTTGCATAACTGTTTTTAGCACCTGATCCACTCACTAAATGTAAATTTTGCCTTTGAATAAACTGTACTCCGTGTTCGTGTCCGGAAAGTTGAACCATATTAGGATAGTCTGTAAATACATTCCCTACTCTGTTTCTTAAGTTTTCATAATTAGGATGCTTTAAATCTTCAGGGTTAGGAAGCAATGATCTAAGTAATGGATATAGCGAACCGATGACGGGAAGGGGAATATAAAGGCTTTTATTAAGGGCCGTAAAAGGAAATACATGATCCGTAAATGAGAAATAGCCTCCATGATTGCCATAACTGTAAAATGGATGGTGGGTAGCTAGAATTATATTTTTTGAGGAATGCTTATGCAGTAACTCCTGGAGCTTTGCTATGATTTCATCTTTAGTTTTGCATTCACAATCAGCATCCGGGTTTTCTTTATTGTATGGAAATAACCACCATTCACTGTCTAGGGCTAGTACAACAGTGTTTTCATTAATAAGTATTTCAACCGGACCCGGACAACCATTAGGAGGCAACATTTTAATCAGTGTGTCTTGTTGTTCTTCAAGAAATGCCCATTGACGTTTTACTTTGAGCAATCCTTCGGCTCCCATCCGGTCCCAATCATGATTACCAGGAATAAAGTAAACTGATGTTTGCTTTTGTTGGAACGGCAAGTATTGTGTCTTGAGTATTTCTTCGGTGTCTTCCTTTTTTTTGCTTCCAGGCAGCTCCATTCCTTTTGGGTATATGTTATCTCCCAAGTAGAATACAATTGTTTTTCCTCCAATTATTTTACTTACAGCGGCATTGATAACCGCTTTTTGTTGTGCATCAATTTTCCCTGCATCACCAATAAAAAGTATTCGATTTATTATCGAATCAACTTGTTGTGCCTTTGCCAGACCGATTGTGCCCAAAAATATTAGAAGAGTAAAAGCTCGCTTCATTTGCCAACTCCTGCTTATCATTAGGCAATTTTATTTATGGTTTTATTGCATTATTAGTTCAAATTCACCTATAAGTTTAACCTCGTCGCTAACCACAATACCGCCACTCTCGGTTACTGCATTCCAAACTAAACCGTATGCTTTGCGGCTAATAGTACTTGTTAAGCTAAATCCAGCTCTTGTTTTTCCATATTGGTCAACTATAATACCGCCAAATTCAACTGAAAATGTGATCGGCAAGGTTACATCTCTAATTGTAAGCTTGCCATCCAAGTTGCCATGGTCTTTACTTTTTTGATAGTTTGTTGTTGTAAAGCTGATCAGGGGAAACTTATCGGAGTTAAAAAAATCGGCTGATTTTAGATGCTCGTCCCTATCAACATTATGTGTATCGATAGATTTTACTTTTGCATTGAACTGAATAGTAGTTGCTTTGTTAAAGCTTTCATTTTCAGTTTCTACCATCAGGTCGAAATCCTGGAATCGACCCGTTAATGTTGCAATCATTAAATGTTTGACCTTAAACATTATTTGGCTATGCAGCGGATCAACTAACCATTTTAGAGTCTCCATAGATTAAAGTTTTTAAGTCCTAAGTTTATGCTTAAACAGTGCGATTTGTACAATTAGTAATTGGGACGAAGGGAAAGAGCGCATTCCTAAATAGCAGAGATGAACATTACTTTACTGTTTAAGTTCATTGATTTATTGAATTTAAAATAATTAAATTTAGAAATCAACCAATCTAATTATTAATGTTATATGATACTTGTAAGAAACATTTTTCAGCTAAAATTTGGCAAAGCCAGAGAGGCTAAAGAACTATGGAAAGAAGGAAAGATGTTAATTTCGTCTGTGAATAATAAGCCTTACAGGGTGTTATTTGATCTCACTGGCGATTCATACACCATGGTTTTAGAATTTACCTTTGAAAGTTTGGCCCATTTTGAAAATGCGGCAAGTAAAGACATGGGCTCAATTGAATGGAAAAACTGGTATGCTAAATTTGTTCCGTTATGCCGCAGTGGTAGACGAGAGATTTTTAGCATTCATGAGGAAAGCCAAGCCTAAATTTTAAAAGGCCAAAGCTTTGTGAAATTTCAAATCTTTGGCCTTTTGTTATTAGTTTAAGTTTTCTTTAAACTCAGTTATAGAAACCACTTTAGGGTAATTCTTTTCAATTAGTAAATGGACAATTCCATCAACCAAACCCACTTTTGGAACATACATTTGTTTAATACCTGCCCAACGCATCAGGGTAAGGAAAATTTCAGAAGCAGGAATAATTACATCGGCCCGGTCTTCTTTTAATCCCAAAACGTTAATCCGGTCTTTTAGCGAAAATGAGTTGAGATAATCATACATGGCTTTTAACTTGGTAAATGTTAGCGGTGTTCCTAATTTTTCCCCGGAAATTTTAAATATTTTATTGATATTACCCCCGGTACCAATTCCAAAAATGGTTTTATAGTTTTTAGTGTTTTCTTTGATCCAGTTTTTTAGTTCCCTCCAGGTTTCTTCAGTGTCCTGATTATCAAGCATACGAATTGTTCCTATATTGAATGAGTTTGAATCTATTAAGACTCCGTTTGAGAATACCGAAACTTCAGTACTCCCTCCTCCAACATCTATGTATAAATACGTACGTCGCGAGTCGAGGTATTTTTCAATATGGCTGGAATAAATAATATTTGCTTCTCGTTTTCCAGTAACAATATCAAGTTGTATGCCGGCTTCACTTGCTATTAGATCTACGACCTCCTGTCCATTCTCTGCCTCGCGCATAGCAGAGGTGGCACAAGCCATATAATCTTGAACTTTGTAAACTTCCATGAGGTTTTTAAAGGCCGACATGGATTTCATCAAATCTTTCACTTTACGATCAGAGATTCGTTTATCTAAAAACGCATCGTCACCTAAGCGGAGTGGAACCCTTACCAGGGTGTTTTTCTTAAAACTAATTTCCTCATTGATCTCTACAATATCGGCAATTAGTAGCCTTACGGCATTTGATCCTATGTCAATAGCAGCGTATCTCAAGAGTATAAAGGTTTAAAAGTTGACATTCAGTTGAGTTTTTTTTAAACGACTTTTTAAAAAGTTATATGTTTCAATCTGGGATCGTACATTTATACTTTCGTCGTTGTGTTTTTCCTTATAATTGTTTTCTTGTTCTTTATCAATAATTCGAGCTTTTGTATTGTCTCTTAGCTGTATATTGATAATTTCCTTCACAATAGATTTACTTTCCTTATCAATAATCGGAAATGCCACTTCAACCCGATTATCCAGATTGCGGTTCATCAAGTCGGCTGATGAAAGGTAAATTTGTTCCTTACCATTATTTGCAAAGATAAATACCCTAGCGTGTTCAAGGTACTTATCTACTATACTTATTACTTCAATATTTTCACTTACACCCTTTATTCCTGGTACTAAACAACAGATGCCTCTGATGATCAATTTTATTTTAACTCCTACCCTGCTTGCTTCATAAAGTTTGTAAATCATTCTTTCATCATTTAAGCTATTCATTTTTAGAATTATGTAGCTGTCGACGCCTTTTTTTGCGTTCGATATTTCACGATCAATTAAACGAGTGATTTTTTTTCGCATTTCCAATGGAGCAACCAAAAGAATTTTATAGGTTGAAAGCAATAGGCCTTTCTCTAAATCAGCAAAAAGATTGTCCATGTCTTTGGTAATCAATGGATCGGCAGTGAAGTAGCTGTGATCAGCATAGATATTAGCCGTTTTCTCATTAAAGTTACCGGTAGCTAAATTGCCATAATGGACGAGCTTATTGTTTTCTTTACGAGTTACTAGACATATTTTTGAATGCACTTTTAATTGAGAAATTCCATACAAAACTTTTATGCCCTCTTCTTCTAATTTTTGAGTCCAATATATATTGTTTTCTTCATCAAAACGAGCCTTTAACTCGAGTAACACCAATACATTTTTGCCATTTTTTGCTGCGTTTATTAGTGCATTTATAATTCTGGAGTTTTGTGCTAGACGGTACAGTGTAATTTTAATTGAAACAACTTTAGGGTCTATAGCCGATTCGCGCAAAAAATGGATCACATAATCAAAACTTTGGTACGGCAGGTTGATTAATAGGTTGCGTTTAGATATTACATTCAGTATACTTTCGCCAATGGCAATATCTGGAATTGGCAAAGCCGACATCTTAGAATATTCAAGTTCCTTACGTCCGACATTTGGAAAAGACATAAAGTCTTTGAAATTATGATAATGACCTCCTGGAATTAAGTTTGTTGGTTTCAGTCCGATTCGCCTGATCAGATAGGTTAACAATTCATCAGACATATCGGAATCATATGTAAAACGAACAGGGTTTCCTTTTTTTCTAAGTTTCAGATTTTTAGAAATGTTGTCAACTAAACTAAGGTTCAGATCATTGTCAAGATCCATTTCAGCATCACGCGTTAGCTTTATGCTATGGGCTTGAAAAGTATCGTATTTAAAGATTGAAAACAGGTCTTCAAGGCAATAACGAATTACATCATCCAACAGAATAATGTATTTAAGGTTATTGGTTTCGGGTAATATCAGGAACCGGGAATGAACATCAGTAGGGATTTCAATTAAAGCCCGTTTAGGTTTACTGCTTCCTTTTAATTTTGAGAGCTGAACAATAAGGTAAATTGATTCATCCTTCAATTCAGGGAACTCAGTTAACCCGTCAAGCATAATCGGTACTAGAGTTGAAAGCAGCTTTTCCTTGAAATAATTGCGCACAAACTGTCCTCTTGAAACGTTAAGTTGGGCATCGTTGATGATAAATATTTTCTCCTCGGCCAGTTCAGGGATAATTACGTTGTTGTAAATATGATCAAACCTAACTTGTTGCTTTTTTACAATTTCCTGAATTTCGGCCAAAATTTTTATTGGTTGGAACCCCATATTGAAACGGGCCGCATTTTTTAGTTTGGAGAGTCGTGTAACGGTTGCAACCCTAACTCTAAAAAATTCATCAAGGTTGGAGGAGAAAATGGCTAGAAAACGAATTCGATCAATTAACGGCACAGTTGGATCACAGGCTTCCTGCAGTACACGGTCATTAAAGGCCAGCCAGCTTACTTCCCTGTTTACCAAAGGCATTTTTTTTCTGATCATAACTTCAGTTTTCACCAAATCTATTTAGAATTAATAATTGTCATTTTCTGTTGAAAATCGATAGCATGAATCGATAGTTCGTTGAAAATATATTTCACTTAATAATTTACACTTGTTCTTTAAAAAATAAAAATAGTTCCATTCATATAAACGGAACTATTTTTATTGATTAAATTATTGTTAAATAATTATTAAGGTGAATAACTTGTTTATTTTCATACTATTAAGAGTGTCCTAGTTCCTCATCAGCATCTGTTCCCAGTTTTTTAGCTTTTGAGTTTGCTTTAATAACTCTTTGTTTTTTAGGAGCACTTACATTTTTAGAAATACTTTTTTTGACAGGTGCTTTTATTTTTTTTGCCGGAGGAAGCGCCACACTTGTTATTTTAGGTTTTTCGATACCTGTTTTTGGTTCCGAAGAATCAGTCTTTGGGGTTACTCTTTTTATACGTTCAACAACCTTTGTGGCCTTGGTCTTTGAAAGTTTAACTGGAACGCTTGTTTTAACCGGTTTCTTAGTTGTAGGCGTTGTTAACTCGCTTTTTTCTATCTCAGAATTAGCTTTTAATACTCTTTTAGCTAATTTCTTACTTGCTTCTTGAATGGTTTTAAGCACTTTTTTAGATTCACCATGCTCAATGTCTTTCAAGGCTTCTTTGATTTTTAACGCTATATTTGTTTCCAATATCTTTTGAGAAGTTTTTTTAGCGTCTTTTTTTGAAGGAGTCATAGTTTTAAAATAGGGTGCTAATGTTCTACTTAAAGTTATTTACAATTACTTAGTTTTCAAAAAATCATATTAAATATTTTTAATAAAAGTTTAAGCATATGCCTTCATTTGACATTGTAAGTAAGGTTGATGGACAGACACTTGATAATGCCATCAACAATGCTAAAAAAGAGATTGCTAATCGCTACGATTTTCATGATTCAAAGACTGAAATTGAGCTGGATAAGAAAACGAATATTGTTAAAGTGCTCACAGAAAACGACATGAGAATGAAGGCAATTCAAGATGTGATTATTGGTCGAATGGTTAAACAGCATCTGGACGCCAATTGCCTTGACTTTGGTGAGGAAGAGTATGCTTCAGGAAATATGATTAGGAAAGACATTAAAGTCAAAGAAGGTATTGACAAGGAGCTAGCAAAGAAAATTGTGAAAAAGATAAAAGACAGTGGTTTAAAGGTACAGGCTTCAATTATGGATGAGCAGGTACGGGTTCAAGGTAAGAAAATCGACGACTTGCAAGCAGTTATTTCGCTGATGCGTGGTGAAAACTTTGAACAACCGTTGCAATACATCAATATGAGGGCATAAAGTTTTTGTACCCGGCTCAGTATTAAATTTATAATACTTGCGTTTAATGGTGAATTTCTAAAAATTAGTAGTTAGAAATTCACCATTCTTTTTTGCATTTTTTCTTGTCGTTTCTCTTGCAATTGTTGTAAATTAATTCCAAATCCAAGGTGCTAATCCGCCACCTTGAACTTCTCCAGATACGCTTAATCAATCAACTTTAAATATTATTTACAATGGAAAAATTAGGCAAAAACACCAATGCGCTCAATTGGTTTGAAATTCCGGTGGTAGATGTTGAAAGGGCAAAAAAATTTTATCAGACCATTTTAGATATTGAGATGGAAACTACTGATATGATGGGCTTAACTATGACTTTTTTCCCTTCTGATGGGATGAATGGAAAAGTTTCAGGAGCATTAGTTAAAGGGGAAATGTTCAAGCCTTCTGCTGATGGAGCGGTGGTATATCTAAATGCGAATCCTGAGATTCAAAAAGTAATTGATAAAGTTGAGGTTAATGGAGGCAAAATTATTGTTCCTAAGACGTTAATTAGTGACGAAATAGGTTATTTGGCCTTCATTATGGATACAGAAGGCAACCGCGTAGCTTTACATGCGGGTAAATAAATAATGCAGCAGGACTTTAAACCTAAATAAAAAGCATAGGAATATTACCTATGCTTTTTTTCATAAAACTCTGAAAGCACTATTCTTGCAATTAACACTTAATACTTTCTTCCATATTAAAACCTGTACCCAAAGTAAAAATTCATTACTGAATTTTGTGTTGAAAAATTAGGCAATGTTATAGGTAGGTCTTCTTCAGATTGAGCGGCTGATTCGTTAACAATATTTTTTAAGCCATAATAGTATTTGAGTCCTAAAACAAAACCATCAGCTATTGATTTGGCCGAAAACTCTATCCCTCCGTTCAAACCATAGTCAAATCTGTTAAAGTGATGAGTAATTGTCGATTGGTTTTCAGTGTTGCCACAACCGCAATTGGCTTTAATTAAGAAACCCATTTGAATACCGGCGAAAAAACTAGCCCAAGATATAGGTTTATAATTCATAGATGGAGTTAAATAGGCATAACTACTGATCAAATAGCCATCAGCAGTACCAAATTCATTATAGTGGTATCCTTGTCTTGAGAAAAATAAATCTGCTTGCATGCCAGTCTTTCCCCATTTTTGCCAAAGAGCAGAGCCTCCGAACGAATATCCTGAATAATTATCAATTGTATAGGAAGGTTGACTGTTAGTAATACGTGAAAGATTGTATCCCCCTACAAATCCTATTTTAATCGGAACATTTTGTTCATAACGATAATTCTGTGCTAGTATTAGCATTGGGGCTAAAACAAACAGGAGAGTAAATCTAAGTGTTTTCATACCTGAGTGGGTTTAATTTAAAGAATAATTCAGTTCGTTAGGTTTCAATGTTGACCTTATTAATTTAATGATTAATTGAATTATTTTCAATATGTTATAAACAAAAAAAGAGACCTCAAATTTGAGGCCTCTTTTCTGTTTATAAGTAAGTTGTAAGAAATTACTTTATCAGTTTCATTTCTTTAACAATGTGTGGAGCATTTCCTAGTTTATCTATGCACCATAATACATAACGAATGTCAGCGCAAATAGTACGTTTATATTTTTGGTCGAATACAATATCGCCTGACATAGCTTCCCAGTTACCGTCAAAGGCCAATCCAATCAACTCTCCATTACCATTTAATACAGGACTTCCTGAGTTTCCGCCGGTGATGTCATTATTACTGATAAAACCAACAATTAACTGTCCTTTTTCATTGGCATACTGACCATAGTCCTTTTTCTTATACAGTTCCAGGTAATTGGCAGGTAAATCAAACTCTCCATCTTTAGGAATGTACTTTTCAATTACCCCATCAATAGTCGTAACAAAGTCATATTTAACAGCGTCTTTAGGAGCATAAGCTTTAATATTACCATAAGTTAAGCGCATTGTTGAGTTCGCATCAGGGTACATCAGCTTACCTGAGTTCATTGCCATTATTCCCTTAACATATTGCTGACCAAGAGATGTGTTAGTTGCGTTAAATGCATCAACATTCTTCATGAATTTCTCACGATAGTTAGAAATAAATGCCATAACGTATTGATATGCAGGGTCATTTTGTAGTTTTCCTAATTCCGGAGTTGCCAAAAATGCCTCTGTTTTTTCTTTTGATGCAAACATGGTGGTTGCATAAAGATCATTGCTGTATTTTTTGAAAGCCTCCTCTGGATCTGCTGATCCATATTTAGCTAAAATTTCACTAATAATTGCAGGATGCTGAGACTTAGGGATGTCATTATAGAATGCCAATAAGGTTCCTGCTAAGATTTTCTTATCTGAAGGCAAGTTGAATGATTTGTAATATTCATCCGCTTGCTCCTTCATTGAAGTAGCAACATCTGGTTTACCGGCTTTTAATCCTGCTTCAACTGCCATAAATGATCGGGCAAATGAAATAGCTGATGCGCCGAAAATTCCTTGTGACAGGTAAACTGGATACAACGCGTAAGGCGTATAGGCTTCGTATGCTTTTCCATAATCAGCTAAAATTGAGGCATATTCTGGTTTGTTAGTTGCCCAAGATTGAAATTTAGCTTCTTCAGATTTTTTAAAATCGTAAACCTTTAAGTGTTTTAACTGCTCGGTCTGACCAATGAAGTATTTCCAGTAATTGGCAATATTTGCATACTCAGACGAAAGTAATAAGCGCACGCTATCACTTTTATCCATTTGTTCTTTCCAAGACTTTAAACGGATATCACGAAGTTTTACAATGGCAGGATTTACTTTTTCAATTGCCAGTTTAATACCATAAGAGTTTTCGTAGCGATTTGTACGACCAGGGTATCCAAAAACCATACTAAAGTCGCCATCTTTAACTCCTTTTAAAGAAACGGCTAAAGAGCGTTTAGGCTTGTATGGAGTATTATCTTTTGAGTAAGTAGCAGGTTTATTGTCTTTACCTGCATAAATACGAAACATTGAAAAATCACCTGTATGACGAGGCCACATCCAGTTATCCGTATCACCACCAAATTTTCCAACTGATTGAGGAGGGGTTCCTACCAAACGAATGTCGGTGAATTTCTCGGTAACAAAAACAAAATACTGGTTGCCTTTAAACATATCGCGTACAAACGCTTCATAGCCGGTTCCTGCAGTTGCTTTTGAGACTATTTCTTTACTAACTTCTGCATATTTGGCTGCTCTTTCTGCACCGCTAAGGCCTTTAGTAGCTGCATTTACCTCAGCTGTTACATCTTCCATTCTAACTAAAATAGATACAAACAGTCCTTCGGCCGGTTTTTCTTCGGAAAGATTTTTAGCCCAAAAACCATTATCTAAGATGTTATCTTGAGGAGTACTTTTTGATGCAATAACATCGTAGCCGCAGTGATGGTTAGTTAAGACTAAACCTTTTTCAGATACAATTTCACCGGTACAGAATCCACCAAACCAAACAATAGCATCTTTTAAACTTCCTTTATTGATATCATAGATATCCTGAGGTGTAAGTTTGAAACCTTGGCGTTTCATCTGATCGTAGTTTTTGTTGATCAGCATAGGCAACCACATGCCTTCATCAGCCTTAACTGCATTGGTAAATCCAAGTACAGCTAAAGCTATAAACAGAATTTTTTTGAATTTCATACAAAAGATTAATTTCTAAAGGCGAAAAATAGCGGTTTTTACGCTATTGCATCTTTTTTTTATTTAAAATGTTACAAATAATAAATTTTGAGCAAAAAGAAATCCTATTAAAAAAAAGCTGAAACCAGGGGCCGGATTCAGCTTTTGAAATTTCCTTTTAAAATCTTTTAATAACCATCAGGTAGTTTAATATGCTTTTTCATGTATTCATCAACAGATAACGGACCGGATCCTGAAATAAAGAAAAATATCAAGAGAGATAAAACTATGATAGAAAGCCATAATTCTGAATTTATTATATCAAAACCTGGAGCCATGTTGATAAAAAATACCGCACCAAGCAAAATTGGAATTTGCACTGCACAAGAAAAACGGGTGAGTAATCCAATTGCTATAAAAGGTCCAAATACCAAATGGGCAAAAGCAACGTAGTGAACTATAAATACAGGTATGTAACTAAATCTTAGACTCATTAAATCTTGTAGGGGTTTCATATCACTAACAAACGTGATTCCCTTGATAAAAATGAAAACACCTAATAAGAACCTGATGGCATCGAGCCATCGTGTGTGATGGGTGTCTCCCCAATGCTCAGCTTTTTGAACTAAATTCATGGTTTACCTCCGTTTTATATACATAATTTAATACTAATATTCTTAATTTCAAATAGTTGTTTTTCCGCCTTCATTTCTTTTTAAAATTGGAAAATAAAAAAGCGCTCCGTTGTCAATGGAACGCTCCTACAATCTAAAATTAAACTTTTGCTAATTGAACTTATATTTCAAACCAAACTGAATTCTCCATCTAGAAGCTTCAGAAGTTGATGGTTGGAACGTAGAAGTTAAAGGCGAACCTGATTTTGCATCTAAATAAGGAAATGCAAATGTAGCAGCACCGTTAGTTACTGATTTAACTGTTAAAAAGTTGGCTCTGCTTACAAATTGAGAAACGCCCCATTCAGGATTAATTAAGTTACCTAAATTGAACATATCAAAAGTAAATTGTAAGCTGTTGCGTTTACCCCCAATATTGGCAATTAGGTCTTGAGCAATACGTATATCTAAATAGCTTACTATTGGAGTTATTACTGCATTACGTTTGGCGTACTCTCCCCGGTGATTAACAAGGTACTTATCTTGTTTAATGTAGTTATCTAGTTGTGACCAAATTTGATCAGGTGTACGACTATCACTTGCGTCGTTAGGAGCCAAAATGATATCGTTTTTATCACGTGGAATAAAAATCAAATCATTCGTAGTTAAACCATCGTTGTTTAAATCTCCATTATAAACATACGAAGTGCGATCACCGTCCATTATGCTAAAGAACATTGAAATAGTAGTAGCAAAATGTTTGATGTACTCTTTGCGGTAAACCATCGATGCAATAAACCTGTTTTTAACCATATAGTTAGAATAAGACAACACATCAGCATTAGGATCACCTGAAACCTGACGGTCTCTCCACATAGATTGAGCAATTGAACCTCCATCATTCACAGATCTCGAATCAGAACGAGTATAAGCCATCATTGCAGAGAAGCCATTTGTAAAACTTTTCTGTAATTGACCGGTGATAGTCCAACTAAAACCTTTAGAAGTGTTATCCATTAAGATAGCATCAGAAATGTTAGGATTAGAAGGAGTAGCTCCACCAACACCACCATAAATTCTTGATGAAGTATAACGGATACGCTTATCTCCACCCTCTGGAGCTACCAATGCTGTTCCGTTGGCAGAATTTAAGTTGATATTTTGCATGTAAACAGCAGCAATGTCACTTGCATAAGTACCTTCTAAAGTAGCAATAACTCCATAAGGAAGTTTTTGATCAATAGCAAGGTTACTTCTCCATAATTGTGGGAAACGGAAATTATTTGCCGTTACCGCTAAGTTATAAGCCGAATTATTCGCAGCTGTTTGACTATTTGGGTTGCGATAAGCATTAACATTATCTGTAAACGGACGATTATTAGGATTGTTAGTGCTTTGAGAACCAAACTGGGCCCCATTGTTACTTGCTTGATTTGACAACCACACAATTGGTGGACGACCAGTAAAGATTCCAGTACCGCCACGTACCTGGGTTTCTCCGTTTCCGAAGGCATCCCAGTTAAAACCGAAGCGAGGTGACCATAAAACTCGGGCTTTAGGAAATTGACTTACATCTATTTTTTGTCCATCAGCAAAAGTTAATGAAGTCACATTAGCATTTGATTGCCCATCAACAACATTTATAATTGGAAGATCTGCACGTAAGCCCAATGTTACCTTTAAATTCTCGGTAGCAGAGAATTCATCCTGTGCATACAAACCATACATTTGAGTTTTTAAAACTGCAAACGGGAAAGATCCATTAGGTAAAACAGAGTATTGTATTTGATATTTTGAAGCGTTTGAAACTCCGTTATTAGCACTATTGTAGAAATCGGCCAATGTATTAAACTGGTAGCTACCATAATAGTTTGGAGCAAAACCATTTAAAGTTTTATAAGCTTCAAAGTTAAAGCCGGTAGTAACAACATGTTTACCTAAATACATATTGAAGTTATCCGTAAACTGGAAAATATTAGTATTTAGTTTGTTATAAGCCGTAAATGGCTCATAACCAAATGAAGTAAAGGTTTGACCTGAACCATTACCGATATCTACCAATGGAAATTCTTTATTTCCTAAACTCGTACGGAAATCGCGCATGCGGTTATAACCAACAGTTAATTCGTTCGAATATTTGTTGCTAATTGCAGTACGAACCTCCGCATTGATATTATCCATATTATTATTAATACCATAATACGCTGAACGGAAAGGAAGGCCTTCCACGCTGGCGACACGAGAACCACCAATTGCACCCGAAGGACTAGGGGCAATGTCTTTATATGAACGGAAGTAGAAATACTTTAAACTTACAGTTGTATTACTAGTTGCATTCCAATCGAATTTGAATGAAAGTTTATCACTTTTCTGGTCAAGTGGAAAATTACCATATGCCCCGGCGTCATACCCATATTTAGTTTTTAAGAAACTACTTAAAGCATCTAGATCAGCAGCCTGCGCTTTGGAAACAGAACCGGTAGCACTGGGGCCACCTGCAATCCATATAGTTGAAGGCTCATTTTTGCGTTCTAACTCACCACTTGCAAAGAAAAATAGTTTATTCTTTAGAATAGGGCCTCCTACAGTAAACCCATAACCTTTTAATGAAAAGTCGGAAAGAGGTACATTAAAACCGTTATAAGTTTTATCACCAGTTAATGACTCATTGCGAAAATAAGTATTTAATGAGCCCGAGAATTCATTTGTACCGCTTTTTGTTACAGCATTGATTGCAGCACCTGTAAAACCACTTTGCTTAACATCATAAGGAGCAACACTTACCGTAATTTCTTCAAATGCGTCAAGGTTAATTGGCTGAGAACTAGTTTGGCTACCAATTGTCCCCTGCAAACCGAACGCGTTGTTGAAAATAGCACCATCAACAGTAAAGTTATTGTACAAATTGCTTCTGCCGGCAAAACTGGTACCGCTACCTGCTGAAACCGAAGATCCACCAGCTAAAGGTGAAAGTTTGGTGAAATCACTAAAACTACGGCCTAAGGTAGGCATATTCTGTAACTGGTCTTTCGAAATAGTTTGTTTAGCTCCAGTACGCGACGAATTAATCACCTTGTCTTGTGATCCATTAACAACTACTTCCGCCAATTCAACATTCGATTCAGAAATTTTAAATTCAGCTTTAAAGCTTTGACCTAATGATAAAATGATGTTTTCTTGTTTTTCTTCTTTGTAACCCACCAATATTGTTGTAATTACATACGGACCTCCAACTCGAACGTTAGGTAGATTGTAACGACCATCGCCTCTGGTACTAGTTTGGTACTTTGATCCTGTTGGAGTATGTACCGCTGTTACGGTAACTCCAGACATAGGCCCTGCTTTATCGGTAACAATGCCATTTATTGAAGCAGTAGTAACCTGAGCCGATATGGTTGTTTGAAATGCACTAAGCATTACTAAAACCATAATAAATCCATTGAAAAAGCATGAAATTTTACGTAGACGAGTATTCATAAAGATTAATTAAGTGAGTAACAATTCTTTCTCGATCGCAAAATTATAATGCATGAATAACATCAATTAGGCATATGTGTTAAGTTTCCATTAAGTTAACACCTGTTTCTCTTTGCTGGATGCATTAGGTATCTCTCTGAGGATTATTTAAGTAAAATATTGAATCATTTGTTACATTTGCACAGCTAAAAACTGCTGTAGCTTTACTTTGGTTAATTGTTTACTGTAGCTCCTTCTTCTATTAGTTAAGGATTTAGCTTTTTAAACGACACTTTCATATAATTTTCTGAACGAACTATGAATTACGATGTAATTGTAATCGGTAGCGGACCGGGCGGTTATGTAACTGCTATTAGAGCTTCGCAATTGGGTTTAAAAACAGCTATTGTTGAAGCTGAAAACCTTGGCGGTATTTGTTTGAACTGGGGATGTATTCCTACTAAAGCCTTATTGAAGAGTGCCCAGGTTTTTGAATATATTGAACACGCAGCAGATTATGGTGTTAAAGTTAATGGTCATGAAGCTGACTTTGCTGCAATTATTAAGCGTAGCCGTGGTGTTGCTGATGGTATGAGCAAAGGTATTCAGTTCTTGATGAAAAAGAACAAAATCGATGTTCTTACCGGCTTTGGTAAAATTAAAAAAGGTGGTAAGGTAGAAGTTAAGTCTGCGGATGGAAGGATTGCAGAGTACACTGCAAAACATACCATCTTAGCTACAGGAGCTCGTTCACGCGAATTGCCTAATCTTCCACAGGACGGCAAAAAGATTATCGGTTACCGTCAAGCAATGACGCTTGAAAAACAACCCAAATCATTAGTGGTTGTAGGTTCGGGTGCTATTGGGGTTGAATTTGCATACTTCTATAACTCAATTGGAACAAAGGTTACTATTGTTGAGTTTATGCCAAATATTGTTCCTGTTGAAGATGTAGATATTTCTAAAAACTTAGAAAGAAGCTTTAAAAAGACTGGAATTAACATTATGACTAATGCATCGGTTGAGTCGGTTGATACAAGCGGTGAGTTATGTAAGGTATATATTAAAACAGCTGCAGGCATGCAAACCATTGAAGCCGAAGTTGTACTTTCTGCAGTAGGTATTACTCCTAATATTGAAAACATTGGCTTGGAAGAAGTTGGTGTGAAAACCGATAAAGGCCGTGTTCTTGTGGATGAGTTTTATCGTACTAATGTTCCGGGTGTGTATGCTATAGGTGATATCGTTCCAGGACAAGCCTTAGCTCACGTTGCATCAGCAGAAGGAATCATTTGTGTAGAGAAAATTGCAGGTCATCATCCAGAGTCGTTAAACTACAATAATATTCCTGGCTGTACTTATTGTACACCTGAAATTGCTTCAGTTGGATTAACTGAAAAAGCAGCTAAAGAAGCCGGATATGAAATTAAAGTAGGTAAATTCCCATTCTCAGCTTCAGGTAAAGCTAGCGCTGCAGGAGCTAAAGATGGTTTTGTTAAAGTTATTTTTGATGCTAAATATGGTGAGTTTTTAGGCTGCCATATGATTGGCGCAAACGTAACTGAAATGATTGCTGAAGCAGTTGTTGCACGTAAGTTAGAGACAACAGGCAATGAAATTTTGAAAGCGGTTCACCCTCACCCTACTATGAGCGAAGCAGTAATGGAGGCAACAGCTGATGCTTATGGTGAAGTAATTCACTTATAATCAATTATTTTAACTAATAATTCAATTTTTTTACAAAAGGAGATGGTAATTTGATGAATTATCCATCTCCTTTTTCTATTTTGGCGCAAACTTTTAGATCAAACTCAAATGCAATTAACAACAAAAACCTCCATTGTCTTCGCATTATTTTTTATCTTTTTGTTAGGAAACACTAAGGCAAATTCAAACAGTAGTTCTGCACACAGATTGACAACAATAGCAGTTGGTGTTGAAAATTTTGCAGGAAAATGGACTCTCGAAAAAATTGTTGATAAAGACAAGAAAGTAGTTACTACCTTTCCAATTAATAAATTGGACATTGAGTTTTCCTTAAGTGGAAAATGTAAAATGACTTTTAGCACCGCTCAGGGAAATGGTGATTATGCTGATTTGAATTGGTCTGCAAAAGATGTTTTTGGAGTTCAACATGTTTGGATATCTAAAGATATTTTAGGAGATGCGAAATTAGCAGGTATTACAGTTCCTCATCCTTTTTCTCAATTTACAGGCCCTTTATTTAGCCCTGCTACTTTAAATGGAGCAGTTGTGTATGATCATTTAGAGTGGTTGGTGACATATAACGGTCAGCAATACACAGTTTGTTTAAAAAAAGCAGCTTAAGCGCCCATATTTATCGTATTTGAAAGGAACGCCCAAGTTTGGGCGTTCTTTGTTTTAGTTTTATTGTTATCTATCAAGGATTAGTTATTGTTGTTCGTTTCTTAAATTCGTTGTATGAAATTACATACTATTGATACTGGCTACTTTAAGCTGGATGGTGGCGCCATGTTTGGTGTGGTACCCAAGACTATATGGCAACGCTCTAACCCTGCTGATGAAAATAACCTTTGTACTTGGGCAATGCGTTTGTTGCTTATTGAAGATGGTAATCGATTAATTTTAATAGATACAGGTATTGGTAATAAGCAGGATGATAAGTTTTTTGGACACTATTATTTGCATGGCAATGACTCTTTAGACTCCTCTTTAGGTAAGTTGGGGTTTCATCGCAATGATATAACAGATGTTTTCCTCACTCACCTCCATTTTGACCATTGTGGAGGAGCAATCGTTCGTGAGGAGCAAAAGCTAGTTCCTTCCTTCAAAAATGCCACTTTTTGGAGCAATCAGGAGCACTGGAGTTGGGCTATAGAGCCAAACGACAGAGAAAAAGCTTCGTTTCTAAAAGAAAACATTTTGCCGATTCAGGAAAGCGGTCAATTGAGCTTCGTTGAGCATAAAGAAGGCGTTCAATTTCAAGATAATATAGCTGTTCGTTTCGTGTACGGTCATACCGATGCAATGATGCTGCCTCAGATTAGGTATAAAAACAAAACTATTATCTATTGTGCAGATCTCTTGCCTTCAGTAGGGCACCTACCTGTTCCCTACGTTATGGCTTATGATACCAGACCGCTTGAAACATTAAAGGAGAAAAAAGTGTTTTTACAAGAGGCAGTGGATAACAATTACATCCTTTTCTTTGAGCATGATCCGGTTAATGAGTGCTGTACTTTAACAAGAACTGAAAAAGGTGTAAGAGTTGATGAGGTGTTTCAGTTAAGTGAAATTTAATTAATAAGAATGAAATTAACCCCAGATAATAAATTTAAGAAGCTAATTGTAGTTGGTGACCGGATTTTAATAAAACCAATAAAACCCAGTGACAGGACAGCTAGCGGTTTAGTACTACCTCCTGGTATTCAAGAAAAAGATAAGGTGCAAAGAGGTTACGTAATAAAATCTGGTCCTGGCTTTCCTCTTCCATTACCAAGTGATGAGGAGGATTATTGGAAAAATCCGGAAGAAAAGGTTAAATACATACCATTGCAAGCCAAGGAAGGAGATCTCGCCATTTTTTTGCAAAGCAATTCGATTGAAGTTATCTATGACGATGAGAAATTTTTCATTGTTCCTCAAAGTGCAATTTTAATGTTGGAGCGTGAAGAATCGTTTTAGCTCTTTGTTTATTATATTTTGAAATAATAGTAATTGCCAAGCATAATTTGGTTTTAAGTGACTTTTTCATGAAAAATTTGCTAAAATCAATTAGAATTCAGAAATTGCAGTTAATTGAAAAATCGCTCTCAGACAATATACTCCTTTTTATTTTGCTGTAAATAACTACCGTGTTAACTTTTTTTGATTTTTTTTAAAACATTTTCTGCGATTCATCGTATAAGATGTATACTGTTTATTGCGATTCTACGCCTAAATCAGCTTATTTTTCACTTAAGGACACATAATGAGACAACTAAAGATCACTCAATCTATCACTAATCGTGAAAGTCAATCTTTAGACAAGTATTTACATGAGATCGGGAAAGTTGATCTGATTACCGCTGAAGAAGAGGTAATACTTGCCCAAAAAATTCGCGAAGGCGATCAGGTAGCCTTGGAGAGGCTTACGAAAACTAACTTACGTTTCGTAGTATCTGTTGCCAAGCAGTACCAAAACCAAGGATTAACACTTGGAGATTTGATTAATGAAGGTAACCTTGGCCTTATCAAAGCAGCAAAACGTTTTGATGAAACAAAAGGTTTTAAATTTATTTCTTATGCCGTTTGGTGGATCCGTCAGTCCATTCTGCAGGCTATCGCAGAGCAATCTCGTATTGTCCGTTTGCCATTAAACCAGGTTGGTTCGCTTAGCAAAATCAGCAAAGCATATTCAAAATTGGAACAGGAATACGAACGCGAGCCATCTCCAGAAGAACTTGCTGACATATTAGAGACTACCGTTGATAAAATTTCGGATACACTTAGTAACTCGGGACGTCATGTTTCTATGGATGCACCATTTGTTCAAGGTGAAGAAAATACATTACTTGACGTTTTGGAGAATACTGATACTCCAAATACCGACAGTATGTTAATCAGTGAGTCTCTTTCAGAGGAAATTAAACGTGCTTTATCAACTTTAACAGAACGTGAACGTGAAATTATTGTACTTTTCTTTGGTTTAGGGTCAAATCATCCGCTTTCGTTAGAAGAGATTGGAGAGAAATTTAATTTGACAAGAGAGCGTGTACGCCAAATTAAAGATAAGGCTTTGCAACGTTTACGTCATACCTCTAGAAGTAAGATCCTTAAATCCTATTTAGGATAATATTTTTAAAAGATAATATTGCGAGCCCATGATTTAAATCATGGGCTTTTTTTTATTTTTGCCTCACCAATCAATCAATATTACTGTTCATTATGAAGCATAAGTATGAGTCAGAACTCAATGCCTGGATTCAAAAAGAAAAGAAGGCATTAGAGCTTATTAACACTGTTGGAAAATTATGGTACGATAAGTCCATCGAATTAGTGATTTTCCGAAAACCTATTATTGACATAGGATCAAGTGAAATTTTAAAGAATCATCTTTACGCACAAGAAATCACTAATAAGCCTATTACAATTGAGGACACATTGGGCTTAGCCAAGGAAATTGAAAAACTTGAGTTGGCTCCATCACGTATTGATTTAGGCCGCCTTGCCGAAGAGTGGTTAGAAGAAAAACAATGGTTTGATACCATAGGTGGTTTTGTAAAAGCTAAACTGGCTGCCCATATCGGTAAAAACAGGATCGAATTAAAACCGAAGGATGTGGTGCTATATGGTTTTGGTCGTATTGGTCGTATTGCTGCCCGTGAGTTAATTGTTCAGGCAGGTAAAGGTGAACAATTACGTTTAAGAGCCATTGTAACCCGCAGCAATAGTGATGAGGATATCATCAAACGTGCAGAATTGTTACGTACTGATTCTGTTCACGGACCGTTTTCCGGAACTATAGTTGAAGACTTGACTAACAAAGCTTTAATTATTAACGGACAAACCGTAAATATGATTGCAGCTAAGGATCCTTCTGAGATTGATTATACTCAGTATGATATTCATGATGCACTGATTATCGATAATACTGGTATTTCACGTGATCGTGATGGATTAGCTAAGCATTTAAAAGCCAAAGGAGTTGAAAAAGTATTATTAACAGCTCCTGGTAAAGGTGATTTACCTAATATTGTTTTCGGTGTAAATCAAAATGAGTTTAATGGTCAAGAAACCATTTTCTCTGCTGCTTCATGTACAACTAATGCCATTGTACCGGTGTTAAAAATCGTTAGTGAAAAGTTTGGTATTGAAAAAGGCCATATTGAAACTGTTCACTCATATACAAACGACCAGAATTTGTTGGATAACTATCACAAAAAATCTCGTCGTGGCCGCTCAGCTGCATTGAACCTGGTAATTACTGAAACAGGAGCTGATAAAGCTGTTGCCAAAGTATTACCTCATCTTGCTGGTAAATTAACCGGTAATGCTGTGCGTGTACCTACTCCTAACGTTTCTTTGGCAATTTTAAATCTGACTTTGGATAAAGCTGTTACCAAAGATTCAATTAACGATGTTTTAAAACATGAATCGTTTCATGGGGAATTGATTGAGCAAGTTGAATTCTCAATTTCCAATGAATCAGTTTCAAGCGATATGATTGGAAACTCACACGCTTCAATCGTAGATGGACCTGCTACTATTGTTTCTAAAGACGGCAAGTCAGTAGTTCTGTATGTTTGGTACGATAATGAATACGGTTATACCCGTCAGGTTATTCGTTTGGCAAAGCATATTTCAGGAGTAATCCGATTGAGATATTATTAAGAAAAGTAGATTTATTTCTCAGAAAGCCTTTCGTTAATTTGGAAGGCTTTTTTTATTTTAGTTGAATGACATTTACCAATCGAATTAAACTGATTCTTATCTTTTATAAAAGCATTGCAGTTTGGAACCTGGCAATTACAGTTTTTATAATATTTGGAGCCAAAAGTAGTCTTATTGAAGCAAGTTTCAGTACGGCTCTTATAGCCACAATTTGGTCAAAGCTTATTATATCGTTTGTTACATATGGTTTGTTGACCTTGACAAGAGATAACCTGTTTTACTTCTATTTCAATTTAGGAATCAGCAAAATTCAGTTATTTTCATTTTCATTTATTCTTGATTTGGCAATCTCCACCCTACTCATTAAGCTCTTTATTTAATGAATACATTACACATTGATAGTTTAACAATTCAGTTCGGGGATCGTAAGATTCTAAGTGGGGCTTATCTAAAATGCCAAACAGGCAGTATAACCGGATTATTAGGTCATAATGGTAGTGGTAAATCAAGTTTATTGAAGGTAATATTCGGGACATTATTGCCTGATTTTGTGTATATGAGCATAAATGGAAAACCGCAAAAGCAACTTTATAAACAGCCAAGTTTAATAAGTTACTTACCCCAATTCGATTTTTTACCATCAGATATGTCTGTTAGTCGAATCGTAAAATGGTTTAATTGTGAAGATAGAATATTTACGGTTGATGAAATGCAAAGAATACGCGATCGTAAAATTTATGAGTTATCGGGAGGGCAACGGCGTTTGGTTCAAACTTACGCTGTATTATTTTCTAATTCGAAATTTGCATTATTAGATGAGCCATTCACCCATATTTCTCCTGTGCAGGTAGAAGAATTATCCACGCAAATTAAAAAAATAAAAAATGAAAAGGGCATTATTATCACCGATCATTTATATGAACACGTAATTAATCTGAGTGATTCATTAATGATAATTCAGCATGAAAGAACATTTCCTATAAATTGTAAAGAAGATTTAATTGATAGAGGATATCTTAGATAATCGGTCTGATTAATTTTTACTGTTGACCAATCTCAAATGTAAATCCTTCTTTGGCTAAATGGCTGTTTGCAAAGTGAGCTTTGCTTTCTTCCAAGTGAGGTTGCAGATCACGATAACGTGCAGAAAAATGACCGATAATCAGCTTTTTAACCTGGGCCATGGTTGCAATTTCACCTGCTTGGCGTGCTGTAGTGTGATGAGTGTCGGTTGCCCGTTGAAGTAAGTCATGCAAAAACGTAGCCTCATGATACAATAAATCAACCCCCTTGATTTGTTCAAGAATAGAGATTGTCATTATTGTGTCGGAACAATAAGCATATGAGCGTGGTTTAGGAGGCTCAACAGTTAGTACTGCATTTGGTAAAACTTCTCCATCCGGCAAGATAAAATCGGCTCCTTCTTTTATGTGAGGTATAAGATCAGGTGGAATATTAAACTGCTTGACATATTCTTTAATAATCTTTCTTCCTCGCGGTAATTCTTTAAATAAGTAACCGGTGCATGGAATTCTATGATCAAGAATAATGGTTTCTACTTCAATTTCAGAATTTCTATAAATTACCTCTGGTCGTTCTGTTTGGGTAGGAATAAATTTTAATGGATAGCGTAAAACTGTTTGTGAGTATTTAAGCTGTATATCAATAATCTCCAGTAGCTCTGGTGGACCGGCAATGGTTAGTTCCGTTGCCCGCCCGTTTAAATGCATACTGGAGATTAATCCTACTAGACCAAGGTAATGGTCTCCATGAAGATGACTAATGAAAATGTGATCAATTTTATTGTAACCAAATCCATACCTCCCAAGTTGAAATTGAGCACCTTCGCCGCAATCAACCATAAAGTATTTTTGGTTATAATTTACGATTTGAGCAGTTGGAAAGCGGTGATGAGCCGGAGTAGCAGAGCTGCTGCCTAAAATTGTTACTTCAAACTTCGTCACACGCTACAAATTATTATTCTTCTTCCTCACCTTTTAAATCGCGCTCAATTTCCTCCATGAAAATGTAGTCAATGGCTTCGTCAATGGTTGGAATCACATTTAGCACATTCTCTAATTGGGAAATTTTGATTAGTTTTTCTACCGATGGACTAATTCCAGTCAAAACAAAGGTTCCTTGCTGTTCTGGACCTTTGCATAAGCGATGCCCCAATAAGATGGCGCTTAAGCCTGAAGAATCAGAATATTTAACTTCAGAAAGATCAAGTATGATGTTTCTAATGCCTTCTGCATTTAATAAAATCAATTCCGATTTAAGCATCGGTGTAATAATAGAATTAAGCTTGTCGTCGTTAAGCTTAAAAACTACATATTTTTCGTGTTTATCAACCGAAAATTTCATAGTGCGTAAGTTTGTAAAATTTAATTTGGTTCAATTGTGCTGACCAAATTAAACTTTATTTCTAAAATTAAGGCGAACTTATACGTTTTTTTGGATGAAATTGTTAACGTTTGTTTCCACCCTTGTTAAAATATCACTCGAATTATCCTTTATAAACTTCTCTCCTGTAATATTTTCATATAGCTCAATATACCTTTCTGAAATTGAATTAACAATTGAATCTGTCATTTCTGGAACTTGTTGTCCATCTTTTCCTTGAAACCCGTTTTCAATTAGCCATTGACGTACAAACTCTTTTGATAATTGGCGTTGAGGCTCATTTTTCGCCTGCAACTCCTCATAAGTATCTTTATAAAAATAACGTGAAGAGTCTGGAGTGTGAATTTCGTCAATTAAATAAATCTGCCCGTCTATCTTCCCAAATTCATACTTTGTATCAACTAAAATTAACCCTCTTTCAGCAGCTATCTCAGTTCCTCGTTTATACAATGCCAAGGTGTATTGCTCCAATTGTGAGTATTCATTTTCAGAAACAATTCCTTGGGCTATAATTTCCTCGCGTGAAATATCCATATCATGCCCTTCTTTCGCTTTTGTTGTTGGGGTGATAATGGGTTGTGGTAATTTGTCGTTTTCTTTTAATCCTTCAGGCAAGGTAACTCCACATAATATACGTTTGCCTGCTTTGTACTCACGCGCAGCATGACCAGCTAAATAACCTCTAACAACCATTTCTACAGGGTATGTTTCGCATACTAACCCAACGGTAACATTAGGGTCAGGTACAGAAACCACCCAATTAGGAACAATATCTTTTGTTGCATTTAAGAATTTAGCAGCTATTTGATTTAATACCTGACCTTTAAAAGGGATGGCTCGTGGCAATACCACATCAAATGCCGAAATTCTATCGGAAACTACCATAGCAAGGTACTTTCCATCGATATTATAAACATCGCGAACTTTACCGCGATAAAAAGATTGTTGTTTTGGAAAATTAAAATTGGTGTTATTAATTACGTTTGTCATCACTTTAGCTGTTGGTACAAGTTGAAAGATTCAGCCTCAACCTTACCCTGATTTTTAATCTGTTTACTTTAATTTAAAAAATGGAAGCTTATATATCACCGTAAGCTTCTAAAATTCGACGAACCAATTTATGTCGAACAACATCTGATCCATTCAGGTAAATCAAGTCTATTCCTTCAATTCCCTTTAAAACCTCAAGTGCCTTAAACAAACCCGATTGTTGTTTTTTCGGTAAGTCAATCTGGGTTATATCTCCTGTTACAATAAATTTTGCAGAGGGTCCCATACGAGTTAAAAACATTTTTAACTGCATATCACTTGCATTCTGTGCCTCGTCCAAAATTACAAAAGCATTGTCGAGCGTACGTCCACGCATAAACGCTAATGGCGCTATTTCAATTGTACGATTCTCTAAATATGTTTTTAGCTTTTCAGCCGGAATCATATCGTCCAGCGCATCGTAAAGTGGACGTAAATACGGATCGATTTTTTCTTTTAAGTCTCCAGGTAAAAAGCCAAGGTTCTCCCCTGCTTCTACCGCAGGACGTGTTAATATGATACGCTTAACTTCTTTGTTTTTTAATGCTCGTACCGCCAATGCAACAGCAGTGTAGGTTTTACCTGTTCCCGCCGGGCCAATAGCAAAAATGATATCATTTTTTTGCGCGCTGTCAACCATTTTACGTTGGTTTTCACTACGCGCACGCACCATAATACCGTTTGTACCAAATACAATAACCTCTTTGTTTCCAACTCCTTCGCCATTTATATGAACTTGCTGGTTAATATTAATGGTTGAGGTTGGTTGAATTCCTAAGATCACTTCAACATCTCGAGATGACAGTTGATTATATCTCTCAAGGTGATCAGTCAGATTATTAAATTTTTCGGTAAAATTCCCTAATTCCTTTTCATCACCTAAAGCCTTTACTACAGTTCCCCTGGCAACGATTTTAAGTTTTGGAAAATTCCGTTTTAAAATCTCAAAGTTTTCATTAGACGCTCCCCAGAAAACTACTGGGTCTACATGTTCAAGTTTTAAAATAGCTTCACTCAAAGTCGTACTTATTTTATGAAAGTAAATATCTTAATATAATAACAGCTATCCTCATCGCATTGTTGCATAAACATTAATGGTTGCGGTTTCAGATGCGGATTTTTCTGTTTAAAATTCCAATATTTGTGACCGGAAATTTTCAAACGGTAAAAATAACCAAATAATATCGAATGGCAATCATCACCTTAACAACTGACCTCGGGCATCGTGACTTTTATCAGGCAGCACTAAAGGGGGCAATCTTAAGTCAACTTCCAGAGGTTCGGATTGTAGATATTTCCCATCAAATTTCTTCCTACAATATACCGCAAGCAGCCTTTATTCTGAAAAATAGTTACAAATTTTTTCCAAAAGATTCTATCCACATAATAGGTATTGATCCTGATTATAATCAATCTCCTAACTATCTGATAGTTGAATATAATGGACATAGATTTATAGGTGCTGATAATGGTGTGTTTTCATTGTTGTTTGATGAGGCCCCTACTGAAATTTTTAAAATTAAGCTCTCTACAAATGCCGAATTAGGTCATTTCCCCCTGCTGGATGTATTTGTAAAGGCAGCTTGTCATTTGGCAAAAGGTGGTAAAGCCGCGGATATTGGAACCGAGATTAAGGATTATAATCATCGTACACTTATACAGCCTATTGTTGAAAGCAATATGATTAGGGGAAGTGTTTTGTACATTGATTCATTCCAAAATGTGATCACCAATATATCACGTGAGGTGTATGAAATGAATGTGGCAGCTCGCAACTTTGATATTATTTTTAGAAGAAATGAATCAATTAGTCGAATTAGTAAACATTATAACGATGTTCCTGAAGGGGAAAAATTAGCCTTGTTTAGCATTACTGGATATTTAGAAATTGCCATTAATAAAGGAAATGCTGCCGGGTTATTAGGCTTGCATTTAGGTGATATGGTACGGATAGAATTTCGATAGATTAATTAAAAAAGATGATAAAGAGAGTTGTGAAAATGACATTTGAACCTTCAAAAGTTGAAGAGTTTTTAGAAATTTTTGAAGAATCAAAACTATTGATCAGAGGATTTGAAGGTTGTAAACATCTTGAGTTACTAAATGATGTTAATGAATCGAATCGTTTTTTTACTTTAAGTTTTTGGGATTCAGAAGCTGATTTAGAAAGCTATCGGCAATCAGAATTGTTTAAAAGTACATGGGCTAAAACCAAGCCCTTATTTAATGAAAAGGCCGAAGCATGGTCTTTATCACAGCATTCTATTACATATTAATGAAAGTATATTTAGTCATAATCTCTATTTTTGAGGCTTTAATCGGTTTAGGGGGATTTACTTTGGTTGTTATGAACCTTATTAAGTGGAATACCGATAAAAGCACAAACTTTTATTTATATCGATCGGGTAAAATATTAATGATTGTTTGTGGGCTATTAGCCGTCATCACATTTATAAAGATGTTTATCATTAAAATGTAAAATTCGCTCATGAAAAATGCGCCTGTCGCATTTTTGTTAATTTTGCATGGTTAAAATCTGATAGAGTATTATAGATGGCGCGTCAGCGATTAAATAGTGGTAATCCTGCAGAAAAGGAACTCCCCAAAGCAAAAATTTCCAAAGAATCTTTAAAACACGCATTAACCTTATTGAAATACATAAGGCCCTATCGCTATAAATTCGGTATGGGTATGTTTTTCTTAGTATGCTCAACTTTTGCATTTCTTTACATTCCTATGGAAATGGGAAAATTGGTAGGTGTTGCAACGAGTTCACTTCAACACGGCGATCTTTCAAAAATTAAGGAAATAGCATTGGTGCTTTTCGGAACATTGGCTATAGCTGCTATGTTTTCATTTTTTCGCATTTTATGGTTTGTTGAGGTTTCGGAAAAAACAGTTGCAGCTATTAGAAAGGATGTTTATACTAATTTAATATGCCTACCGATGCATTTCTTTGCTCAAAGTCGAGTAGGCGAATTGAATAGCCGTATCTCATCTGATCTTTCACAAATCCAGGATAGTATTACTACTACATTAGCAGAGTTTTTAAGGCAGTTGATTATTCTGATTATTGGTATTGCAGCAGTAACAATTATATCGAAGGAACTCACCCTATTTATTCTCTGTGTGCTACCTGTTTTAATTCTCATTGCTATATTTTTTGGAAGGTTCATTCGTAAAATTGCTCGCAAGGCACAAGATAAATTAGCTGAATCAAATACAATTGTAGAAGAGACATTGCAAGGTATTTCAAATGTAAAAGCATTTACAAACGAAGCATATGAAGCCAACCGATATACTAGAAGTATAAATCAAGTTGTTGGTTTGGCAATGAAGGGAGCTAAGTTCAGGGGGACATTTGTAATTTTTATTACTCTTGGCCTTTTTGGAGCTATTATTTCAATTGCTGTTTATGGAGCTAGTTTAGTGCAAATGGGTAAAATCGAAATCAAGGATTTTATTTCATTTATCTTGTATGCTGGTTTTGTTGGCGGTGCAATGGGAGGCTTTGCCGAAATTCTTGCTCAAATTCAGAAAACGCTCGGAGCCACTGAACGCGTTGTAGAGTTGTTGAATGAATCTAGTGAGCCTGTTGATTTTAAGGATATAGATAAGAAAGAGCAAATAATTAAAGGGGATTTAGCCTTTGAGAATGTTTCTTTTCACTATCCTTCACGTCCGGAAGTTAAGGTGTTGAATGATGTCAGCTTTACAGCAAAGGCTGGAGAAAAAGTAGCGATTGTTGGGCCGAGTGGTGCCGGAAAATCGACTATTGTTTCTCAAATATTACGTTTTTATGAACCTCAACAAGGGCAACTAATTTTTGATGGTTTACCTGCTTCGGCTTATTCATTAACAGATATCCGTAGTCAGGTTGCAATAGTTCCTCAGGATGTACTTTTATTCGGTGGAAGTATTAAAGAGAATATTGCTTATGGAAAGATAGGCGCTACGGATGAGGAAATTATCCAATCGGCCAAAAGGGCCAATGCTCATGAGTTTATCATGACTTTTCCTGAAGGCTACGATACCATGGTGGGTGAACGAGGGGTAAAATTATCAGGAGGTCAACGTCAACGTATTGCTATCGCTAGAGCATTGCTTAAAAACCCTGTTATTTTAATCTTAGATGAAGCCACAAGCTCGCTTGATTCAGAGTCGGAGCGTTTGGTTCAGGAAGCTTTAGAAGAGTTAATGAAAAACAGAACGTCAATAATTATTGCTCACCGCTTATCCACAATTCGTGAAGCTGATAAAATTGTAGTCCTTGAAAAAGGAAAAGTAATTGAACAGGGCACTCATAATGAGTTGATCTTGAAAGATAATGGTTTGTATCGATATCTTTCTGAATTACAACTGGAATCAAATAATTAATTAGTAAAAGTAATTACTAAAAAAATTATTTGATAGCGATAAATCGAGTCTTGCTCTTAAATTTAAGTTGTCTTATCGACTATCTTGGGCTTGATTAAATAGTCTACTTAGTTTGTAGTAATAATTTTTTTACGAGATTTTTAAAGTAATTATTTCTACTTTTACGGCCGATGTTGAAAAAACTAATACATATTACATTCGTTTTCTTACTGGCAAATATTATGCTGGCTGAGGTTTGTACTATGTATTCGTGGTTCAATTCAACTCAACAGGTTTTTGTTGAAGAAGAAGATCATAAAGACAATCATGATCCAGCTAAAAAGTTAAAGAAAAAAGCATTTGAAGAGTATTTTAATAGAAATGCAGTTCTAATGCAAAGTATTGATGCTTTTCTGCGTTCAAAAAATCCTGGATTTGAATTGATTTTGCATCAAGATCCTCATATAGAGATGCATTGCCCCCCTCCTAACTTATCGTAGTTTCTTCCCTTATTTAACTAATTGCTGTAAGCTTTTGACTCTTGAAATTTCAAGTTATATCAATTGCTTATGCTTAAATGAAACTAAAAGATTGTAAATCTTAGGTTTTAGGTGCTTATCTAATATAGGTATGCCTATTTCTATGAGTTTTACTCAAATTGATCATCTCAACAAAAAATAATTCGATGAACAAATCAGGTTTGTTTTCAAATATAAAAAGCGATTTTCCAGCTAGTATTGTAGTCTTTCTGGTAGCTCTGCCCTTGTGTTTAGGCGTTGCCATGGCCTCGGGGGCACCATCTTTGTTTTCAGGTTTAATTGCCGGTATGGTTGGCGGTATTGTCGTAGCCAGCTTAAGTGGCTCACAATTGAGTGTTAGTGGGCCAGCTGCGGGTTTAACAGCCATTGTATTAAGTGCAATTACTGAGTTAGGAACTTATGAAACATTTTTATTAGCAGTTGTAATAGCAGGAGCTTTACAGCTGATTTTAGGTTTGGCTAAAGCAGGTACAGTTTCAAATTACATTCCTTCAAATGTTATTAAAGGAATGCTTGCAGCTATTGGTATTATTTTGATTTTAAAGCAGGTCCCTTATGCGTTTGGTTATGATGCTAATATTGAGGGTGATATGGCATTTTCTCAGCATGATCAACACAATACTTTCTCTGAATTGTATTTCATGCTTAATAAAATACATTATGGAGCCACTATAATAGCAGCAATCTCCATTGGAATTTTATTGCTTTGGGAGCGTCCTTTCTTCAAGAAGTTTAAATTATTTCCTGCCCCTCTTGCAGTGGTGGCTGTTGGTACAATTTTGAATCAAATATTTATTGGTACCGGTTCAAGCTTGGCTATTCAGGCTTCTCATTTAGTAAATATTCCGGTAAGTGATAGTTTAGGTAGTTTCTTTAATAATTTCACTTCACCTGATTTTTCAGCATTTACAAACCCGCAGGTATATATTGTTGCCATAACATTGGCAATTGTAGCTTCAATAGAATCGTTGTTAAGTTTAGAGGCAGTTGATAAACTTGATCCAGAGCGTAGATATTCTTCTACCAATCAGGAGTTAAAGGCTCAAGGTATTGGCAATATGATTTCGGGTTTAATAGGTGGTTTACCAGTAACATCGGTAATTGTACGTAGCTCGGCAAACGTAAACTCGGGTGCAAAGACCAAACTTTCAGCAATTATGCATGGTGTGCTATTGCTATTATGTGCCATGTTTATCCCTGGACTTTTGAATATGATTCCTCTCTCGGCTTTGGCAGCTATACTAATTATGACAGGCTATAAACTTGCCAAGGTCAAGCTGTTCAAAGAGATGTACAACAATGGTTGGGGACAGTTCATTCCATTTGTTGTTACCATTGTGGCCATTGTATTTACAGACTTATTGATTGGTATTGCAATAGGTATTGCCATTTCTGCATTGAGTATTTTAAATAAGAACTTGCGTAATGCTTATTTCTTCAAAAAGGAACAATTCCATGTTGGAGAGGTTATCCGTGTAGAGCTTTCGGAAGAAGTGTCATTCTTAAATAAAGCATCATTATTGTTAACTCTTGAAAATATTCCTCATAACAGCAATGTGGTTATTGATGCCTCAAAATCTGTTTATATTGATTTTGATGTTATAGAATTAATTAAAGAGTTTAAGGATGTTAAAGCACCTGATAGAAATATTCAACTTAATCTTGTAGGTTTTAAGGATGAATATAAAGATTATAATAATGTAAGCTTTATAAGTAGCGCTCCTACTAAAGAAACACAATCCCAGCTTACTCATCAGCAGGTTTTGCAGATCCTGAAAGATGGTAACGAACGATTTGTAAATAACAGTCGTTTAAATAGAAATCACTCCCATTTGGTGCATACTACTTCTCATGGGCAGTACCCACATGCTGTAATTTTAAGCTGTATTGACTCCAGAACTTCATCAGAGGTAATTTTTGATCAAAGTATCGGTGATATTTTCAGTATTCGTATTGCTGGAAATATTGTAAATGATGATATTCTGGGTAGTATGGAGTTTGCTTGTAAAGTTGCAGGTTCAAAAATCATAGTTGTACTGGGTCATACAAATTGCGGAGCTATTAAAGGGGCTTGTGATTGTGTTGATATGGGGAATTTGACAGCTTTACTAAGCAAAGTTAAACCTGCACTAGATGCCGAAATTGTAACAATAAATAACAGAAATTCTAAGAATGTTGATTTTGTTAATAATGTTACCCGCTTAAATGTTTTCACCACCAAGAAGAAAATTCGTCAGATGAGTCCAATTTTGGATGAAATGATTGCTAATGGTGAAATTGCATTGGTAGGTGGATTGTATAATGTAGAAACAGGTAAAGTAATCTTCTACGATCAAGGTTTGCATAATCAAAAAGATACCCCTATTCAAATTTTACAGGAAGCGTAATAAGTGTCAACTTTTATTACTAAAGAGCTTTTAGTTGTGTTAGTTTTTTGGCAGAGGTGCATGAAAATGCACCTTTTGCTTTTTTAGCCTTCATGTTTAGGATATTACATTTACATAAACAATGATATTCCTATCAATCCTATATATAGAAAAAGGCTGCTTCCATATGGAAGCAGCCTTTTTCTATAGCAATCCTAAATTATTGCTCTGATTTAGGTTGACTGTGATTGTTTTCCTTTTTTTCGCCAGCAGGACGTTCTGGACGAGGAATTAATACTTTACGTGAAAGTTTTAATTTGCCTGTTTTCTTGTCGATATCAAGCAATTTTACTTTAATTTTCTCTCCTATTTCCAACACTCCATCCATGGTTTCAAAGCGTTTCCAGTCAATTTCTGAAATATGCAATAGACCATCTTTGCCTGGTAAAATCTCAACAAAAGCACCAAAAGGTTGAATGTTTTTAACAGTACCTTCATATACCTCACCAATTTCAGGAACTGTAGTGATTCCTTTAATTTTTGCGGTAGCTTTATCAACGCTTTCTTTTTCAGTACCAAAAATTTGCACTTTACCGAACTCACCAACCTCTTCAATGTTGATAGTCGCACCGGTTTCACGTTGCATCTCCTGAATTACTTTACCTCCAGGGCCAATCACTGCACCGATGAATTCACGAGGAATTAGCATTTCAATAATACGTGGTGCATGTGGTTTGTAATCTTCACGAGGCTCTGACAGGGTTTTATTCATTTCACCCAAGATATGTAAACGGCCCTCACGAGCTTGGTTTAATGCCTGAGTTAATGTTTCGTAGGATAAACCATCAATTTTAATGTCCATTTGGCAAGCGGTAATACCATTAGCAGTACCGGTTACTTTAAAGTCCATATCACCCAAGTGATCTTCATCACCTAAGATGTCTGATAAAATAGCGAATTTACCGGTTTCACTATCTGAGATTAAACCCATTGCGATACCAGAAACTGAACCTTTAAGCTTAATACCTGCATCTAATAATGCTAAAGTACCAGCACAAACCGTTGCCATTGATGAAGAACCGTTAGATTCTAAAATGTCAGAAACGATACGGATGGTATAAGGATTTTCGCCTTCAACAGGTAATACTTGTTTCAATGCGCGCATGGCAAGGTTACCATGACCCACTTCACGACGACCTGGACCGCGATTAGGGCGAACTTCACCAGTTGAGAAACCTGGGAAATTGTAGTGTAATAAGAATTTGTTGTAACCGAAGAAAATTGCTCCGTCGATCATTTGCTCATCATCTTTAGCACCTAATGTTACAGTTGTTAAAGATTGAGTTTCACCACGTGTGAACACAGCTGAACCGTGTGCAGCAGGTAAATAATCAACTTCTGACCAGATAGGACGAACTTGAGTTACGCTACGACCATCTAAACGAACTCCTTCGTTTAAAATCATATTACGCATTGCTTCTTTTTCGATATCATGGTAGTAACGTTTAATCAACATTAAGGTCACATCATCAAGACCTTCTTCGCCTTTGGCAGCAGTTTCCTTTTCAATAAAGGCATCAAGTACAGCTTTAAAAGCAACACTGCGTTCATCTTTACCGCTACCACCTTTAGCTACTTCGTAAATTTTAGCATAAAGTTCTTCTCTGATACGGTTTTTAAGATCAGCATCATTGTCTTCGTGATTATATTCACGTTTAGGCTTGTTACCTGTTAATTCACGTAATTCTAATTGAGCCTGAACTTGAATTTTGATAGCATTGTGACCAACTTTAATAGCCTCAATCATATCTTGTTCAGAACACTCTTTCATTTCACCTTCCATCATTACGATGTCTTTGGCAGAACCGGCAAGCATGATATCCATATCAGCTAATTCAAGTTCTTTGATGGTAGGGTTTACAACAAATTTACCATCGATACGAGCAACACGAACTTCAGAGATTGGACCATTAAATGGAATATCACTGATAGTGATCGCTGCAGAAGCAGCTAATGCAGCTAATGCATCTGGCATAATATCTTTATCAGCAGAAATTAAGCTGATCATTACCTGAGTATCAGCATGATAATCATCAGGGAACAATGGACGTAGTGCACGGTCAACTAAACGGCTAATTAACACTTCATAGTCAGAAAGACGAGCTTCACGACGTAAAAATCCACCAGGGATACGACCGGCAGATGCATATTTTTCTTGATAATCTACAGACAAAGGTAAAAAGTCGGTTCCCGGCTTTGCCTCTTTTGCTGACACGACAGTAGCCAATAACATGGTATCACCCATTTTTACCACTACACTGCCGTCAGCTTGTTTTGCCAGTTTACCTGTTTCGATTGATACTAGTCTTCCATCACCAATATCAAACGTTTTTGTAATTCCAATTTGCGACATATTTATTTTTCTACAACTTATTTGCGACTAAAAATAAGTAAAACTTCAATACTTATTAGGTTAATCGCGATTTATATTTTTTAGACTTTTTGATTGCTGAGTTTAATGATAAAGAGCTGCGTAATTGGGTTTCTAAGCTCTTAAATCTAAAGGAGAAGTAAAACAAAAAGAGCCGTCAAAATAAAAAGACGGCTCTTTATGATAAATCTTAAACTATTTTCTTAATTCTAGTTCTTTTACAATTGCACGGTAACGAGCAATGTCTTTCTTCATTAGATAATCTAATTGTGAACGACGTTTACCAACTAGTTTCTGAACGGCTAACTGCGTACCAAAGTCTTTTTTATTCTTCTTTAAGTGTTCAGTCAAATGTTTAATACGGTGAGTAAACAACGCAATTTGACCTTCCGCAGAACCAGTATTGGTTTCGCTTTGACCGTGTTTTTTGAAGATTTCTTTTTTTACTTCTGAACTTAAATACATTTCTTGAATGGTATTAAAGCGTTTAACAAAAATTTAATTAAGGCGCAAAGTTACATTTCTTATACAAAAAAAAGAAACGTATATAAATATTTACTTTAAATTACTTAACTAATGGAATGGTACCTGCCAAGTCATACCTAGCTACTGCATCCAGTTTATGCTCGGCCTGAAAATATTTTGTCACAAGTTTTCCTGGTAATTCTTTTTGAAAACGTTTGATGTATTTGTTTTCAAGATCTAAATACTGCTTTTGAATTACTTGATATTGTTTCAGTAGGGTATTGGCCTGACTGTCAGAAATGGAATCGTATGATTTCGCGTAGTCTTCAATCAACTTAATGCTTTTATCATTTAAGCTAATTTTTGCAGCTTGAAACTCTTTGTATAGGGGCCAAAATTTGGCAGACTGGTCTTCGGATAAATTCATTACCTGTGCAATGACGTCCTGTTTCATAGTTTGTAAGGCACTTCTGGTAACTTCAATCTGAGATTTGGTATCCTGTGCATAGCTTTTATGCAATGGAAAAATACTGATAAACAGTATTAAGAGCGAGAACGTAATTTTTTTCATAGTCTATTTATTTAATTATTTAATCTACTTAAAAAACTTTAAAGTTCGATGGTAAATAAATTATGTTTTAATTAGCCAAATAAAATTCTTTTTGCTTATGTAATAAATTGTATATCAGTAATATATATAGATTTACATAAATTGATTCTTTAATTGTTTTCAACCTGTAAATAATTGGGCCCTTTACAGAAGACTACTCTATCTTTATTATAATTTTTCCAAATTGTTCTGCTTTTTTCATCCGGTCAAGAGCGTCATTTGCCTCCTCAAGAGGAAATACTTTATCTATAACCGGTAACAATTTGTGTTGTTCAATAAAGCGAATCATAGAATCGAAATCAGTCTTATTTCCCATTGTTGATCCTAAAATGTTAAGTTGTTTCCAAAAAATGCGTCTTGGATCTAAGTCTTTAATTGTTCCTTTGGTAGCACCATAAAACACGATTCGGCCACCAGGATTAGCTAATTCTACTAACTCCTTAAAACCCTCTCCGGCAGCGCTGTCTACAATCACATCAAAACCACCTGCTAGTTCTTTCAAATCCTGAACCCAATTGGTTGATTTATAGTTTACACCTCCGTAAGCGCCTAAAAACTTGGCATTTTCAATTTTCTCATTAGAGCCTGAGGTAACATAAACCTCACATCCTTCGGCAACGGCAAATTGCATGGCAAACAAAGCCACTCCACCACCTACTCCATTTATCAAAACTCTTTCTCTTGGTTTTAATTGAGCTCTTGTAAATATTGCCCTGAAAGCCGTTAGGCCTGCCAAAGGTATAGCTGCGGCTTCTTCAAAACTTAGATGCGATGGTTTCTTATAGAGATATTCGGCTTTGCAAAGTGCAAATTCAGCCAATGTTCCATTATCGGGTAGACCTAATATTTTAAACTCTTTTGATTGCGCCTTAGGATTATCACCCCAATTGAATGAAGGGTTAATAATAACTTCCCTGTTTAGCCAATCTTTATCAACATTAAGACCAGTTTCAACAACAATGCCGGATCCATCAGAACCCAAAATTATAGGATATTTAATTCCTGAATATAAGCCTTCCTGTATCCATTTATCTCTATGGTTAAAAGCCGCAGCCTTTATCTTTACAAGTACTTCATCGGGCTCTAATACTGGTTTTTCAACTTCCTTTATCGTTAGAGGTTCTTTTAATCCGTTTAATACTAAGGCTTTCATATTAGTTGTTATTTGTTGGATATACGCTGAAGAAATTGATTCTTTACGCATATTGCTCGATTGGGTTTAGGGATATGTTAAAAATGGTTATGAACTTAATAAATTTACGATTTAGAAATTGTAATTATACTGTTCGTAGGTATTGAATCTTAATGCTTTCTATATCCTCTAGTTTACCTATGATTCGATTTATTTCTGATTTTTTTAACTCAAATTCAATAGTACATGAATTATCAAAATGTTGAATTAGAATCACTACGGAATCGTCTTTCATTACTTTCATAACATCATTCATTTGTAGGTATTCAAAATCAATGCGGTAAGTGTCGTTTACTGTTCGCTGAATAACTTTAGTATTGTTTAAGGCCTCAACGGTTGCTGTTTTATAGGCATTAATCAGCCCAGGAACGCCTAATAAGGTTCCTCCAAAATACCGGACTACAAATACAACAATGTTGGTTAAATCTTTTGAAAGTAATACGTTTAAAATAGGTCTTCCGGCAGAACCAGAGGGTTCACCATCATCATTGGCTCTGAAAACCGTTCTGTCTAATCCCAAACGCCAGGCATAGCAATAATGTCGGGCTGTTGGGTGCTCTTTTTTTAGTTTTTGCAGCCATTCTTTTACTTCATCCTCTGTTTTTATGGGATATGCGTATGCAATGAATTTGCTGCCTCTGTCTCGAAAAATCCCTTCCGATGGTAATTCTATAGTTTGATATGTATCTTCAAAAAGCATTAATTATTGGTGATAATGTGTAAGTTTTTAATCGATTAAGACTGTGTGGATTCGTTAAAAATAATCCGAAGTTCATCATTGCCCACGTTTACCTTCGAGATTAATTTACCTGATAAAATTGGGGCTACAATACCATCAGTTAAAACTTTATCTCCAGTAAAAATACGGGCCTCATCCCATAAATTGTATTTAATGAATTGATTTAAAAGATTAGCTCCACCCTCAATAATCACAGATTGAATATCCTGTAAGTATAATTGATACATCATAAACTGGGGTAAATATTCATTAAACTCAAGTTGATTGTAATATATATTGTCAAACACCTTCGTTTTTTGTTCGTTATAAACTATTGTTTTAGCTGATTTATCAAATAGCTTTAAGGTTGAAGGAAGTTTAAGATTTTTATCAACTACAACTCTAATTGGGTTCCTGCCAATCCATTCTCTTACTGTAAGTTGTGGGTCGTCAATTAAAGCAGTTCTTGAACCAATTAAAATGGCATCTTCCTCGCTACGCCATTTATGAACAAGTTCCATAGCTCGCTTGCCTGTAATCCAAAACTGAGAGCCATCTTTAGGAGCAAAGTAACCATTGGAAGTTTGGGCCCATTTCAGGATAATGTAAGGACGTTTTTGTTTTTGTGAAGTAATAAATCGTTTATTTAACGATAAACAATCCTTCTCTAAAATACCTGATATTACTTCTATGCCATGGCTTTTTAGTTTTTCAATTCCTTTTCCGCTTACTTTTTCAAATGGATCAATACAACCCACAACCACGCGCGGAATTTGGTGTTTGACAATCAAATCAGCGCAGGGTGGAGTTTTGCCATAATGAGAACAAGGTTCTAAACTTACATAAATGGTTGATTGTTTAAGTAATTCAGAAGCATTGCTATATTGCTTAAGTACGGCATTTATAGCATTCACTTCAGCATGTGCCTGTCCAAATTTTTCATGAAAGCCTTCACCAATAATTTTTCCATCACACACGATTACCGATCCAACCATAGGGTTCGGACTTACATTTCCCTGTCCGGTTTGCGCAAGTTCAATACAGCGCTTAATATAAAGTTGATGTTCATTCATGCAGACTGCAAAAATAAGAAACTTGATAATACTCTATCGGTTTAGGCGAAATTATGATTTAGGGAATGTTAACTTTGCTTTATGCCAACAGTAAAAGACTTTGAAAGTCATCTTAGCCAAAAATTAGTTGATTTATACGATACGGTAGAGGCTAAAAGTATCTCACAATTAGTGTTAATGCACGTATTGAATGTGAATAAGACTCAGCTGTCTATGAAGGGTCTAAGAGAACTTAATGTACAGGAAATTATCTCTTTAGAGATGATACTTGAAGAGCTACTTTCAGCAAAACCGGTACAATATGTTTTGGGTGAAACTGAATTTTATGGTTGTAGAATTAAGGTGAACGAACACGTACTAATTCCTCGTCAGGAAACAGAAGAATTGGTGCATTGGATATTGGCCGATTTAAAATACAATAAAGCTGGTGATTTAAACATCTTAGATATTTGTACGGGTAGCGGCTGTATTCCAATCGCTTTAAAGAAGAATTTACCTAATGCTAAATTAAGTGGACTGGATATCTCTTATAACGCATTGGAAACGGCAACACAAAACGCAGTACTAAATAAAGCGGAAGTGCAGTTTTATTATCAGGATATACTAAATGCCGAAGCTTCGACCCCAAACTCCTTTGACATTATTGTTAGTAATCCTCCGTATGTAAGAGAGCTAGAAAAGGAGAAAATGCATAAGAATGTATTGGATTTTGAACCTCACCTGGCTTTGTTTGTAACAGATAACAACCCATTGATTTTTTATAAGGCCATAGCCGATTATGCTTCTAAATACTTAAAAAAAGGTGGTAGCCTTTACTTTGAGATAAATGAAGTGCTTGGTTCAGAAACTAAAGCTGTTATGGAAGCCGCAGGTTTTTATAATGTTGAAGTAAGAAAAGACCTGTACGATAAAGACAGAATGATAAAAGGAATTTTAAAATAACACATCCTAATGAAACCAAACAATCCTAAAGAGTTTTATTCAGTTAAACATTCTCAAACAACAATTACAGAATTGATGATCCCATCTTACGCTAATTTTGGAGGGAAAATTCATGGTGGGATATTGCTTTCATTGATGGATAAAGTTGCTTATGCTTGCGCTTCCCGTCATGCAGGTACTTATTGTGTAACAGTTTCGGTTGATGAAGTTAACTTCTTGGCGCCTGTTGAGGTGGGTGATCTCGTGTCAATGCATGCTTCTGTTAATTATGTGGGTAATACCTCTTTGGTTGTGGGGATAAGAGTTGAAAGTGAAAATGTAAAAACACGTGAGGTGAAACACACAAATACCTCCTATTTTACAATGGTAGCTAAAGATGAGGATACTAATAAACCTAAGCAGGTGCCAGGACTGATATTGGAAAACCATGTGCAATTACGACGTTTTATTGAAGCAATTAAAAGAAGGGAAATAAAAAAGCGTTATGCTCATGAGTTTGATAATATAAAGGCTTTCGAAAATCTGGATGATGAAATTAGTCTTTTGGATAATGAACGCTGTATTTTAGATCTTAACCACGCAAAATAATAATGAGAACATTATTGTTGATGCTTTTGTTGGTGCCGATTTTAAGTTGCGGGCAACAAAAGAAACAGGAGATTATAATAAAAGACGCTAATAATAAGGTTATTTCTTATGATGAAATGAGTTACTTATTGTTGACAGGTGATTATAAAATGCAGAACGTTCAAAATGATGCAGGCGAGTTTACTGAAATTAAATTGCAGAAAAACTCGCTGGAGGAAAAAGACGCAGCATTAACAGCCATAATGACTCCCAATCGCTTTTTCACAAAGGATGTTCGGGTTCCGAATTTTCAGTTTACAACGCTAGATGGAAAATCCTTAAGTTTTGAACAGTTGAAAGGAAAGGTAATTGTTGTAAACTTTTGGTTTACAACCTGTGCACCTTGTTTAAAGGAATTACCCGAATTGAACGAAATAGCTGAATATTATAAACAGAATCCGAATGTGGTTTTTCTGGCTTTTTCAACAGATAAAAAAGAAAAGGTCGAACTGTTTTTAGCAAAGAGGGAATTTAATTACCAGCAAGTTGTTGATGCGGAGAAGCAGATTGAAGAGTTAGAAATAGGCACTTTTCCAACTAACCTCATTATTACTCCTCAAGGTAAAACTCAATTCATTGTCGGTGGTTTCATCCCTCCTATTAAATCAATTTTGATGTATCAAATTGATAAAGCGTTAAGAATTAAATAGTTCTAATTTTTTATTTAAAGTAATTAAATAGATAGAATACTTGATTTTATTTTAAAAGTAGGTTTATAGCCACTCCTATTAGTATACTTAATGAAAAGCTGATTAATGTGCCAATAAGCACATATTCGGTTTGTTTTCGAGCTTTGTTCTTATCGGTATCCTGATCACTGTAACGCAATATCGATTTGGCAGCAATCAGAAATCCTATGCCTTCGAATTGTTGCATTAACAAAAAAGTAAGCACCATAATACGCTCAAAAATACCGATCCACTTACCGGCATTTTCCAAACTTGCCAGGTCATCATTGATTTTTTCGCGCCAGTGCTTTGTAGCTATATTAATGATGATGCCCAGTGGCCATATCACCATTAGGTAAGCAGCAAGGATTAGTATGATTTTAAAATTACTTAACTGTTGTATGATGATGTTGATGAATAATCCCCAACCTTTAATTAACCAAAGCCAAACAATTAGAATAACAACAAGGTGAAGTAGTTGGTCAATAAGGAAGATTGATAAGCTGTATTTGTGTTGGCGAACCTTCCAGTAATCAATTAAGGTATGTGAAATGGCTAAAATAATTCCTGCGGTTACTACCTTTCCTCCTAATGTTACCAATAAAAGAACAGAGATTAGTCCTGAAAGAAATCCATGTAAATATAAAAAGCCTGTTGAGGCTTTAATGCTTTGTTTATGTTGTACCCATTTTTTGGGTTGAAAAACGAAATCAACCAATAGGTGTGCAATTAATAATCTAACTAAAATAGACCCTTGTTCATAGGTAAATAAATCATGCATTGGATTTAGTTTTTGCTTGTATAATTGTTTGGTAGCGGTTTAATACAGTCTGTAAAGCATCAAATTCAGCTAATTTTAGGCGATTGTTTACCGAGGCTTGTGAAATCCCAAGCTTTTGGGCTATGGCCATTTGGTTAAACCCATTTAAACGTTCCCAGATAACTTCTGCTTGCGCCAATGTCCATTTATTGATAATTACGTCGAGTAATATGCAAAGTACTTGCATTTCGGCATTAATCTCCTCCCAAGGACTTTTAAATAATAACCTTTTAGAGCTTTTTTCATCCAGAAGTTGACCTGAGTTTCGGAAAGCCTCCCCGTCTGATTCTTCAATGGTCTCAGCTTTGAGGCTAACGCCTCCCAGTCCAATAGCCATTCGTGCATCAAAACACACCGAGCGTGATGATGTGTTTGTTTTTAGAAGATAAGCGCGAGTTTTAATACATTGTTCTAAGGCTAGCCAAGGTTTCTCACTTAAACCTTGAAAGGCATCTCCCCTGAAAATATGAAATTCAATTCCGTCGATTTGGCTTGATAATCCTTTTAGTGTATTCAATAAAAGTTCCCTGTCGGCTTTATCCAAACTAGTTGAATTTACAATATCTGCTGTTAGTACTGCATAAATCATCACTCTAATATAGATTAATTAATCTATAAAGTAAAATTATAGTCTAATTAAACTATAATTAATTATTATAGACTTAATAATCTATAATTTAAAGGTTTTATGAAGAGGAAGAAATGCTTAACAGAACAAATACCGTTGATATTTAGTTTATTCCAATGTTAATCTACTATCATTTGCAATGTCTGTTCTTTTATCAAAATGAAAATCAACATACTTTGCTTCATCTTTAATACCTTTAATGTTTATTTTAACTCTACCCATTTCAAGGTTGTTTTTATCAAATGCTTTTGCAGTTATAGTCCCTTTATAATTTTCATTAAATATTAAATAGGCAGTTAAAATATTGTCAATATTAGATGAATCACCGGAAACAGTCATTTTGCCAAAATCAATACCAACCTTTTTTAACCTAGCATTTATTTCAATTTTAGGTTCAACAGCTTTTTCTACACCTGTTTTTACACCACTACTAAACTCTCCCAAAGCCTGCCCTGCAACGTCTCCTGTTTTATTTATTTTTTCCTTAATCTTATCTGTAGTACAAGAGTTAAAGATTATAAATGAAATGCTAAATAGTAAATAGTGTAGGTTCAACTTTTTCATATTTCGTTTAATTGTCCTTGTATTAAAGTTTACTTTACCTCCTCAAACCCTTCACCCACTTTAATTCCGAATTTGGAAGCAACAGTTGGGTTATATACACGCTTACGAACTTTCACCACTTCAGGTTTGAGATTACTTGTTTTAGGATCTTTTAAATAAGCAACGGCTTGCTCACCCGATTGATACCCCCATTGATACAAATCTGCTCCAAAGGCTGCAACAGCACCACGTTTAACCAAGCCGGCTTCACTAGTAAATACTGGAACATTGGCTTTGTCACAACTTTTTACAATGGTTTCAAAGGAAGCAAACACAGTATTGTCGGGTAAGGCAAAAAAGGCATCCACCTTCTTAGACAATAATGATTCAACAACCAATTGGGTTTCAGCAGAGCTATTTACAGGCAAAACTACCAATTCCATTCCCGAAGCTTTTGATTGTTTAACAATACTATTGTAGGCATCCACAGATTGCGGTTCTGATTGATTGTAAATTGCGGCCAGGCGTTTAACAGATGGTTTTAGGATTTTTATGAGTGCAACTGACGTGTCTATGTAATTCGTAGTTTCATATACTCCATATAAATTTGCAGGCGGATTGCCAGCCTGATCAGTTAAACCAGCCATTTTAGGGCTTGAAGAAACCATCATAAAAATTGGAATGGATCGCTCTCGTTGTGCTGCAGTAATGGTTGGCAAAGTTGCATTAGTCGCAATTAGTTCAACCTTTTCACTAACGGCATAATTTATAGATTGTATAAGCGTTGGGATATTATTTTGTGCATTACTATAAATAATTTCAATATTTTTTTTGTCTTCAAATCCTCCTTTTTTCAATGCATCATAAAAGCCTTGCTTGGCTTGAGCTAAAGTGGCATCTTCAAAGGCATCAACAAAAGCAATTTTGCGCAATTTTGATTTGCTTGAATTTGAAGTACATCCGAATAAAAAAATAACACAGTAAAGTAAAAGAAATCCTTTTTTCATCTGTTTAATTTGTTTTTTATAGTTTAGGCAACGTTTTTAAAAATCTTTTAATAAAAATCATTACGTTAAACATTGGCATATGTTGATGTAAAGATAAATTTTGAAATCAAAAATTCTGTACGCTACTAAAATATGATTGCAATTAATTCTAAACTACCTCAGGTTGGTGCTTCAATTTTTCCTGTTATGACGGGATTGGCAATTGAGTATAAGGCAGTTAATTTAGCTCAAGGGTTTCCTGACTTTCCTACTTCGCCCCAATTAATCAGTTTGGTGAATGACTATATGAAAAAGGGCATGAACCAATATGCCCCACCTGCAGGAATATTGCCTCTCCGCGAGCGCATAGCTGAAATGACCTATAGCTTAACAGGGAAAAATTACTGTGCAGATACAGAAGTGACCATTACTGCCGGAGGTACTCAAGCTATATTTTCTGTAATTGAGGCCTTTATTAGAGATGGTGACGAAGTAATCATTTTTGAGCCTGCTTACGATTGTTATTCGCCAAACATCCGCGTACATGGTGGTATTCCACGGCCTATCGAACTAGCTCCTCCTGATTATAAAATTGACTGGGAGAAAGTAAAAAAGTTGATTTCGCATAAAACACGAATGATTATGCTCAATACTCCACATAATCCTACAGGAACAGTTTTGAGTAAGAGTGATATTGATGAACTCATTAAGATTGTGAAAGGTACCGATATTTTGATTTTGAGCGATGAAGTGTATGAGCATATTATTTTCGACGGTAAAACTCATCATAGTGTTGCAAAATATCCCGAACTGGCAGAACGTAGTTTGATTGTTTCATCATTTGGAAAAACATTTCATACTACAGGTTGGCGTATGGGGTACTTATTAGGTCCGGATTATTTAATGGCTGAAATTCGTAAGTTGCAACAGTTCGCAATTTATACTTGCGTTACCCCTATTCAATATGCCCTCGCCGATTTTATGGCTATCCCTGATAATTACTTAAGTATAAAAGAGATGTATCAGCAAAAGCGAGATTATTTTGCTGGTTTAATGAAAAATACCAAGTTTGATTTGCTACCAGTGGCAGGTTCTTATTTTCAGACGGCTCATTACAACAAAATTTCAGATGAAGGTGATTATGATTTTGCTGTTCGTATAACAAAAGAGTTTGGTGTAGCAACTATTCCTACTTCTGTTTTTTATACAAGTTCAGCTGATCATAAAGTAATCCGTTTTTGTTTTGCTAAAACTGAGGAGACACTGAATAAAGCGGTAGAAAGATTGATGAAAATTTAAGGTTCTTTGATGATCATAACATAAACATGAAATCTAATATAACCATAACTATCATACAAACTGCATTGTATTGGGAGAACATTGATGCCAATTTATCAATGTTGGGGCAAAAAATGCTTGCATTAAAAGAAAAAACAGACCTAATAATTTTACCGGAAATGTTCAGTACCGGTTTTACCATGAATGCATCAATGTTGGCAGAACAAGCCAAAGGTAAAACCGTAAGATGGTTAGCTGAAATGGCTGGCCATATGAACGCCGTAATAACAGGAAGCATAATTGTTGAAGAGCAGAATAAGTTCTACAATCGTTTGGTTTGGATGCGTCCGGATGGCAGTTTTGAAACATATGATAAACGGCATCTTTTTGGTTTAGGTAAAGAGGATGATACCTATGCAGCTGGAGATAAAAAGCTATTGGTTGATCTTAAGGGCTGGAATATATGCCCGATGATTTGTTATGATCTGCGTTTTCCTGTTTGGGCTCGAAATAAAAAAGATAATCCGTATGATTTATATCTGATTGTGGCCAACTGGCCTGAGCGTCGCTCCCTGCATTGGAAAACTCTTTTGCCAGCCAGAGCTATTGAAAATCAGAGTTATGTTGTAGGTGTGAATCGGGTTGGTAATGATGGAAATGAAATTTACCATAGCGGAAATAGTATGATTATTGCTCCTGATGGCGTTGTGTTATATCATAAAGAACATGATGAAGATATGTTTACTTTAGAGCTATCTGGTGAGACCTTGGAATTTGTGCGTAGAGCATTTCCCTTTTTAAAAGATCAGGACGATTTTAATATAAAGAGAGTGTAAGCACTATCCAGTGATAAAAACGAAAAAGGGCAATTTTACAATTGCCCAGGCTCTTGGTTTTGATTAAATTATGCCTTTTACAAGGCTAATGTTTTGTGTTTCAGTATAATAAATTAATCCTCTTTTTGAAAGAAGGATTAAGTATTTAGCTTTGAGAACAACTACGACAACAAGTGCCGCAGTTGTAACTATGAAGAAAAGAAGGTTATTTTATTCCTTTTAAAATCCCCTACTGGGATTAAGACAAATATCCTCATTCTTACCACCCAAACAAATGGACTATGCAAGGGAATTCATGTACTTTTCATACGATTTTCGCCGTGATTCTAATCGTTATATGTTAATTATCAGGTATTTATATTTAGTGGTAAGGTTTTTATAGTAAGAAAACAAATGAGAATGTAACTTATTTATACGAACGAAGGGCAATTGTATAATTGCCCTTGATCTTGGTCTTTCGGTTAAATTATGCCTTATGGCTAATATTTTGTTTTTCTTACTTAAAAAACAACTACGACAACGAGTGCCGCAGTTGTTACTATGAAGAAAATTTGATTAATTGTCTAATTATCAACTTTTTGTACTGATGCAAATTTCCCCTTAATTGCCTTTTGAATCAATGGACTATGCTAGGGAATGCATGTACTTTTCACACGATTTTTGGTGTAGTTATAATTTTATACATTCATTATCAAATAGTTGTGATTTAATGATTAGGTTTTTATGGGAAGAAAACAAATGAGAATGTAATTTATTTAGACGAACAAAGGGCAATTGTAAAATTGCCCTTCTTGGTTTTTCGGTTAAATTATGCCAATGGCTAATATTTTGTGTTTCTTACTTTAAAAAACAACTACGACAACGAGTGTCGCAGTTGTATCTATGAAGAAAATTTATTAATGGTCTTATTATCAGTTGTTTGTATTGATGCAAATTTCATCTTAATTACCTTTTGAATCAATGGACTATGCGAGGGAATGCATGTACTTTTAATATGATTTTTGATTGAAAAATAATATTATCTTCTAATTATCAATTATTTATGATTTTTTAATGGGTTTTATAACTGAACAAGTACTGTGAAATTGATAATCAAAAGTTTTAAGAAGTTTGAAAGATTCTGTGTGTTAGAAATGAAACAAAAAAAGAGTCCGCCTTTATAAAGACGAACTCTTTAGTATTGAATCTACTTTGCTTAAGTTAAAAATTATGCTTCTGCAATCTGCAGTGTTTCTTCTAATTCAGGTGAATACTCGCGCATAAATTCTTCTGCCTTTTTAACCATTTCTTCTGAACCGATAAAAATTGGCGTACGTTGATGAACTTCTTTAACAGGTAGCTCCATAATTCTACTGAACCCATTTGTTGCCCTACCTCCGGCTTGTTCTACAATAAATGCTAAAGGATTACATTCATAAACTAAACGTAATTTTCCTTTAGGTGAACTTGCTGTAGTAGGATAAATAAAGATACCGCCTTTAATCATGTTACGATGAATATCTGCTACCATTGAACCGATATAACGTGAGGTGTAAGGACGATTGGTTTCTGTATCTTCTACCTGGCAATATTTAAGATATTTTTTTACTCCTTCCGGAAAATGAACATAGTTACCTTCGTTTAAGGAATATAATTTACCGGTTTTAGGAAACTGCATGTTAGGGTGAGATAGACAAAATTCACCGATTGATGGATCGAGTGTGAAGCCATTTACACCATGTCCAGTGGTATAAACTAACATGGTTGATGAGCCATAAATCACATAGCCGGCAGCAATTTGCTCAACACCTTTTTGTAAAACATCTACTTTGGTGCAAGGACCACTTTCAGTTTTACGGCGATAAATAGAGAAGATTGTTCCAACGGCAACATTCACATCAATGTTTGAAGAACCGTCTAAAGGGTCAATGGCTACAATGTATTTAGCATTGCGAGAAACCTCGCTGTCAATGCGAATTACATCTTCATTTTCCTCCGATGCGATGAGGCAACATTCGCCACCACTTTGTAAAGCAGAGATAAATTGGTCGTTGGCATAAACATCTAGCTTTTTAACGGCTTCGCCTTGCACATTCATTGTGCCAGCCTCGCCTAAAATGTCAACAAGTCCTGCTTTGTTTACTTCACGGTTAACAATTTTGGCAGCAATGCCAATGTCTCGTAATAGGCGTGAAAGCTCCCCCTTCGCATAAGGAAACTCAGCTTGGCGCTCAATGATAAACTGTCCAAGCGTCATTACTTTTGTCATAAAGTTTATTGAAATGGTGCTTCGAAATTAAGTCAAATTTTATGCTTAGAGAAATAAGCAGATGCTTTAAAAATAGTCTTAGTGTATACTGTACACCTAATTTTAATGCAAATAAGCTAAACTATTTATAGGTTCTGTGTATAATTTTGAAACCTTTAGCTAAAAGTATAAGAACATGCGAAAAGTTAAGGATTTTTTAAGTTTTGTGCATTTCAGTTAAAATTACCGCCTTTTTAACTCAATGATCTCCAAATTGTGTATTTGTTTACCTGTAATTGAAAATCGAAGTAAGGTGCGAACTTGGTGAAAGCCTTCTTTACCATACGCTCCCGGATTCATATGGAGGAAGCCATATTGCTTATCGTACATCACTTTTAAAATATGTGAGTGGCCACAAATGAATAAGTCAATTGGTTCTTTTAATAATTCTGCTTTGATTTTGGGGATATACTTGCCAGGGTAACCTCCAATATGGGTCATCATTACATTCACCTCTTCACAAACAAATCTGTTGATAAATGGGAGCATTGCTCTGACGTCTTTACCATCAATATTTCCCCAAACGCCTTTTACAGGTTTAAAGGCAATTAATTTTTCCAATACTTCCGGAGCTCCTACATCACCAGCATGCCAAATCTCATCTACATCTTTAAAATGCTCAAAGAGTTCATCGTCAATATAACTATGTGTATCTGATAGTAGTCCGATTTTTTTCATTTATTCTAGAGACGAGATTAAAAGATGCTGAGAAAATCCTTTGCTATATTTTTATATTGTGAGGAATGTTTTCCAGGAGAATCATAGATTATAAATTTATAGGCTTCTGGTTCTATATCTTTTTCTCTTGAAAATGAACGAATGATTCTTTTTACAGGAGAATGATCAAATGAATGAATTTCAATTGATTTAATATGATTCAATCCCATTTTCAAAGCCTCTTTCGTAAAATGCTCCATTTCAATAACCGGAAGTATAATCCAGCATGTCCCATTATCAGCTAGAAACTCTTCAATTTTTTTGCATAGGTTTAGGAAGAATTCATCATCAACATGGCGGGCAATTTCTTTTTTCTTCCCTTCTGATTTTAATGAATTGATAAAATAAGGTGGATTGGAAACGATCAAATCATATTTTTTATCGTTTTTAAAATCGAAGATTGAAGAATGAAAAGAAGACAATCGTTTACTCCAAGGAGATATGGAAAAGTTAAATCCGGATTGATTTGCAGCTTCATTATCAATCTCAACCGCATCAATCTGAGCATCCGTTCGTTGGGCCAAAATTAAGGCTATCAATCCAGTGCCTGTACCTATATCAAGTATTTGTTTGCTGTTTTGGGTTTCTGTTAATGTACCAAGCAACACACCATCCGTTCCCACTTTCATTGCACATTTGTCATGAAAGACCTTAAACTGTTTAAACTGAAAATACTCTTTTGACATTACTTCCCAATTAATTTAATAATACAATCTTTTTAGAACGAGAAATACCACCCGGGTTTATTCCAGGTTTTCCTTCTGGGATATTAATATTTAATTTTTGATAGTATTCAATCCAAACAGGATAAAACTCATTGCTGCCTGGCTTTTTAAAGGTCATGGGTTCCAGTTTGAAAAATGGCTTTTTATTATTTGCAGCTTTAAATGCATCGTAAATTAGTTCTGAACAATAATATTTATCGTTATCGTACAAAAAAGCTTCATCATATTTAGTACCTAACTTATCAGTAGCAAATTTTACTGCCTGGGTAATCAAATATTGTTTCGATGGTTTTAATCTGCCAATACAAATTTTATGTTCCGTTCTATCTGCAAAAATAGCCATTGGTGTTAATTGCACTCTATTCCCAATTGCTTCAATTACAAATGCAGTGTCAACTTTTAAATAAACCAAACCAATATGTGAAAAGTGATTACTTCCGTGGCTTATTGTTACCTCTTCGATGGCATCGCAAAGTGGGCCGCAATCCAAATCCACAAATAACAAATCACCATTTTGCAATTTAATGCCGTTTAGCGTTTGGGCTGATAAGTGATAATTATGAAATGAAATTAAGAGAAGAATTATAATAATGGTATTTCGAAACATCATGAACCTATTTTAAGAAAAAAGCCTCGATAAACGAGGCTTTTTCATTAAATAATATTAATGTTTTGAGGTTATTCGCCTAAATAGCTATGTAAAACATTATCATAAACATGTTTAGTCGCTGGTACAGCCCCAAATGATTCACCATCAATAAGCATTTCAGGGTTTTCATTTACTTTACCTAATAAGCTAAATTCAACACCGCTGGTTGACATGAACTCTATGAATTGTTCTTGTAATTCAGGTTTTACTGATACCACAACACGGCCTTGAGCTTCTCCGAATAAGAAAGCATCCTTACGCACGCTTTCATCAGATTCAATTTCAAAACCGAAGCCTTTGTGCATAGCCGATTCAAATAAAGCGATAAATAAACCACCGTCCGCAACATCATGTGCAGAAGCAATTAATTCTTCTTTAATTAAACCTTTAATGGCTTGGTGCATATCATATTCTTTTTCCAAATCAAAATACGGAGCAGGATATTTCTCAATATTATGATACGACGCCAAGTATTGTGAAGCTGCAATGTCATTTTTAGATTCACCAACAAGGTAAATTAAATCACCTTCGTTTTTGAAATCTAAAGTAGTTAAGGACTTTTTATTATCCAATATACCCAACATACCAATAGTTGGTGTAGGGAATACAGGTCCTTCATCG